>NZ_JBITFQ010000017.1:104519-185074 GCF_044456225.1 Streptomyces sp. NPDC050988 | reverse complement strand
ACGGCTTCCGCCGCGCCATGGTCACACCCCACAGAAGACGGGATCACATACCTCTCCACCGTGCCACAACACGATCTTTCTGCAAGGACCCCTAAAAGCATGGGGCGTCCTACGCTTTTAGGGGCGCGGGGAACTGCGCGCTCAGCCAAGGACGGCCGGCAGTCGACACTCGGCATCGACCCCCACCGACCCCAGGGGCGCGAGGAACTGCGCGACTAGCCCCCGCCGGTCCGCAGGTCAGGCAGAGGCGGTCAACGACGTGTTGAAGCCGTCGTCAACGGTTCCCGAGTCGCTGTCGGAGTCGTCGGGGACGATCAGGAACACGACCACGAAGGCGATGGCCAGGGCTATCCCGACGGCGCCGCAGATGATGCCGGCCAGCGCCTGACCGGGATTCGTGGCCTCACCGCGGCGAGCCTTGCCGCGCCCGACCGCACCGAAGATCACCGCGAGGATCCCGCAGGCGAGGGCGACCGGCCACAGGCAGAAACCGACCGCCGCGATGATCCCAAGCACGAGCCCGGCCGTGCCCAGCCCGTTGCTGGGCGCCATGGGCATCCCCGGCCAGCCGTAGCCGGGACCCCCGCCGGGGCCACCGTAAGCGGGGTAGCCCGGGTAGCCGCCGTACCCATACGGCATCTGTCCAGGGCCCTCGGGCGCAATGGGAGGCGGGGGGACGGAGGAGCCGGGAGTGGGGTGGAGGTGGGGCCCGGCCGGGGGCGCGTACGGGTGGGGCGCACCTGCGGGAGGCCCGAAGGGGTTCGGCGGGGCCGAGGCGGTCGGCGGCGCGAACGGGTTGGCCCAGGGCGAAGGGCTTGAAGGGGTCGAGCCGGGCGGCACCGGAGCCGCCGGATCCGCACCCGCACCCGCACCCGCACCCGGAACCTGCGGCATCCCGCCCGGCAGCGACGTCACCGTCTGCTGATCGTGCGCCGAGGGCGGTGTCGGGCCGGACCCCTCTCCAGGGGCCGCGTCCGCCGGCGCGGCCCAGGGGTTCGGCTCGGCGGGCGGCTTGCTCAGCGGGACCTTCGCCGCGGGAGCCGCGTCCTCGGGGCGGGCCCCCGATTCGTCGCCGGCCGCCGCATCCGGCGTCTGCGCGTCGTCGGACATGCGCGGAGTCCCCTCTTTCGTACGTAGCGTCATGCTACGGCCCGGGCCTCCCCCGCACGGACCGCGTCCTACGATGATCCCGGAACCATCGATCAGCCGATCACCCGCGTCCGCCGGACACACGGCCGGACGCCGTCCCGGGGAGAGACCCTTGACCGACCACCACGACCTGCATGCCTTCATCGCCGGACTGCCCAAGGCCGAACTCCACGTCCACCACGTCGGCTCAGCCTCCCCCCGTATCGTCTCCGAGCTGGCGGCCCGCCACCCCGACTCCAAGGTGCCGTCGGACCCCGAGGCCCTGGTCGACTACTTCACCTTCACGGACTTCGCTCACTTCATCGACGTGTACCTGTCCGTCGTGGACCTCATCCGCACCCCCGAGGACGTACGGCTGCTGACGTACGAGGTCGCCCGGGACATGGCCCGCCAGCAGATCCGCTACGCGGAGCTGACGATCACGCCGTTCTCGTCGACCCGTCGCGGTATCGACGAGGGCGCCTTCATGGAGGCGATCGAGGACGCGCGCACGGCCGCCGAGGCCGACTTCGGGACCGTGCTGCGCTGGTGCTTCGACATTCCGGGCGAGGCGGGACTCGAATCCGCCGAGGAGACGGTCCGGCTCGCCACCACCGACAAGCTCCGCCCCGAGGGCCTCGTCTCCTTCGGCCTCGGCGGGCCCGAGATCGGTGTGCCCCGGCCGCAGTTCAAGCCGTACTTCGATCGTGCGATCGCGGCCGGCCTGCACTCCGTGCCGCACGCGGGCGAGACGACGGGACCGGAGACGATCTGGGACGCGCTGACCGAGCTGCGCGCCGAGCGCATCGGGCACGGCACCAGCTCCGCCCGGGACCCGAAGCTCCTCGCGCACCTCGCCGAGCACCGGATCCCGCTGGAGGTCTGCCCGACGTCCAACATCGCCACCCGCGCGGTCCGCACGCTCGACGAGCACCCCATAAAGGAGTTCGTCCGGGCCGGAGTCGTCGTCACCATCAACTCCGACGACCCGCCGATGTTCGGCACCGACCTCAACAACGAGTACGCGGTGGCCGCCCGCCTCCTCGACCTGGACGAGCGGGGTCTCGCCGCGCTCGCCAAGAACGCCGTCGAGGTCTCCTTCCTCGACGACGCCGGCAAGGCGAAGCTCGCAGCGGACATCGACACGTACACCTCTGCCTGGCTGGCTCCCTGAGCCAGCACAATGGGCCCATGCGTACCGTGACAGCCGTGGCCCATCGCGGAGACCCCTACCGCGTCCGTGAGAACACGATCGACTCGCTGCGTTCCGCGCTCCAACGGGGCGCGGACGCGCTGGAGTTCGACGTCCGGCTCACCCGCGACGGCGTGCCCGTGCTGCTGCACGACAGCACGCTGAAGCGGCTGTGGGAGCAGGACCGGCCGTTGGTCTCGCTCTCCTCGGACGAGGTGCGGGGCCTGACCAACGGCGGTGTTCCCACGCTGGAGGAGGCCCTCAAGGCGACGGACGACTGCCGGCTCATGGTCGATCTGCCGGGTCCGGCGGACGCGCGTGCCGTCCGCCGGATCATCGGCGTCATCCGTGATCTCGGCGCCGAGGAGCGCGTGTACTACTGCGCCGGCGCCGACACCATGCTCGCCGTCCGCGCCGCCGACCCCGCCGCGGAGATCGCCCTCACCTGGGCGACCCTCGCGCCTCCGCGGCCCGCTCTGCTCGACGCGGTGCGGCCCCGCTGGCTCAACTACCGCTTCGGGCTTGCCAATCGCGACGTGATCGCCCGTACGCACCGAGACGGGTATCTGGTCTCGGTGTGGACGCCCGACACCCGCCGCTCCATGCGGCGCCTCCTCGACGCGGGCGTCGACTCGATCACCACGAACCGCATCGACACCCTGTGCTCCCTGCGCAAGGGCCCGAAGGGCTAGTGCCGCGTCAGCCAAGGTTCGCCCCGTCGCGACGCCCAGCACGCACCGGACGCCGCTCCTTGACGGGCAAACCCTGACTGACGCGGCACTAGAGAGCGGGGCCCGCGAACTCCAGTGGCGGCGCGATCGCCTGGGCGTCCGCCCCCTCGCCCACCCACAGTCCGATCAGCAGTGCCGCCGTCGCCTCCAGCAGCCCGGCCCGGTCCAGGCCGCCCGCGTTCAACGGCTCGCAGCCCAGGTCGCGTACGAGCCCGCGTACGACGGTCAGCGCGGCCTCGTCGTCGCCGCACAGCGGGACCGCCAGCGGGCGGCCGTCGAAGACCGGCGGGGTCAGCCGCCAGACGTCCACGTGACAGAGGTTGAAGGCCTTGACGACGCGCGCGGCCGGGGCGGCGGAGGCGATCCGCTCGGCCGCCGCGGGCCCGCCCGCCGTGAGCAGGGCGAAGCCCGGGCCCACCGGGTTGGTGCAGTCGATCAGCACCCGCCCCCGGAGTACGTCCTCAAGACCGGCGACCACGTCGACCACGGCCGCATAGGGCAGCGCCAGCAGCACCGCGTCCGTGCCGAACTCGGCCGCCTCCCTCAGTCCGCCCGACCGGCTTCCCGCGCGCACCTCGTGTCCGGCCCGCCGCCACTGCGTGCCGAGCGCGTCCGCCATGCCGCCCGTGCCGAGAATCCCTATGCGCATCCGCCCGTACCTCCGGTCCGTGGGTCGATCCCCCACGACAGTAGGAAGCCGCTCGGGCACCATTCGGTGTGTGAGCACCGAACCGTTCTTCCTCGCCGACTGCCGTGCCCGGCTCGCCTTCGACCTGCTCTCCAACACCTGGAACGCCGTGGTCCTGTGGGCCCTGCGACACGGGCCCCGGCGGCCGGGTGAACTGCGTGGACACATCGGCGGGATCAGCCAGAAGGTCCTGACGGAGACACTGCGGCGGCTGGAGTTCAACGGTCTGGTCGTGCGGCGCGCGTACGCCGGGTCGCCGCCCCGGGTGGAGTACGAACTCAGCGCACTGGGGCGGACGTTGCTCGAACCGATCGAGGTGTTCGGGGCGTGGGCCTTCGACCACGGGGACGAGGTGATGGCGGCCCAGGAACAGGCAACTAGCTTGTCACCCGCGATTTCTGACGGACCGTCGCCGCATCGGCCGGGGTCGAGCGCGTGACGTACTGAGGGATCGGTGCCGTGTCCTTTCCGGTGTCGCGGACGAGGCCGTAGCGGATGGCGCCCTGGGCGGGGCCGGTCGTGACGTCCTTGGTCACGGACTCCCGGTTCGACGGGAAGACGATCAGCCCGTAGTCGGCGCCCCGCTCGTTCTGGGTGAGGGTGACGGTGCCGTCGACGTAGAAGTACTCGTTCTGCCACATCTGCTGGGTGCCGTCCGGCAGGACGGCGTAGCCGACCCGGGATCCGCCCATGCCGGACGTGTAGCCGTCGGCGTTCTCCGCGAAGGTGTCGTCCATCCGGCGGCCGCCGCCCGAGGCCACGTGGAACAGCTTCCCCTTGAGGCCGGTCCAGGCCGGCATGACGAGGGCGCCGGGCAGCGACTTGGGTGAGATCTGCCAGCGCACCAGTACATAGCCCTGGCCGGTGAGCGTCACGCTGTCCCCGCGGTGCTGCATCACGGCCTTGGGTCCGCCGGTGCTGGTGAGCCCGGACTCGGGGCGGCGCGGCAGGTCCGCGGGGCGCGCGTTCGGGTCCGGGGCCCTGTCGAGGGCGTCGACGACCGTGCCGTACAGGTCCTCCCGGGCTCTGCTGGGGGACGGTGACGGGCTGGGCTTCGCGGTGGGGCGCGGTGCCTTCGGCCGCGAGGTGCTCGCCGCGGTGGGCGGCGCGGCGGCCTTCGGCGGCGGTGTCGCGTCCGGCTGGGTGACGACGTACGCGCCGCCCGCGACGATGGTCGCCCCGGCCGTCATGGCGACCGCGGGCTTGGTGAGCGCGGCGACGACCTTGGCGGACCAGCCGACCCCCGTGGCGGCGGTCGTCGCGGCGACCGCCGTCTTGCCGCCGAGGGCGAGCGAGAGCGTGAATCCGACCGGGATCGGGACGAGCGCGAGCCCGACGAGCAGCCGTTCGGCCGGTACGACCGCCTCGCCGGGCGCGGCGCAGTGACGGCAGCCCCTGATGTGCCGGGCCAGCCGCTTGCGCCACACCGAGTCGGGGCGCCCGTCCCAGCGGGCGGTCAGCTCGCGCAGTTCGGGGCAGGACGAGTCGAGGGCCCGCACGATGCCGCGCGCGGCCTCCAGGCGTGCCTTCATCCGCTGGACGCGTACGGCGGCGTGCTGGCGGCTGATGCCCACGGCCGCCGCCAGTTCGCGGCGGGTGAGTTCGCCCGCGACCTCCAGCCACCACAGCGACAGCAACTGCCGGTCCTCGTCGTCGAGCCAGCGCACCGCCTCCGCGACCTCGCGCCGCTGGCCCTCCAACTGGAGCCGCAACACGGTGAGTTCGGCGAAGTCGGTGGCTTCCTGGGCCGCGTCGTCGGCCAGTGACTCGGAGGTCCGGCGTCTGGCCCGGTCGCGTATCTGCCGCATGGCGATGGCGACCAGCCAGGAGCGGAAGCTGTCCGGATCACGCAGGGTGCCGAGGTTGCCGACGGCCCGCAGCATCGTCTCCTGCACGACGTCGTCGACGTCCGCGTGACCGTTCAGCGCGCGGCCGACGATGTTGTAGACCAGCGGCAGCCAGCCCTCGACGAGTTCGTCGAGCGCGCGCCGGTCACCGGCCTGCGCCGCCGCGATCGTCGTACGCCACTGCCGCCCGTTCACGTCCGTCCCTTTCACGTACGCCCCATTCACGTACGTCCCTTTCCGGAGAGGTGTCACTTGGCGTAGAGCAGCGTCCCGAAGCCGAGCTGGTCGAAGCCGCCGCTGTTCGGGCCGTAGTCACCGCCTCCGCCTTCCGCACGCACCCTCTCAGCCATGGCCGTGATGTTCGGAACGGAGAGCCGGCGGCGGCGCGCGTAGTGGTAGTGCAGCATCTCCCAAACGGGACGGGTCTCTCCACGCGCTATGCCGGAGATCACAGCCTGCTCGTTGTACTTGCCCCTCCCGGTGCCACTGCGCCAGCTGTACTTGGTGAAGGGCACGTCACCGCCGAGGTTGTACTTGGCGACGTACTCGGCGCCCTTCATGAACCGGCTGTCGTCGTAGCCGTAGAGGTCGACGCCCTGGTTCCAGGCCATCTCGCAGATCGCGCCCATCTGGCCCACGCCCATCGCGGTGTGCCCCTGGTCGCGGCCGGACTCCTGCCACTGGGCGAGGCCGTCGGACTCGTGGACGAAGGGGACGGCGTTCCCGATCGAGCCGTTGCCCGCGCCCTTCTTGAAGTAGTCGACCGCGCGGTCGAACAGGGCCCGGTCGTCGCAGAGGATGCCGATGGCCATGACCGAAGCCACGTTGCACAGGTCCCAGTTGGCCCAGTAGTTGGTGATGACGGCGCCGTTGTGGTGGGTGAGGAAGTCCTCGTTCATGGGGTGGAAGACCTTGAGCATCATCTTCTGGAAGCGGGCCAGGTCGAAGCCGTCGTGGTCGCGCACCAGCTCGGCGGCGTTGGCGAACTGGTAGCCGTAGAGCCCGGCGGCCAGGAACCGGTCAGCGTTGCCGGTGACCGTGGTGAGCGTGGCCGACCAGGCGTTGAGGATCGCGACGGCCGCCTCGGCGTGCTCCTTCGTGCCCGCGATCTTCCAGCGCAGGGCGTTCTGGTAGGCGGCGTGGATGTCGTTGTAGAGAGATACATAGTTCTGGCCGGTGCCGCCGCGGACGACCGTGGCCTGTGGCCTGGGGGTCCAGGTACTCGCGGAGTGCCGGTTGGCGGTCAACCGCTGCCAGCCCGCCGTCCAGGGCTCCCGGCCGGCGGCGACGCGCACCTTGGCCCGGTTGAGGTCGCCCGCGTTGTGCAGCATCCCGGGATGCGCGAAGACCGGCTTCCCGGCGGACTCGCCGGGCGACGGGGAGGCTCCGGTCGGCGCCGCGTCGGCCGAGTCACCTCCGCCCAACGAGACCGCGACACCGCCGACGGCTCCCGCGGCGGCGACACCACCGGCCATCTGGAGGGCGCTGCGGCGGCTGATGCGGTGCTTGTTGTGCTCTGCCACGAATGACTCCTGTGCGGATGGAGGGGCGTGTGCGCTGCGTGTTGCACACGCTGTGTGTGGTGCATGCGCTGTGTGTGGTGCGTGTGGTGCGTGTGCACAGGAGACGGAGGAGAGGCTTCCGGGATAACAGTTTTTCCCGTACCGGCGTGCGTCGCCCTAGGGGCAACCCCTGACAACACCCTTGTCCCGCGCGGCAGTTGATAAGGGTCACGGCCAGGGTCGGTGCCCTCCTCGGAGAGGATCCGCGGCGACGGCGTACGACCGGAGGATGAAGGTCACCGACCACCCCTGGGAGTCAGCCGATGCATCTCCGTATCCGTACCGCCTGTGCCGCCGTCGTGGTCCTGGGCCTGACCGCCGGGCCCCTCGCCGGGACCGCGCTCGCCGCCCCCTCTCCCACGGCGGTCGTACGGGAGACCGTGAGCCCGGAGACCGACAAGGCCTTACGCGAGGCGCTCAAGGGACTTCCGGACAAGGACACGACGGCCGCGCTCGTACGCGTCGGGGGCAAGGCCGGCACCTGGCGGGGCAGCGCCGGGGTGCACGATCTGGCGAGTGGCCGCAAGGCTCTGGAACACGGGCGTTTCAGGGCCGGTTCGACCACCAAGGTGGTCACGGCGGCCGTCGTGCTGCAGCTCGCCGCCGAAGGCAGGATCGACCTGGACGGACACGTCCAGACCTACCTCCCCGGCCTCCTCTCGAAGGCGTTCGAGCCCATCAACGTACGGCAGTTGCTGACCTTCACCAGCGGGCTGAAGCCGGGAGCGACACTGGGTGACGTGAACGGTGAGGGATACGAGCGGCGGTTCGAGACGCTGACTCCGGAGGCGGTCGTGGCCTCGTCCGTCGCCGCCGGCCCCGCCTTCCGCCCGGGCACGCAGCAGAAGTACGCCAACATCGACTACACCGTGCTCGGCCTGCTCATCGAGAAGGTCACCGGCGACACGTACGAGCACCAGGCGGCCGTACGGGTCCTGCGGCCGGCCGGGATGCGTCACACGTCCTTCCCCGGCGGGCCCGACCCGCGGATCCACGGCCCGCACAACCGCGGCTACCAGATCCTCGCGGACGGCAGGCTGGTGGACGCCACCGAGTGGAACATGTCGGACCGGTGGGCCGCGGGCGACATGATCTCCACGACTCAGGACCTGGAGCGCCTGCTCTTCGCGCTGTTCCGCGGCCGGCTGGTCCCCCAACCCCTCCTGGACAAGGAGATGTTCACCCTCCCGGACGTGCCGAACGCGACGATGAGCGCCGGCCTCCAGCGGTACGAGCTCGACAAGGACACCGTCATCTGGGCCAAGTCCGGTGCCCGGCCCGGCTACAGCACGGTGATCGCCGCCACCCGCGATCTGTCACGCACCCTCGTGTTTTCGGTGAACGCGACCGACGCGAAGAGCGAGGAGTCGAATCCGGTGGCCGAGCGGATCCTGTGGGCGACGTTCGGAACCGGGTGACTCTCCCGCCCCGAACGGCCGTTGGCGTCCGAGAGCCGCCTCTCCTGACTCAGGGCGTACCGGAACCCGCGGGCAGCACGAGCCGGAAGACGCTGCCGCGTCCTGTGGCCGTCTCGAGTTCCAGGCGGCCGCCGTGGCCCTGGGCGATCGCGCTCGCGATGGCGAGGCCGAGGCCGGAGCCGCCGTGGTCGTGGGAGCGGGACGGGTCGACCCGGTAGAAGCGTTCGAAGACCCGGTCGGCCTCTTCCGGGGACAGCCCCGGGCCCCGGTCCGCGACCTCCAGCACACAGATCGGCGTCCCTTCGCGCAGCGGTGGCGAGGGACTCGTCCGGCCGGGGCGGTCCGTGCCTCCGGTGGTGGGGCCCGACCGCCCGGTGCCCACGCGTACGTCCACCTTCGTACCGGGCGGGGTGTGGGTCAGCGCGTTGGCCAGCAGGTTGCCCACGACCTGGCGCAGCCGGTGTGGATCGCCGGTCGTCTCGACGAGTTCCAGGTCCTCCTCGTCGGCGGCCGACCCGCTGCCGAGGGTGCCCAGCCGGATCAGGCGTCCGTCGCTCTGGTGGGCCGCCTCGCTGACGGAGTCCGCGGCCACCGCCAGCAGATCGACCCGCTCGCTGCGGTAGGCGGGTTCCTTGTCCAGCTTGGCCAGCAGGAGGAGGTCGTCGACGAGCAGGCTGATCCGCTCGGTGTTCTGGGCGATCAGCCGGTCGCCCTCGCGGCGTTCGGCGGGCGACCGTGCCTCGTGGCGCAGGGCCAGTTCGGCGAAACCCTGGATGGTCGTCAGCGGTGTGCGCAGTTCGTGTCCGGCGTCGGCGACGAACCGGCGCAGCCTGGCCTCGGAGAACTCGCGTTCGTGCAGGGCCTGTTCCAGCCTGTCCAGCATCGTGTTCAGCACGGTGCCCAGGCGGCCCGTCTCGGTGTGCGGGTCGGTGTCCGGCAGCCGCAGGCTCAGATCGCCCGCGGTGATGTCCTGTGCGGTGTGCTCCATGCGGGTCAGCGGCAGCAGGCCGAGCCGGACGACCCACCGGCTGAGCGCGACGAGACCGGCGAGGGCGGCGGCCAGCACGACGGCGTTGAGCCACAGCAGCTTGTCGGTCGCGCCGTCCAGGGTGTCCAGGGGCAGCGCGACGACGTACGAGCTCCGATCCGGTCCCGTCTTCTTCTGGATCCGCCAGCGTCCGTCGCCGGAGACGGCCTGGACGGTGGCGGGCCGCCCGTCGGCGCGGGGCAGCCCGCCGACGGACTCGGGCAGGTCCGGCCCCGGGGCCCTGCCGCCGCCGAGCGCGCCCTGCTCGTGGCCCGCCGTGTCGTAGAAGGTGAGGCGGAAGTCGGACGGGAGGGTCACCGTTTCGGGGTCCGGGGGCCGGAGCACGCGACCGGGATCGGCGTCGTGGGAGAAGCTCTGCGGCGGCAGGACGAAGTCGTCGAGCTGCTCGTCGACACGGTGGAGCAGCCATGAGCGCAGCACCAGGAACCCGATGGTCTGAGCGGCGAGCACCGCGACGGCGGCGAGCAGCGCCGCGCCCCACACCAGGCGGCCGCGCAACGATCCGGAGCGGGTCGCGTGCAGCCGGATCCGACGGATCATCCCTCGGTCCGCGGGGTGTGCTCGCGCGGCAGGCGCAGGCAGTACCCCACGCCCCGTTTCGTGTGGATCAGCGGCGGATCGAGATGGTCGATCTTGCGCCGCAGGTAGCGCACATAGGTTTCGACGATGCGGCCGTCGCCCGAGAAGTCGTACCCCCAGACCCGGTCGAGGATCTGGGGCTTGCTCAGCACCCGGTTCGGGTTCTCCATCAGGAAGGCGAGCAGTTTGAACTCGGTCGGTGAGAGCGCGATGTACTGCCCCGCCCGATGCACCTCGTGTGCCCGCTCGTCCAGTTCGAGGTCCGCGTACCGCAGCACCTCTGCCTTGTCCTCGCCCGCGTCGTACGGGACGTCGTGGCCCGTACGACGCAGGATGGCGCGGATGCGCAGGAGTACCTCCTCGACGCTGAACGGCTTGCCGACGTAGTCGTCGCCGCCGGCGCCGAGGCCCGCGATCCGGTCGTCGAGTTCGGTGCGGGCCGTCAGGAACAGGACCGGTGTACGCACGCCGACCGCGCGCAGGCCCCGGGTGACCTCGAAACCGTCGAGGTCGGGCAGCATCACGTCGAGCAGCAGGAGGTCGGGGCGGAAGCGCTCGACCTCCAGCAGGGCGCCGCGCCCCGTGGTCGCGCTGCTCACCTGGTATCCGGACAGGCTGAGGGCCGATTCCAGCAGGTAGCGGATGCCGGGGTCGTCCTCGACGACGAGGACACGGTGGGTGAGCCGGGTGGAGGGCTGCTCATCCATGGTGCGTGGGGTCCGTTCTGCCATCGCTCGCCTGTGGCGCCTACTTGTCGTCGGCCGCGCAGTCGTACAGAGGGCTGCCGGTGCTGCCACCGTACGCGGAGGCCGGAACCTCGACGCAGTTGTCCTCGATCCACTCGGTGCGCTCGGACGCGGCGCTGTTGCCACGACCCGCCACGGCGCCGAAGCCACCGCCGCCCGAGCCCGAGTCGGTGCCCAGGACGTACCGCAGTTCGCCCTTCCTGGTCCAGGTCTCCAACTGGCCGACGGAGGGCGCGTCGTCGATGCCGATGAAGCCGCCCATGCCGACGACCGTGGCGTCGCTGTTCAGGATGAACGCGGACGTGGTGGCGGCTCCCCCCTCGACGGCGAGGCTGATCCGGGCTGAACCGGAGTGCTCGACAACGTAGTCGAGGAGCTTGCGCTGGTCGGCGGTGAGTTCGGTACTGCCCCCGAGCCGGCCCGTGCCACCCGTACCGCCCATACCTCCCGCGCCGCCACCGGGCGGGCGGCCGCTCTCGCTGCCGTTGCCGCCACTCCCGTCGCTGTCCCCATCGCCATTGCCATTGCCATTGCTGCTGCCATTGCCGCTGCCGCTGCCGCTGCCGCCGAATCCGGGTATCCCTGAGGGCATTCCCGAAGGCATCCCGGACGGCATCCCCTCCGGCATTTCGCCCGAGGTTCCGCCGGGCATGCGGCCGGAACCGAAGGGCATGCCGCCGGTCGGTCCGGCCGTGGGATTGGCGCCGCCCATCGCGGAGTTGGACCCGGGAGCGGCGATCGCCCAGGCGCCCGGCGCCAGCAGCACCGCCAGCACAGCGCTGCCGAGCGCGGCCGGCAGCAGTCGGTGCCGTCGGCCCGAGAGCAGCAGGAGCGCGATCGAGGCGAGCCCCACGACCGCCACCGGCCACACCAGCCAGCCGTTCCATGACGAGTCCCGCTCGATCACGACGACCTCCCAGACAGCGGTGACCAGTACGGCCCCGGCGCCGGTCGGCAGGGCCCAGCGGGCACCGGCGCGATGGGCGCGGGCCAGCACGGTCGCGAGGCCCGCGGCGAGCGCGGCGACGGCGGGGGCCAACTGCGTGGTGTAGTACGGGTGGAAGGTGCCTTCCTGGGTGGCGAAGACCAGCCCGCACACCACGAGCCAGGTCCCCCACAGGACCCACCCGGAGGCGGCGAGCGGCTCGCCCGTGGCCGTGCTCCCGCGTCGGCGCAGCACCACGACGGTCAGCGCGGTGCACAGGGCAACCCCGCAGAGCGGCAGCAGCCAGCTGATCTGGCCGCCGACCTGGTCGTTGAAGAGCCGCCCGAGACCGGCGGCCCCGCCGAAGGAGATCCCGCCCATGCCGCCGGTGGCACCGTCCTCGCCGAAGATCCGGCCGAACCCGTTGTATCCGATCACCAGGTCCCAGGCCGAGCCGTCCTCGCTGCCGCCGATGTACGGCCGGTCGCCGGGCCACAGCGCCACCATGGCCACCCACCACAGGGAGGACACCGCCAGCACCGCTCCCGCGATCAGCAGCCGGCCCAGTCGTACGAACCAGGTTCCGGCCGCGCCGATCAGCCAGGCCGCCGCGAAGGCCGGGAGGACCATCCAGGCGGCCAGCATCTTCGCCAGGAACCCGACGCCGGTCAGGAAACCGCACGCGCACAGCCACCACAGCGCCGACCGGCCCGCCGGTGCCTGCAAAGCCCGGGTCAGCGCGTACGCCGCCGCGACCAGGGTCAGCACCAGCAGCGTGTCCGGGTTGTTGTCGCGGTTGATCGCCACGGTGATGGGCGTGAGCGTCATGACCAGCGCGGCGAGCAGCCCGGCACCCTCACCGGCCCAGCGGCGTACCGTCCGGTGCAGGACGAGGACAGCGGCGACGCCCTCCAGCGCCTGGGGCAGGATCATCGCCCAGCCGTGCAGGCCGAAGACCTTGGTGCTGATCACCTGGGGCCACAGGGCGGCCGGCGGCTTGTCGACGGTGAGCACGCCGGCCGGGTCGTACGAGCCGAAGAGGAAGTTGGTCCAGTCGCGGCCCATCGACTTCACGGCGGCCGCGTAAAAGGGGTTGCCCCAGCCCAGGGAGCCGAGGGCCCAGCCGTAGAGCACCGCGGCCAGCAGGAGGATCGCTCCGAGGGCGGCCGGGGCGGCCCAGCGGGGCAGCGCCCGGCCGGCGACGACCGGTGGTGGTGGCGCGCTCGCGGGGGTGGTCGACGGCTCTTGCGATGTGTGGGTCACGGTGCGCTTCGCTTTCCTGTTCCTGGAGGAGACGCTGCTGGAGGGGACGCTGGAGGAGCCGGGGGCACGGGAGTCGGGGGCACGGGAGTCGGGGATGCGGGAGTCGGGGATGCGGGACTCCGGGCCGGGACTCCGGGCCGGGGATGGGGCTCAGTCACGCCGGAAGACGGCCAGCCGCAGTACGAGGAAGCGCACCGCGGTGACCAGCAGGGACGAGGCGGCCAGTACGAGGGTCTCGGCGGCCGCCGAGGCGTCCGGACTGCTCTCGCGGTACAGGAGCACTGCGGCCGAGGTGACGAGGTATCCCAGGAGGAACAGGACGCCCGCGCCCAGGTGCGCCCGTCCCACCCCGGTCGCCGACCAGCGGAACGTGAGACGCCGGTTGGCCTCGGTGTTGAGCACGGTGAGCACCAGCAGTGACACGAGGTTCGCCAGGGCGGGCGGCCACCAGCCGCGCAACAGCCAGTAGAGCAGCGCCTGTCCGACGGTCGAGGCGATGCCGATGGCGACGAAGCAGCCGACCTCCCAGGTGAACCGGGACCGGCCGGTCCCGGGGGCCAGTACCGCGTCCGGGTGTTCGGCGGCCGGGGCGGGACGGCGCGGCAGCGCGACCCGGGCGCCGCCGGACGCCTTCAGGCGTGCCATCCGGTACAGACCGCGCAGATCGTCCGTGGCGGTTCCGACGACGTCGACGCGGGTGTCCACGTCCTCCACCCAGTCGACGGGGACCTCGTGGACGCGCAGCCCGTTGTGCTCGGCGAGCAGCAGGAGTTCGGTGTCGAAGAACCAGGCGTCGTCCCTCGTCTTCTCCAGCAGGGGACGCAGCACCTCGGTGCGGGCGGCCTTGAACCCGCACTGCGCGTCGCTGAACCGGGCTCCGTGGGTCAGCCGGATCAGCCCGTTGTAGCAGCGGGAGATCATCTCGCGGCGGGGCCCCCGAACGGTCCGCGCGCCCGGCGCGAGACGACTGCCGATCGCCAGGTCGGAATGGCCGCTGGCCAGCGGGGCTATCAGGGGCAGCAGCCCGTCGAGCCCGGTGGACAGGTCGACGTCCATGTAGACGACGATGTCCGCGTCGCTGGCGCCCCACACGGTGCGCAGGGCCAGGCCGCGGCCCTTGCGGTCCAGGTGGAACACCCCCACTCCGGGCAGCTCGTCGGCCAGTTCCGCTGCCACCTCGAAGGTGCGGTCGACGCTGGCGTTGTCCGCCACGGTGATCCGCCACGGGTACGGCAACTGCTCGCGCAGCCGGGCGTGCAGGGTGCGCAGGCAGCCGGGAAGCGCGCGTTCCTCGTTGTGGACGGGGACGACGATCTCGACGGTCGGGGTGTTCGTTCCGGAGGGGTCGGCGAGCCCGGGCCGGGCCGCGGGCTGGAAGCCGTCGGCGATGCTCAGGCCGCTGGAACTGTGGGGCATGGATTCCTCGTACGGAGAGACAACGGTGGGGGTGGCGTGTCGTCCGGCGGGATGCGGGCGGGGGACGGACGGTGACGGGGCGGCTCCGGCGGAAAGGGCGAGCCCGCGGAGGCCCCGGTACGTGACATCGCCGACCGGAGACCGAGCTGTGCGGAACACTCGCCGTCCAAGCGGGGAAACCGGCGACAGCCGGCTGGGAATTCGCCGAGAGTCGGCTGGGTCTCCGCTGAGAGTCGTAGGCGCGGGTGGCCCGAGTGGTACCGCGGTACCACTCGGGCGCCGAAGACTCCCCTCCGGTCCCAGAGTCCCGGCCCGTCGCGCTCCTAACTTCGAGAGCGGACACCGCGGCACATCCGTGGCCGGGTTCGAGGCAGGAAAGGCCCACCTCCATGATCGAAGCGCGTGAGCTGACCAAGCGGTACGGCGACAAGACGGTCGTCGACAACCTGACCTTCGCCGTGAAGCCCGGCGAGGTGACTGGCTTCCTCGGCCCCAACGGAGCGGGCAAGTCCACGACCATGCGCATGGTCGTCGGCCTGGACGCGCCCACCAGGGGCTCGGTCACCGTGGGCGGCCGGGCCTATGCCGGGCACGCCGCGCCCTTGCACGAGATCGGCACCCTCCTGGAGGCCAAGTCCGTCCACCCCGGGCGCAGCGCCTTCAACCACCTGATGGCGCTCGCGTACACCCACGGCATTCCGCGCCGTCGGGTGGACGAGGTGATCGAGCTGGCCGGACTGACCAGTGTGGTCGGCAAGCGCGTGGGCGCCTTCTCGCTCGGCATGGGCCAGCGGCTCGGCATCGCCTCGGCGCTGCTCGGCGACCCGGCGATCGTCATGCTCGACGAACCGGTCAACGGCCTCGACCCCGAAGGCGTGTTGTGGGTGCGCAACCTGCTGCGCGGGCTGGCCGACGAGGGCCGGGCCGTGATGCTCTCCTCGCACCTGATGAGCGAGACCGCGCTGATCGCCGACCACCTGGTGATCATCGGACGCGGCCGGCTGCTCGCGGACACCACCGTCGACGACTTCACCCGCGAGGCCGGCGGCTCAGGCGTGAAGGTCGCCACCGGCGAGGCCATGCGCCTGCGTTCGCTGCTGGCCGGTCCGGACGTCACGATCAGCTCGTTCTCCGCCGAGGAGCTGCTGGTCACCGGACGGGACGCCCGTGAGATCGGAGCGATCGCCGCTCAGCACGGAGTGGCGTTGTACGAACTCACCCCGCAGTCCGTGTCCCTGGAGGCGGCCTTCATGGACCTCACCCGCGACGCCGTCGAGTACCAGAGTGCTCCGTCCGACGCCGAGCGAAAGGCCGCCTGATGACCATCACCAGCCTCGCCCCCGCCGCCCCTGCCGGCACGAAGAACTACAAGGTGACCGGCGCGCGTGTGGTCCGCTCGGAGTGGGCCAAGTTCTGGTCGCTGCGCTCCAGTTGGATCACCCTGGGCGTCGCCGTGTTCCTGCTGGTCCTCTTCGGGGCGGTCGCCTCCTTCACCTACAGTCCCGACGCCGTCGGGGACGGCGGACCGCTCGGTGCCGAGGGCAGCAGTGATGCCGTGAGCCTGGCCCTGACCGGTGTGAGCTTCGCGTCGCTGGCCATCGGCGTGCTGGGGGTGCTGCTGTCCGCGGGCGAGTACACCACCGGCATGATCCGCTCGACGCTCACCGCGGTCCCGCGCCGGCTGCCGGTGTTGTGGTCCAAGGCCGTGGTGATCGGGCCCATCGCCCTGCTCCTCACCACCGTGGGTGCGCTGGCCGCCTTCCAGTTGGGCTCTCCGGGTCTGGACGGCGAGAAGCTCGCGCTCGCCCTGGGCGACGAGGGTGTGCTGCGCAGCCTGGCCGGCGCCGGCGTCTATCTCGGCCTGGTGGCCGTGTTCGGCGTGGCCCTGGGCGTGCTGATCCGCTCCTCCGCCGGGGCCATCGCCGCCCTGGTGGGCATCCTGCTCATCCTCCCCGGCCTGGCCTCGCTACTGCCCGACTCGTGGAACGACACGCTCAGCCCCTACTTCCCCAGCAACGCGGGGTCGGCCGTCTACACCCTGCACGAGTCCACCGACGCGCTCTCACCCGGCACGGGACTGGCGGTCTTCGCCGGCTGGGTGGCGCTGGCCCTCGCCGGGGCCGCCTTCCGGCTCGTCCGGACCGACGTCTGACCAGGGCCACGAGCACAATGGTGTCCATGAGCGCGGAACGCGCGGCGGCCGCCGCGGACACCTCCCCGGGGGCGGCGCTGCCGCCGGCCCCGGGGTTCGAGGCCGCCTGGGCGCATCCGGTCCTGGGCCGTCTGTGGCGCGGCCAGCAGGACCGGCACCGGCTGGACCGGCGGCATCCGTGGCTGCTCGACACCGCGGTGGTGCTGTTCGTCGTGTGCTTCACCCTTCCCGACCTGCTGTCGGGCAGCGCCAACTCACCGTTCGGGGAGCCGGACCCCCGTGACCAGGTGCCGACCGGCGTCCTGCTCGCGTTCACCCTGGCACTCGCCGTTCCCTTGTGGTGGCGCCGCAGGGCCCCGGCCGTCACGTTCTTCGTGGTCGCGCTGGTCTCCGTGGGCCAGTGGTCGCTGGGCATCTGGCAGCCGGCCGGCATCAGCGTCCTGATCGCCCTGTACACCCTGGCCCGGCAGGGTTCGTTGCGGGTGCTGGGCTGGGCCGTGGCGACGGCTGCCGCCAACCTGATGCTGACCGTCTGGGTCCTTGTGCCGGTCGACAATCCGCTACGCAGCGTCTTCTTCCTGCTGGGCACGGTGACCGCGGCCACCGCCGTCGGCCTGACCCTGCGCATCCGCCAGATGTATCTGGCCGCGCTGGAGGACCGTGCCAGGCGGCTGGAGATCGAGCACGAGCAACGGGTCCGGCTCACCGCCGCCGCCGAGCGCTCCCGGGTCGCCCGCGAGATGCACGACATCGTCGGCCACAACCTGTCCGTCATGGTCAGTGTCGCGGACGGCGCCGCGACCCTCGCCGCCAACAGGAACGAGCAGTCCGCCGAGCCCCTGCGCATCCTCGGCGACACCGGCCGCCAGGCCATGAGCGAACTGCGCCGCGTGCTGGGCGTCCTGCGCGAGGACCAGGACGACGTGACGATGCTCAGCCCGCAGCCCGGGATCCGCGATCTGGACGCCCTGCTGGCACGGGTGCGCGCGGCAGGCCTGAGAGTGGCCTACCGGACCGTGGGCGATCTCGACCCGCTGAGCGACGGTGTGCAGCTCACCGTGTACCGCATCGTTCAGGAAGCGCTGACCAACACGCTCAAGCACGCGGGTACGGGCTCCACCGCGGAGGTCTCCGTGACCGTCGACGCCGCCACCGTACGTGTCAGCGTCGCCGACACGGGAGCATCACCGGACGCGTCCGCACCGGCAGTGGCGATGCCTCGGGCGGAAGGCTCCGGGCACGGCCTGGTCGGCATCCGGCAGCGAGCCGCCATGTACGGCGGCTCCGTCACCATCGGCCCACGCGAGACCGGACACGGCTGGACGGTGGACGTCGCACTCGACGCATCCTCCGCGCCCGCCCCGTCGGCATCAGGAGAACCTCTGCCATGACCACCGTGCTGATCGCCGACGACCAGCCCCTCCAGCGGATGGGCGTGCGCATGCTCATCGAGGGCACTCCGGGGCTGACCCCGGTCGGCGAGGCCGGGCACGGCGCCGAGGCCGTCCGCCTGGCCGCGCAACTGCGCCCCGACGTCGTCCTCATGGACATCCGCATGCCCGGCATGGACGGCATCGAGGCCACCCGCCGCATCGTCGCCGGCGGGGGCCGCACCCGCGTGCTCATCGTGACCACCTTCGACCTCGACGAGTACGCGTACGACGGCCTCCGCGCGGGAGCCAGCGGCTTTCTGCTCAAGGACGCCCGTCCCGAGGAACTCGTGGCCGGCATCCACGCGGTGGCGACCGGCGACGCCGTCGTCGCTCCCCGCCTGACCCGGCGTCTGCTGGACGCCTACGCCCACCAGGTACTGGCACCGGCCGACGCCCCCGTCGCCGAGGACCCCCGCCTGGGAGCCCTCAGCGTCCGCGAACGCGAGGTCCTGGTCGCCATCGGCCACGGCTGGACGAACACGGAGATCGCCGAACGGCTCGTCCTCACCGAGTCCACGGTGAAGAAGCACGTCGGACGGGTCCTCGCCAAGATCGGCGCACGCGACCGGATCCAGGCAGTGATCATGGCGTACGACTCCGGCCTGGTCAGGGCCAAGTCATAGCCCCGCGATCGCGTTCCACCGCTTCGCGAAGTCCGTGCGTTCCTTCGACGTGATGTCGCGTGCGATCGCGAGCCGCTCGCGCATGGCGGTGTCGGGGAAGATGAGCGGGTCCTCGGCGAGGGCGGCGGTCTCCTCGTCCTTGGCGGAGGCGAGGACGTCCTGGGCGGCCGGGACGGGGCAGACGTAGTTGACCCACGCGGCGAGTTCGGCGGCGACGGACGGCTCGTAGTAGTAGTCGACGAGGGTCTCCGCGTTCGCCTTGTGGCGGGCGAGGTTCGGGATCATCAGGGACTCGGACCAGAGTTCGGCGCCCTCCTCCGGGACGACGAACTCGATGTCGGGGTCGTCGGCCTGGAGCTGGATCACGTCACCGCTGTACGCCTGGCAGGCCAGTACGTCACCGCTCGACAGGTCCTTGATGTAGTCGTTGCCGGTGAAGCGGCGGATGTGGTCCGTGCGGACGAGTTTCTCGACCTGCTCGCACATCGTGTGGAAGTCGTCCGCGGTCCACCTGGTGATGTCGACCCCGTTGCCCTGCATGAGCAGCGCGAACGCCTCGTCGAGACCGGAGAGGAGCGTGACGCGGCCCTTCAGCTCGTCCGCCCACAGGTCGGAGACGTGCCGGATCTCGCGGCCGACCTTGCGGCGGTTGTACGCGATGCCGGTGATCCCCGACTGCCACGGCACGGTGTGCCCGCGGCCCGGGTCGAAGGCCGGTGAACGCAGTTGTGGGTCCAGGTACTTGGTGACGTTGGGCTGCCTGGACCTGTCCATCTCCTGGACCCAGCCCAGGCGTACGAACCGCGCGCACATCCAGTCGCTGATCACCATCAGGTCCCGGCCGGTCTCCTGATGGTTCATCAGGGAGGGGCTGACCTTCCCGAAGAACTCGTCGTTGTCGTTGATCTCCTCGGTGTACGTGACCTGGATCCCGGTGCGCTTCTCGAAGGCGTCCAGGGTGGGGCGCCTCGACTCGTCCTCGTCGTCCGTGTCGATGTAGAGGGGCCAGTTGGCCCAGGTCAGGCGCTTGTCGGTGGCCGACAGGTCGCTTCTCGACCGCTCCGATGGCTCGACGTACGCCGCCGGAACTCCGCAGCCGGCGGCCAGTGCGGCGGCCGCGCCCGTACCGAGGGTGCGCAGCAGGCTGCGGCGGGAGATCCGGGTTCGCTGGTTCGGGTTCACTGGCACGTGCGCAGCATGCCGCCTGCCCTGCCGGGCGGGCAATGGACGCAGCGTCAACCCGTCCGGCCGGGGGACGACAGAGTGTCGCCCCCGCCGCCCCTACCCATTCCCGTCACTACTCGGGGGCTCCGCCCCCGAACCCCCGCTCCTCAAACGCCGGAGGGGCTGAATTTCAGCCCGTCCGGCGTTTGAGGACGAGGCCGTTCAGGCCGATCAGCGGGGGTCTGGGGGCGCAGCCCCCAGGGACGGGAATGGGTAGGGGAGCGGCGGGGGCGGAAACACCACCTCCACCCACAGCCCGCCCTCCCCCCGGGCCCGCGCCTCCACCACACCCCCGTGCGCCGCAGCGATCGCCGCCACGATCGACAACCCCAGCCCGGAACCCTCGCGGGCTCGCGACCGAGTCCGAACCCGCTCGACCCCCACCCTCCGAAACGGTTCGAACAGCACGCCCACCTGATCCCCCGGCACCACGGGCCCACTGTTCACGACCCGCAAGGAGGCCCACCCGTCGACGACCCCGGTCCAGACGGAAACCCAACCCCCCTCCCCCGACGGCACGTTGTGGCGCACGGCGTTCTCGACGAGGTTGCTCACCAGCCGCCCGATCAACTGCGGATCCCCGACCAGCGCCGCGGGCGAGAGCTCGGCGGACACCCGTGGCCCACCGTCGGGCAACAGCTCGGCCGCCACCACGGACAGGTCCACGAACTCCCGCTCCGGCACCCCCCGTTGACTCAACGCCAACGCCAACAATGCCTCGATCAACCGCTCCTGCTCCTGCCCAGCCGCCCGCACCCGAAGACAGGCGGCCCGCAGGGTCTCGGCATCGGCCCCGGGATCGGCGAGCGCCACATCGATGACGGCCTGCTGAAGCGTGAGCGGCGTGCGCAACTCGTGCGAGGCGTTGGCCACGAACCGCCGCTGCGCCTCGAAGGCGCCTTCCAACCGGGCGAGCAGATCGTCGAACGTGTCGGCCAGATCCTTGAGTTCGTCGGCCGGCCCGGCCACCGCGAGCCGTCGATGCAGGGCGTCCGCGGAGATCCGCCGCACCGCCCCGGTCATGCTCCGCAGAGGCGCGAGCACCCGCCCGGCCACCAGCCACCCGAGCACGAGCGAGGCGAGCGCCATGACGCCGAGCGCGACCCCCGACTCGACGAAGAGCTGATGGAGCTGGTCGCTGCGCTGGGCGACCAGCTGCTCACGTACGTACCCCTGGACGGCGTGCGCCCCCGCTCCCCACTCCCCCGGAGGCGGATCGGGCCTGGACACCGACACCTGTTCGCCGCGCTCGGACATGAGGGCGTACGTGAGAGCCAGCAGCACCGCGCCCGCCACCACGAACAGCCCGCTGTAGAGCAGCGTCAGCCGCCACCGGATGCTCTGCGGCCCCCGGATGTTCCGCAGCCCGCGCAAGCTCTTCCGCCCGCGGATCCGCAACACCGCGGGGAGCCCGGGACGCCCTCTCATACCCGGTACCCAGCCTGCGCCACCGTCTCGATCAACGGCGGTTCCCCGAGCTTGCGCCGCAGCCGGCTGACCGTCACCTTCACGGTCTGCGTGAACGGATCGGCGGCCTCGTCCCAGGCCCGCTCCAGCAGTTCCTCGGCGGAGACCACGGCCCCGCCCGCCCCCATCAGCAGCTCCAGGACCGCGAACTCCTTCGGGCTGAGCGGGAGTTGGCGGCCGTCGCGGGACGCCACCCGCCGGGCGGGGTCGAGCCGCAGATCGCCGTGGACCAGGACCGGAGGCAGTGCCGGTTGGGCCCGGCGCCCCAACGCCCGTATCCGCGCGACGAGTTCGATGAACGCGAAGGGCTTCGGCAGATAGTCGTCGGCGCCCATCCCGAGCCCCGCGACCCGGTCGGCGACCGTGCCGGACGCGGTCAGCATCAGTACCCGCGCCCGGCTACCCCCCTCGGCCAGGGCCCGGCAGACCCGGTCTCCGTGCAGCCCGGGCAGATCACGGTCGAGTACGACGACGTCGTAGCCGTTGACCGTGGCCCGCTCCAGCGCCGCATGGCCGTCCAGCGCGATGTCGACGGCCATACCCTCTCTGCGCAGTCCCGCCGCGACGGTCTCGGCGAGCTCCTCGTGGTCGTCGACCACCAATACGCGCATCGGCATCTCCGGCTGCGTCTCCGGCTGCTGCGAACCCTGCGGCCAGCGTGCCCGCCGGGCGGTAACAGGGCGGTAAGAGCAGCCGTTCCCGCGCCGTAACCGCCCGCGCGCTGAGGTGATTCGAGGAGACCCGCTCCAGAGAACTCCACAGACGCACCCAGGAGGATCCACATGCGAAGCACGACGAAGGGGCACCGCCGGCTGGCAGCGGCCTGCGCCCTGATCACCGCCGTCACGCTCGGCGGGGTCTACGCGGGCCAGGCCGTCGCGGCCGACCCGTCCGCACCGTCGAGCGGCGGGTCGTCGTCGGAGCCCCCGAAGGACGACGACCCGAGCGACTCCACGGACTCGACCGACTGGACGCGCCAGGACAAGGCCTCCCGCGAGTTCACCGAGTGCGTGCGCGACAACGGCCTGGAGGGCTTCCCCGACATCGTGATCTACACGGCGGACGACGGCGACGACGTACGCGTACGCGTACGGATCGACGCGGGCGAACGGGCGAGCCGTCCCGACCCGGTCTCGAAGGAGTTCCGGAAGGCCGTGAAGGCCTGCGAGCACATCCTGGAGGACATCGGCGTCGACTTCCCGGCCCCGCCCGACGAGCTGCCCGGCAAGGGCGACCGGCCCTGGCCCCCGGACTGCGGCGGCCGCGAGGAGCACAGGAACGAGAAGGGCGAGGAGAGCGGGAAGGGGTCCGACGCGGAGCTGAGCGTCGCCGGACTCGTACTCACGGGGACCGTCTGACGCGTACGCACCCAGGCACTCAGGACCCAGGCGCCCGGGCACCCGGGCGACCGACACGGCACGGCACGGCCCCGAGCGGATCAACTCCCGCCCGGGGCCGTGCCGTTCATGCCGTCAGTCGCGAACCGTCAGCCCATCAGCCCTCGATGGACGTCATCACGTGCTTGATCCGCGTGTAGTCGTCGAACCCGTACGCCGAAAGGTCCTTGCCGTAGCCGGACTTCTTGAAGCCGCCGTGCGGCATCTCCGCGACGAGCGGGATGTGCGTGTTGATCCAGACGCAGCCGAAGTCGAGGACCTTGGACATGCGCATCGCGCGCGAGTGGTCCTTGGTCCAGACGGAGGAGGCGAGGGCGTACTCGACGCCGTTCGCCCACTCGACGGCCTGCGCCTCGTCCGAGAAGGACTGGACGGTGATGACCGGGCCGAAGACCTCGTTCTGGATGATCTCGTCGTCCTGCTTCAGCCCCGACACCACGGTCGGGGCGTAGAAGTAGCCCTTGTCGCCGACGCGGTGGCCGCCCGCCTCCACCTTGGCGTGGGCGGGCAGGCGCTCGATGAAGCCGGTGACCTGCTTGAGCTGGTTCGGGTTGTTGAGCGGCCCGTACAGCACGTCCTCGTCGTCCGGCATGCCGGTCTTCGTGTCGGCGGCGGCCTTGGCGAGCGCGGCCACGAACTCGTCGTGGATGGACTCCTGGACGAGGACGCGGGTGGCGGCCGTACAGTCCTGGCCCGCGTTGAAGAAGCCCGCGACCGAGATGTCCTCGACGGCCTTGGCCATGGCCGCACTGTCGAGGTCTTCGAATACAACGACCGGCGCCTTGCCGCCCAGCTCCAGGTGGACCCTCTTGACGTCCTTGGCGGCGGACTCGGCGACGGAGATGCCCGCGCGCACGGACCCGGTGATCGACGCCATGGCGGGTACCGGGTGCTCGACCATCGCGCGGCCGCTGTCGCGGTCGCCGCAGATGACGTTGAAGACGCCCTTGGGAACGATCGAGCCGATGATCTCGGCGATCAGGACCGTGGAGGCGGGAGTGGTGTCCGACGGCTTGAGGACGACCGTGTTGCCAGCCGCGAGCGCGGGGGCGAACTTCCACACGGCCATCATCATCGGGTAGTTCCAGGGCGCGACCTGCGCGCAGACGCCGACCGGCTCGCGGCGGACGATCGAGGTCAGGCCCTCCATGTACTCACCGGCCGCGCGGCCCTCCAGCATGCGCGCCGCGCCCGCGAAGAAGCGGATCTGGTCGACCATGGGCGGGATTTCCTCGGACCGGGTGAGGCCGATGGGCTTGCCGGTGTTCTCGACCTCGGCCGCGATCAGCTCCTCGGCCCGCTCCTCGAAGGCGTCCGCGATCTTGAGCAGGGCCTTCTGGCGCTCGGCCGGGGTCTGGTCGCGCCAGGCCGGGAAGGCCGCCGCGGCCGCGGCCATCGCGGCGTCGACGTCGGCCTGTCCGGACAGCGGCGCGGTGGCGTAGGCCTCGCCCGTCGCGGGGTTGACCACGTCGGTGGTCCGTCCATCGGCGGCATCGCGGAATTCCCCGTCGATGTAATTGCGCAGACGACGCAGCTCGGTGCTCACTGCCGGCCCTCCAGTCAGATGTCCAATCACTGAGACATCCACCCTAGTCCCGCGTCCCACGTTTTCAACACCCCCGATCGCCCCAGAACTGCGAAATCCGCACATGTGGACCGCGCAGACAACGAATTTCATCAATCGACTCTTGCGGAACTGCTGATGCCTCATGCACAGTGAGCACGTGTCCAGTCGCAGCGCAGAGCCGAAGGGCTCCCGAGACACCCGGTCGGGGAACACCACTCCCCCGCTGGACAGCGTCTCCCTCGCCATCATCGAGCAGCTCCAGGAAGACGGCCGCAGGCCGTACGCAGCGATCGGCAAGGCCGTCGGCCTCTCCGAGGCGGCCGTGCGCCAGCGCGTCCAGAAGCTGCTCGACCAGGGCGTGATGCAGATCGTCGCCGTCACGGACCCGCTCACCGTGGGCTTCCGCAGGCAGGCGATGGTGGGCATCAACGTCGACGGCGACCTGGAGCCGGTGGCGGACGCGCTGACCGCCATGTCGGAAGTCGAGTACGTGGTGATGACCGCGGGCTCGTTCGACATCCTCGCCGAGATCGTCTGCGAGGACGACGACCACCTGCTGGACGTCATCAACAAACGCATACGGGCCCTGCCCGGCGTGCGCTCCACCGAGAGCTTCGTCTACCTCAAGCTCAAGAAGCAGACCTACATGTGGGGAACCCGATAGCCGTGACCACCAAGGACCTCAGCCGAACCGCGTACGACCACCTGTGGATGCACTTCACCCGGATGTCCTCGTACGAGAACGCTCCCGTCCCCACGATCGTCCGTGGCGAGGGCACCTACATCTACGACGACAAGGGCAAGCGCTACCTCGACGGTCTCGCGGGGCTGTTCGTGGTCCAGGCGGGCCACGGCCGCCGGGAGCTGGCCGAGACGGCGGCGAAGCAGGCGCAGGAGCTGGCCTTCTTCCCGATCTGGTCCTA
Organism: Streptomyces sp. NPDC050988; assembly: GCF_044456225.1. Lineage (NCBI taxonomy): Bacteria > Bacillati > Actinomycetota > Actinomycetes > Kitasatosporales > Streptomycetaceae > Streptomyces > Streptomyces sp. NPDC050988. The sequence continues at coordinate 159,745 of NZ_JBITFQ010000017.1, read as the reverse complement.
CGCCCACCCGAAGGCCGTCGAGCTCGCGGAGCGCCTCGCGAACTACGCGCCCGGCGACCTGAACAAGGTCTTCTTCACCACGGGTGGCGGCGAGGCCGTCGAGACCGCCTGGAAGCTCGCCAAGCAGTACTTCAAGCTGCAGGGCAAGCCGACCAAGTACAAGGTCATCTCGCGCGCGGTCGCCTACCACGGCACCCCGCAGGGCGCCCTGTCCATCACGGGCCTGCCGGCCCTGAAGGCCCCGTTCGAGCCGCTGGTCCCGGGCGCCCACAAGGTCCCGAACACCAACATCTACCGCGCGCCCGCCTTCCTCGGCCAGGGGTCCGGCGTCTCGCCCGAGGCCTTCGGCCGCTGGGCCGCCGACCAGATCGAGGAGCAGATCCTCTTCGAGGGCCCGGAGACGGTCGCCGCGGTCTTCCTGGAGCCCGTGCAGAACGCCGGCGGCTGCTTCCCGCCGCCGCCCGGCTACTTCCAGCGGGTGCGCGAGATCTGCGACCAGTACGACGTGCTGCTCGTGTCGGACGAGGTCATCTGCGCCTTCGGCCGCCTGGGCACGATGTTCGCCTGCGACAAGTTCGACTACGTACCGGACATGATCACCTGCGCCAAGGGCATGACCTCGGGCTACTCCCCGATCGGCGCGTGCATCATCTCGGACCGCCTCGCGGAGCCGTTCTACAAGGGCGACAACACCTTCCTGCACGGCTACACCTTCGGCGGCCACCCGGTGTCGGCGGCCGTGGGTCTCGCCAACCTCGACCTGTTCGAGCGGGAGAACCTCACGCAGCACGTGCTGGACAACGAGGGGGCGTTCCTCTCCACCCTCCAGAAGCTGCACGACCTGCCGATCGTCGGCGACGTCCGCGGCAACGGCTTCTTCTACGGCATCGAGCTGGTGAAGGACAAGGCCACCAAGGAGACCTTCACGGACGAGGAGTCGGAGCGCGTGCTCTACGGCTTCGTCTCCAAGAAGCTCTTCGAGTACGGCCTCTACTGCCGCGCCGACGACCGCGGTGACCCGGTCATCCAGCTCTCGCCTCCGCTGATCTCCGACCAGTCGACCTTCGACGAGATCGAGGGGATCGTCCGCCAGGTACTGACGGAGGCGTGGGCGAAGCTCTGATCCCGCCGAGCCTCCAGGGGCTCTGACCGTGACACGGCTCAAGCCTGGGCTCCGGCTTCGGCTCCGATGAGCTGAATCTGTGATCAACACCGGCCCCGGTGCCGCCCGTTCGAGTGAGAATGGGCGCTCCGGGGCCGCGTGCTGTCCGGCCTCCCGGCCCCGACTACCTAGCGTGCCCAGTGACCGATCGGCCCTGCCTTCGTTCCCCCGGAAGGGGGACTTCGCACGGCATTTCTGATCTGAACCGAGGTGTACGCCATGGTGGCTCCGCCGGACAACGACGTGCTGTGGGCACGCGCCCTGCACGTCAAGCACAACGGCTCGCCCGCGCTCACCGGCGTCTCGCTCGGGGTTCGCGAGGGCGAGATCCTCGCCGTCGGCGGCCCGCGTGGCAGCGGCAAGACGACCCTGCTCCAGTGCCTGTCCGGGCAGTTGCGGGCGCAGCAGGGCGAGGTCTGGTTCAACAGCACGCCCGTGCACACCATGGGTCCGGGGACGCGCGAGCGGCTGCGCCGCGACCGGTTCGCCTGGATCGACCCGACGCCGGTCCTGGTCCCGGAGCTGAACGCCTGGGAGAACGCGGCCCTGCCCCTGATGCTGCGCGGTGTCTCGCGCCGCCGCGCCAAGACCGCCGCCCTGGAGTGGCTGGACCGCCTCGACATCGGCGGCTGCGCCCGCAAACGCCCGTACGCGCTGCTGCACGCCGAGCGACAGCGCGTGGCCATCGCCCGCGCCCTGGCCCCCGCGCCGACCGTGCTCTTCGCCGACGAGCCCACCGCCCCGCTGCACCGCGCCGACCGGGCCCAGGTGCTGCGCACGCTCACGACGGCGGCCCGGTCGCACGGGATCACCGTCGTACTGGCCACGCACGACGCGGACACCGCGGCCCTCGCCGACCGCACGGTGTCGCTGCTCGACGGGCGGCGGGTGAACACCGTCCATCTGCCGCCGGTGTCCGACAGCGTGGAAGGCCGGGCCGCGTGCTCGCTCTCCGTCTAGCGCGCGGGGCCCGCCCCGCCGTCCAGCTCCGCAGACTCCTGGTCGCGGCGGCGTCGGCGGGCACGGGCTTCCTGCTGCTGTGCACCCTGGGGTACGCGATGGGGCACCCGGACGCGTCCGGTGCGGCCGTGCTTCGGCTGGCCTGGTGTGTGGCGCCGCTCGCCGCGACCGTGCAGTTCGCGGTGGCGGTCGCCCGGACCGACCCGGCCACCCGTCCCCGGCAGGGGCTGTCGGCGCTCGGCCTCGGCCCCGCCCGTCTGACGGTCCTCGCGGCGATCTCCACCGCCGTGTCCTGCACGCTCGGCTCGATGGTCGCCCTGCTCTTCTTCCTCCACCTCCGCGGCGACCTGACCGGCCTCCCCTTCGACGGCGACGCCGCCGACCTCCTCGCCGCGGACGAGCCGCTGCCCCTCCCGGCCGCGCTCACCCTGCTGGCCCTCGTACCGATCATCGCCTCGGCGGCCAGCGCGGCGGTACTCCGGCCGCGGGGCCCGAGGCCCAGCCTCACGACGGGCGGACGGCCGGGCCGGTTGAGCGGCTTCGGCGGATACGGCCGCTCCGTCGAGCGCGTCGGCTTCGGCGCGTACGGGCGCTTCGGGACGCGTACGGAGACACGTCCGGAGGCGAAGGCGGGCCCTCGCTCGGAGGGCCAGGACGGTTCGGCGGGCCCGGGCGGCTCCGGGGGCCGAGGCGGTTCCGAGGGCCGGGAGGCTTCAGCGGCCCGGGGCGGTTCCGGGCAGGGCGCCACCGGCCGGTCCGCGCAGGGCACTCCCGACGGTCACGCCGGACGCACCGCACACGCAGGGTCCGCCGGACACGGCAGCCCGGAGGCGTCCACCAGTGCCGCGGCGCTCGACGTGCCCCGCCGCTCCGGCGCGCGTGCCCGCGCGAGGGTCGAGGGGCGCCCCGGCGGCGAGCAGCTCTCCGCCACCCACGCCACAGCCGACGCACCGGCGCACAACGGCCACGACGGTCACGGCGCAGCCGACCGCCACGCCGCCTCACAGCATCCCGGCAGTCCCGGCAGTCCCGGCCATCCCAGCAGTCCTGATGGCCCCGGAAGTCACAACAGCGCCGGGCTCTCCGGCCGTCCCGGCCACACCCGCCACCCCCTGGACCCCCTGAGCCCCGAACATCCCCCGGCCCCTCTTCCCACCCCCTCCGGCCTCCCCTGGGGCGCCGCGGTCCTCGCGGCCGGGCTCGCGGTGGAGACGTACGCCGGCCGTACGTCCCCGGCCCTCGCGGGACCCGAGCTGCCGGGCGGCTTCCACGTCGGGCCCCTCGGTGTGCTGGTCGGCTGGGCGCTCACCGCGTTCGGGCTCGCGCTGGCCGGGCCCGCGATCACTCACCTCTGCGGCAGGCTGCTCCAGGCGGTGCGGCCGGGCGCCCTGCGGCTGCTCGCCGGACGCGTGCTCATGGAGGAGGCGGCCCGCATCGGACGTCCGCTCGGCGTGGTGTGCGCGGTGGCGTCGGGGGCGTACGCCATGGCCGTGCTCTACGGCCGCGCGCGCCCCGACGTGGGGCCGCTCACCACCCTGGGCGCGCTGCTCGTCGCGGGATGCGCCGTCGCGACGCTCCTGACCGCCGCGGTGGAGGCGAGGAACGCGCGCGCCGACACCACGGCCGCCCTGCTGCGGCACGGAGCGCCCGCCACGGCGCTGCGCAGCGCCGCCGCCCTCCGCACGGGCGCCCTGCTCGCCGTCTTCGGCCCGCTGACCTGGGCGGTCGCGGAGCTGGCCGCACTGCCCCTGACCCGCTGACGGCTCGCGCCTCTCGATCTGCAGGTCGCCCAAAAAAAGTTCGCGGGACGCCGATGACTTTTCGACGGCCCCCCGGTCTACCCCTCCGAACAGCACATCACGCGACGGGAGAGACCGGACATGTACCAGCAGATGATCTTCGTGAACCTGGCTGTGAACGACGTCGACGCCTCCAAGAAGTTCTTCACGGAGCTCGGCTACACGATCAACCCGCAGTTCTCGGACGAGAACTGCGCGTCCGTCGTGATCAGCGACACGATCGTCGCGATGCTGCTGAACAAGCAGCGCTACGCGGACTTCACGAAGAAGGAGATCGCGGACTCGACGAAGACCAGCGAGGTGCTGATCTGTCTGAGCGCCGAAAGCCGCGAGAAGGTGGACGAGCTCGTCGACAAGGCGATCGCGTCGGGCGGTTCGGCGAGCGGCGAGACCCAGGACTACGGCCAGATGTACGGCCGCGCCTTCGACGACCCGGACGGCCACACCTGGGAGATCATGTGGATGGACCCGGCGGCCGTCCAGGGCTGAACCGGCCGTGCTTAGCATGGGCGGGTGCAGACGAGCCCCGCCCATGCGGCCCACCACAACGACCGTGAGATCGAGACGCTGGAGGAGTTCGACGCAGTCGTCTCGTCCCGCGGCACCCTCGCCGGCTTCCGTGTCCAGTGCGTCGATCTGACGGACCGCACAAGGGAGTTGCTGGCGAGCGACGCCACCGGAGCCGTGTTCCTCGGCTGCCCGATGCGGGAGAACGCCGCGGCGAAGGTCCGTGCCGACGGCGCGCTGGTCTTCCCGCCGCTCCCCGGCCTGCCCTTCGACCCGTACCGCGGTCATCTCTACCGTCCCGACGAGCTGTTCGCCTCGCTCGACAAGGGGTACGAGGAGACGCCGGATGCCCTCGCGTACGCCTGGTTCCAGCGGACGAAGACCGACGGTGACATCTACGCGTCGATGCTGCGCTCCGTCCACGACGACGCGATCTCCGACGCCCTCGACGAACTCCTGCGCGGCACGCGGGTGGTGGGCGTGATGGGCGGCCACGCGCTCGGGCGCGGCACCGAGGCCTACACCGGCGCGGTCCGGCTCGGCCGTGCGCTCGCGCGCGCCGGGTTCACGGTGGCGACGGGCGGCGGCCCCGGCGCGATGGAGGCGGCGAACCTCGGCGCGTACGCGGCCCCCTACGACGACACGATGCTGCACGAGGCGTGCGAACTCCTCGCGAAGTCACCGTCGTTCGTGCCGTCGGTGACCGACTGGGCGCGCGCCGCCTTCGAGGTGCGTACGCGCTGGCCGAAGGGCAACACCTCTGTCGGCATTCCCACTTGGTTCTACGGGCACGAGCCGCCGAACGCCTTCGCCTCGCACATCGCCAAGTACTTCGCCAACGCCACGCGCGAGGACGGCCTGCTGGCTCGTTCGAACGCGGGTGTGGTGTTCCTGCCCGGCGCCGCCGGCACGGTCCAGGAGATCTTCGACAACGCGACCCCCAACTACTACGAGTCCCGCGGCGAACCCACCCCGATGGTGCTGGTGAACCGCGCGCACTGGACCGAGCGACTGCCCACCTGGCCGCTGCTCCAGGCCCTCGCCCGCGACCGCTCGATGGAGTCCCGGATCGCGCTGGTGGACCGGATCGAGGAGGCACCGGAGGCGCTCATCCGGTTGGCTCATGTAAATGAAAGCTAAAGCCGAGGGTCAAGACGGACAGACGGATTGACAACCCGAGACGCGGCCCAATAAACCTGTGAGGCGTCTGGGATTGCTGTTTCTTCGCAGCCAATCCCCAACCCCCCTCGTTTGTGCATCCCGTGAAGGGCAATCGTGTCCATATCTCGCCGTACCGCACGTTCCGTGCGCATTCTCGGAGTTGCCTCCGCCTCGGCCGCGCTCACGCTCGGCCTCGCCGGCAACGCGCTCGCCTGCAACATCAGTGAGTTCTCGGCCGTCGCCAAGTGCGACGGCGCCAAGGGTGTCATCAGCGTCACCGACAAGGACCCCACCGGCGTCCCGGCCACCATCACGGTCTTCCTCGAGTCCAACGGCGCGGACGAGAAGCTCGTCGGCACCCAGGAGGTCAAGGGCTCCCGCGAGGGCGTGACCATCGACTTCTCGGAGGACTGGAAGCCGAACGCGGAGTACCGGATCCACGTCAAGGCCGGCAAGCAGGTCGACGAGGACATCAAGCCGAACCTCGTCACGCCGTCCGAGGCCTGCAAGTCCGAGGAGCCGTCGACGCCTTCGGCCACGCCGTCCCCGTCCGAGGAGCCCTCCTCGCCGGTCACCGCGAAGCCCGAGTCCCCGGCGCCCTCGGAGTCGGAGAGCACCCCGCCCGCCTCGGCCGGCGGCAGCACCCCGTCCCCCGCGGGCGGCGACTCGAACCTCGCCGAGACCGGCTCCAGCTCCAACACCGGCGCGATCGCCGGCATAGCGGCCGCGCTCGTGGCAGCCGGCGCCGGCGTCATGTTCGCCCTCCGCCGCCGCGGCACATCGAACGGCCACTGAGCACCACCGGCCAACCCAGTCCCACCAGGCGTGGCCCGCCCCCCTTACCGAGGGGGGCGGGCCACCGCCCTTCAGGGGCGCGGGGAACGGCGCGAGCAACCCAGACCGGCCCGCACCTGACAAACCGGCCTCAACCACCGGCTTCCAGGGGCGCGGGGAACGGCGCGAGCAACCGAGACCGGCCCGCACCTGACGAACCGACCTCAACCACCGCCCTTCAGGGGCGCGGGGAACTGCGCAATCTTTTAGGGGCGCGAGGAACTGCGCGACAAGCCCCCACCGACCCGCAGACTCACCACCCCCGGCGCTAGCCGAACGTGGCCCGCTCCAACCAGAAGTCCAGCAACTCCCGCTCCCCCAAAACCTCCAACCCCCCACCATCCGGCGCCATCCGGCGATAAAAGGCAAGCATCACCTCGGTAAGCGGCCCCCGCAAAACCACGCTCGCCTTCTCGTGCCCCCGCCGCCACCCGATCCCCTCGTCCTCGAACTCGATGAGCCACTCGGCAGCCAGCTCAGCCTCCGCATCGGTGGCATGGAGATGAATGCTGCGCCCCACCCCGCGCAGCTCCCGCGCGGCATCGTTGGGGTACTTCTCCTGCGCGAACCGCACGATCTGCAGCCACTCGTCGATCGCGTCGGCGGCGAACTCCGGCGCCACCTCGTACGTCACACCCGCGGCGATCGCCGCGTCGGCCCGATGAACCACCGTCTCGTGGGTCATGCGCCGCGCCCAGAACCCGGCCGTGTGCTCCCAGGCCCAGGACCAGGCGGCGGTGTCGACCCCGGCGGCGCGAAAGGTCTCGGCGGCCCGCTCGGCGCCCTCCGCGAGCCAGGCGTCCAGCGCGGCGGGGTCGTCGCCCTCCGGCCCTCCGACGTCGGCCACGTCCTCGATCGGCACGCTCTTCGTCGCCCGCGTCCGCACGATGTGCTCGGCCCAGCGATGCGCCTCACCCACATGCACGGCGAGCTGCCGCAACGTCCAGTCAGGACAGGTCGGCACGGTCGCGCCGAGGTCGGCTCCGGCCAGGTGCGACCTCAACAGCGCGGTCTGCCCGACGATTTCGCCGCAGTAGCGGTCGTGCCCGAGTAGCGTCATGAGCCGCACCCTAGGGCCGGCGGGGTCCCCCGAGTACGACAATTTCCGCCGCGTCGAACGCCACCCCGACCTCGTCCCCCGTCTCCGGCGCGTCCCGCAGCGCACACGCCGCCTCCAGCCACGGCGCGTCCTCGGGCTGCAGGCGTACGGCCACATGGGTGCCCCGGAACGTCCGCGCGGCCACCGTGCAGCGCAGCCCCTCGGCCGCCGGTACGAGGCGTACGCCAGCTGGCCTGACGAGCAGATCGACCTCGCCCTGCCGGGCGTCCGAGGACACCGGCAGCTTACCCCAGGGCGTGTCCGCGGCCTCCCCGCTGACGGTCGCCCCGGTCACGTTCTCGAAGCCGAGGAAGCGCGCCACGAAGGCGTCGGCCGGGCGCTGCCAGACCTCAAGTGGCGTACCGGACTGGGCGATCCGGCCGTCCCGCATCACGACGACCCGGTCGGCGAGCGCGAACGCCTCCCCCTGGTCGTGGGTGACCGCGAGCACGGTCGTGCCCAACTCGCCGAACAGCTCCCGGAGTTCGACCACCAGCCGCTCACGCAGCGAGCGGTCCAGCTGGCCGAGGGGTTCGTCGAGCATGAGCAGCCGGGGGCTGGGTGCGAGGGCCCGGGCGAGCGCGACGCGCTGCTGTTCGCCACCCGAGAGGGAGGCGACGGCCCGCCCACGGGCGCCGGGCAACCCCACCAGATCCAGCAACTCCCGGACGCGTACTGCCTGTTGGTCCATCGACTCACCGTGCATCCGCAGCCCGAAGGCAACGTTGCCGCCCACGTCGCGCTGCGGGAACAGCTGGTGGTCCTGGAACATCAGGCCGACACCGCGCTTGTGCGCGGGCACGCCGTGGAGGTCGTGGCCGTCCAGGAACACCCGTCCCTCGTCCAGGGGTTGGAGCCCCGCGACCGCCCGCAGCAGCGTCGACTTGCCGCTGCCGCTGGGCCCGAGCACGCACACGATCTCGTGCTCGGCGACATCGAGCCCGACGGAGTCGAGCACGGCCCGCCCACCGAACCGTACGGTCGCGCCAACGAGTTCGAGCTTTGCGTCGCGCATGGTCAGAACTCCCCGGTCCGGTCGGTGCGAAGGCGTTCGAGAACGAGCAGCGCCACCGCGCACACCACCATCAAGATCGTCGAAAGTGCCATGGCCTGCCCGTAGTTGAGCTCCCCGGCCCGCCCGAGCAGCCGTGCCACGGCGACCGGCAGTGTCGGGTTGTCGGGCCGCGCGATGAAGACGGTCGCGCCGAACTCGCCCAGCGACACGGCGAAGGCGAACCCGGCCGCGATCAGCAGCGCCCGCCGCACCATGGGCAGATCGACCTCGCGCCACACCCGCCACGGCGAGGCCCCGAGCACCGCCGCCGCCTCGCGCAGCCGTCCGTCCACCGCCCGCAGCACGGGCAGCATGGTCCGTACGACGAAGGGGACACCCACCAGCGCCTGCGCGAGCGGCACGAGGATCCAGGTGCTCCGGAGGTCCAGCGGAGGCTCGTCGAGCGCGATGAGGAAGCCGAACCCGACGGTCACGGCGGAGACGCCGAGCGGCAGCATCAGCAGGGCGTCGAAGCCCCGTACGAGACGGCCGGCGTCCCGGCGGGTGAGGGCGGCGGCCGCGAGTCCGCCGATCAGCAGGGCGATGGCGGTGGCGGCGAGAGCGTACTGCAGCGAGTTGCCGACGGCCTCGATCGGCGGCACGAGGAAAATGCCGCCTTCGTCGCTGGTCAGCGCCTTGTAGTAGCCGAATCCGGGGGCGTCGAGGGACCGCTCGACCAGCACGGCCAGTGGCAGCACCAGCAGGACGGCGATGGTGGCGAGGACGCCGGTGAGCAGTGCCCACTGCCCGGCGCCGCGCGGCCGTCGTGCCGTCGCGGACGCGTCGACCAGGCGCAGGGCGGTCTCCCGCCGCCGTACCGTCCACGCGTGGACGGCGAGGATCGCGCCGACCGCCACGAACTGGACGAGGGTGAGGACGGCGGCCGTCGAGAGGTCGAAGATCTCCGAGGTCTGCCGGTAGATCTCGACTTCGAGCGTCGAGAAGGTCGGACCGCCGAGGATCTGCACCACACCGAACGAGGTGAAGGTGAAGAGGAAGACCATCAGCGCGGCGGCGGCGACCGCCGGCCCGAGCGCCGGAAGCGTCACCCGGCGCCAGGCGGCGAACCGTGAGGCGCCGAGCACCCGCGCGGCCTCCTCCTGACGCGGATCGAGCTGCGACCAGAGGCCGCCGACCGTGCGGACGACGACCGCGTAGTTGAAGAAGACGTGCGCGAGCAGGATCGCCCACACGGTCGTGTCGAGCCGTACGCCCCACAACTCGTCCAGGAGTCCGCCGCGGCCGAGCAGCGCCAGGAACGCCGTGCCGACAACCACGGTCGGCAGCACGAACGGCACGGTGACGACGGCCCGCAGGACCTGCTTGCCCCTGAAATCGAAGCGCGCGAACACGTACGCGCCGGGGAGTGCGATCAGCAGCGTGAGCGCGGTCGAGGCGAGCGCCTGCCAGGTCGTGAACCACAGGACGTGCCGGATGTCGGACTGTGCGAGCACATCGCCGATCCGCCCGAACCGCCAGACCCCGTCGATCTTGAGCCCGCGTGCCGTGATCGCCGCGACCGGGTAGGCGAAGAAGAGCCCGAAGAACGCGACGGGCACGGCCATGAGACCGAGCCGGGCCGCGCTCCCCGTACGCGGGCGCGTGCGAGGGCGCGGACGGAGGCGCGGACGCCGGCTCGCGGGCGGCTCCGCCTCCGCGCGGGGCTCTACTTCAGTACGAGCGAGGTCCATGACTTGACCCACTCGTCACGGTTGTCGGCGATCTTGGCGGGGTCGAGGGTCTCGGGGCTCTTGGCGGCCGGCCCGAACTTCGTGAACTCGGCGGGCACCTTCGCACCCTCGACGACCGGGTACACGAACATGTTCAGCGGCATGTCCTCCTGGAAGGCCTTGCCGACCAGGAAGTCGATGAGCGCCTTGCCACCCTTGGTGTTCTTCGCGTTGCTCAGCAGGCCCGCGTACTCGACCTGGCGGAAGCAGGTGCCGTCCGCGACCCCGGTCGGCGCGGTCTTCGGCTTCGGGTCGGCGTAGATGACCTCGGCGGGCGGCGACGAGGCGTACGAGACGACGAGCGGCCGGTCGCCCTTGGCCTCCTTGCCGCCGGCGGACCCGGAGAACTCCACGTTGTAGGCCTGCTCCCAGCCGTCGACGACCTTCACTCCGTTGGCCTTGAGCTTCTTCCAGTAGCCCTCCCAGCCCGCGTCCCCGTACTTGGCGGCGGTGCCGAGCAGGAACCCGAGGCCGGGCGAGGACGTGGACGCGTTCTCGGTGACGAGAAGATCCTTGTACTCGGGCTTGATCAGATCGTCGAAGGACGTCGGCGGGGCCAGCTTGTGCTTGCTGAAGTAGGCCTTGTCGTAGTTGACGCAGATGTCACCGGAGTCGATGGGCGTGACGCGGTGCTTGTCCTGGTCGACCCGGTACTCGGCCTTGATGCCATCGGCGCCCTTGGCCTCGTACGACTGGAACAGCCCGTTGTCGAGCGCCCGCGACAGCAGGGTGTTGTCGACGCCGAAGAAGACGTCGCCCTGCGGGTTGTCCTTGGTGAGGATGGCCTTGTTGACGGCCGTACCGGCGTCGCCGTCCTTGAGGACCTTGACCTTGTAACCGGACGCCTTCTCGAACTCCTTCAGTACTGCCTTGGTGTAGGCGAAGGAGTCATGGCTGACGAGGGTGACGGTCTTGGACCCGGAGCCCTCGTCGCCGGAGTCGGACGAACCGCACGCGGCGAGCGCGGCGAAGCCGAGCCCGGTGACCGCGACCACGGCCGTGAACTTCCTGGTGGTGGTGCTCACTGAATTCCTCCTGGGGGTGACCAGGAAGAGACGCGGCCCTGCCCGGGACCTCGGTCGGATCCCGGGCAGGGCGCAACAGCTTGAGTAGTGACCGAACTTCCTACCCAGAATGACCTGGGCAAGGTTCAGAGGGTCTGCGGGCTGTCCCGCACTCTCAGCGCTGTGGCGCTCCCCTGTCGGAATATGAAGATGTACGTACGTCCGCCAGACTACCGCTCGGTCGCCGCGAGCTGCCCGCAGGCCCCGTCGATCTCCTGGCCACGGGTGTCCCGGACGGTGACGGGCACACCATGGGCGGCGATCGCCTCGACGAACGCCTTCTCGTCCTCGGGCCGCGAGGCCGTCCACTTGGAGCCGGGTGTCGGGTTCAGCGGAATCAGGTTCACGTGCACGGGCTTGCCCTTGAGCAGCCGCCCGAGCCGGTCACCACGCCACGCCTGGTCGTTGATGTCACGGATGAGCGCGTACTCGATGGAGAGCCGGCGCCCCGACTTCGCCGCGTACTCCCATCCGGCGTCCAGCACTTCCCGTACCTTCCACCGCGTGTTCACGGGCACGAGCGTGTCACGCAGCTCGTCGTCCGGTGCGTGCAGGGAGATGGCGAGGCGGCACTTGAAGCCCTCGTCGGCGAACCGGTTGATGGCGGGGACGAGACCGACCGTGGAGACGGTGATCCCCCGCTGCGACAGCCCGAGCCCGTCCGGCTCCGGGTCGGTGAGGGCCCGGATCGACTGGACGACCCGCTTGTAGTTGGCCAGCGGCTCGCCCATGCCCATGAAGACGATGTTGCTGAGCCGGGCCGGCCCACCGGGAATCTCCCCGTCCCGCAGCGCCCGCATCCCGTCCACGATCTGGTGCACGATCTCGGCGCTGGACAGATTCCGGTCGAGACCGGCCTGCCCGGTCGCACAGAACGGACAGTTCATCCCGCAGCCCGCCTGAGAGCTGATGCACATGGTGACCCGGTCCGGGTACCGCATCAGCACGGACTCGACGAGCGTGCCGTCGAAGAGCCGCCAGAGGGTCTTGCGGGTGGTGTCCCCATCGGTGGAGAGATGCCGCACGACCGTCATCAGCTCGGGCAGCAGCGCCTCCTGCAGCTTGGCGCGCGATCCCGCGGGGATGTCGGTCCACTGCTCCGGGTCGTGCGCGTACCGCGCGAAGTAGTGCTGCGACAGCTGCTTGGCACGAAACGGCTTCTCACCGACCGCGGCAACCGCCTCCTTACGCTCGGCAGGCGTGAGATCAGCAAGGTGCCGCGGCGGCTTCTTGGCTCCGCGGGGGGCAACGAAAGTGAGTTCTCCGGGCTTAGGCATGGCTGTACCAGTGTCGCAGATCGATTCGTGTGACCGGGGCCACGAGCCGTGCGCGGTGGTCGTCAGCGGCCGTACCGCTGCCGCGGGCCTGGTCCCGGAAGTCGAGAAGGGCGGCAGGTGTGAGTCCGCGCGCGAGCACGGTATTCACGCGCTGAGGCACTTCTACGCGTCGAGTGAGTCGTCGGAAGCGACCTGCTCCGCTTCCTCGTATACGTACCTCGACAGGATCGCGTCAAGCATGACCATGGCCAGCAGGATGAGAGTCCCCAGGAACAGCATCAACGCAAGGTCGGGGTCCTTGTCCTGCCCGCCGTTGGCAGACCACCAGAGGACCCGAGCGATGGAAATGACCATCACCGGGAAAGGCGCCAGCCACAACACCCGGGCGGCGCGCGTCATTTGTCCGTTGCCCTTGGCTCGGTACGAATGGAGTTGGACCGATGCAGCGATCAAGATCGCGCCGTCGACGCCCGCGATGAGAGCCGCATAATCCTGACTCATCTCAAGACTCACTTGTCCCCCGGTTCAGCCCGTTCACGGCTTACCTGTGAGAGGCGATCACGTCGCCTCGCGGGGGTCAATGGTCAGGTACGGCCGTACGACGGTACGCCGTCTCAGGCGCGAGCTCAGCTGCGCGGCCGAGCGTCCAGGAACCGGTGGACGGACTCCGTCATATTCGCCACGAACGCGTCACGGGTCCGGTCGGAGACCAGTTCCAGGGACAGATATGGGTTGAGGTCCTCCAGCTCGACGAGGAGCAGCGCGCCCTCCCAGGTGCGGCAGGCGTCCACGCGCTGGATGCCGTGGTCGAGGGTGTTCCAGTCGATGAAGCTCCGGGCGAAGGCCAGGTCGGTGTCGGTGGGCTCGTAGGGATCGAGGACCCAGCGCTGCTCGGGATCGGGGGCGTGAAGGGCGTACTGGAAGGCGTCGTCGACGTAGTAGAAGGACACTTCGTAGCGGAAGTCGATGCGCGGCTGGACCAGGATGTCGCCGTAGGCGAGGCCGTCGAGCTGCTCGCGGGGCACGAAGGCCAGGCCGATGGAGTCAGCGCCCACCTTCGGCTTGACCGCGTACTGGTCGGCCTCGGGCAGCAGGTGCAGGTCCTCGGACCGGTCGACCGTGGGGATGACCGGGTGTCCGGCAGCGGTCAGATCCAGCAGGTACTGCTTGCCGGACATGTCTCCGCGGCCGGTCAACGGGTTGTAGACCCGGGCGCCGTCGGCCGTGGCCCGCGCCCGGAACGCGTCGTACTCCTCCCGGTAATGCAGCACCGGCCCGCTGTTGCGGACCACGACAACATCGAAGGCGTCCATCAACGCGGCGGCCTCCAGCGGGTGGCACAGGGCGACATCGAAGTCGTCGCGCAGTCGGGAGGTCAGGAAGATGTCCTCGTCGCAGTAGCGCCGCCCCCGGGCCGGGTAAGCCAGATCGGTTACGTACAGAGCTCTACGGCGGTCCGGCATCGCACATCTCCTTAAGCGGTGCGACAAACCTACCCATCCCGCAGGTCACGGCCTGGGACAGGCGGGTGGCCGTGGGCTGCCGGCGGGTTCAAGTCCGAAGCCGCGGGAAGCCGGGCCCTGTCCCAACGGTCACACCTGGACCTACAATCGAACTCGTGTACGAATATGTGTCTCGCCCGGATCATCGGCGCAGCGACCGCGATCGGCTGGTCCGGCGGCTGCGCCGCACCGACGACACCAGCGCCTCCACCTCCGCCACGCCCACACCCACCCCCACGCCCGACACCGATACAGACACCGCCCGCGGTGCACTGTGAACCGCGAACAGTCGCCGCCCGAAGGAGAGGGCACCGCGCCCATCGTCGTGCATCGCGCTGCGGGCACCGGCGGCCGCCGGGTGTCCATTCGCGCCCGGGTCGCCGGCCTCGCGCACAGCGACGCCGACCTGATCGAGTTCCTGCGCCGCGCGGGCCTGCCGGACGCGTGGGAGCTGCTGGACGATCCGCACTGGGTGGACTGGCAGGACGGCCGACCGCACGACTACGGCACAGACTGATAGCTACGGCACGGACTGACATCGGCCCGGACACGCGTCAGGGGCTCGCCGTCCGGTTGGACGACGAGCCCCTCGTACCGCAAAACCGCAGACCGCAGACCCTGAGCCTCGGTGTCGGCTCCCGACGAACAGCTACCGACGATCAGCTACCGACGAACAACACGAGCAGCAGCCACACCACAGGAGCCGTAGGAAGCAGCGAGTCCAGGCGGTCCATGATGCCGCCGTGCCCCGGCAGCAAGGTGCCCATGTCCTTGATGCCCAGGTCACGCTTGATCATCGACTCGCCGAGGTCACCGAGCGTGGCGCTGGCCGCGACCGCGAGGCCGACGATCAGGCCCTGCCACCAGGTGCCGTCGTCGATGAGGAACTCCATGCACAGCGCGCCCCCCACCATGGCGAAGACGAGCGCGCCCAGCAGGCCCTCGCGGGTCTTGCCGGGGCTGATGCGCGGGGCGAGCTTGTGCTTGCCGAAGCGCCAGCCGACGGCGTACGCGCCCGTGTCGCTGACCACGGCCAGCAGCAGGAACGTCAGCACCCGCCGTGCACCGTCGTCCGCGGTGAGCATCATCGCCACGAACGTGGCGAGGAACGGGATGTAGAAGGCGGCGAAGACTCCCGCGGTGACGTCCTTGAGGTACCCCTCGGGCGGTTCCGTCATCCGCCAGACCAGGACCGCGAGCGCGGTGAGCGCCATCGCCACCCAGGCACCCTCGGCACCCCGGACGTATCCGGCGACGACCATCGCGGCACCGCCGATCGCCAGCGGCACGAGCGGCGCCTTGATGCCCTTCTGCTCCGCGAGCCGCGACGTGAGTTCCCACAGGCCGACCACGACGGCGACCGCTATCACTCCGACGAAGGCGGCCTTGACGACGAACAGCGACGCGACGATCACCGCACCGAGCGCGACCCCGACCCCTATGGCAGCGCCCAGGTCGCGGCCCGCGCTCTTCTTCGGCGGCGCGGGTGCGGGCTGTGCGGCGCTGGACATGGGCTCCTGCGGATTCTGCGACCGGTGGGACGGCACCTGAGAGGACGGATCCTGGTGCGGCGGCGTCCGAGGCGTCTCGTCGCGGAACAGGGGGCCGCCCGTCCGAGCAGCCCCCCGGTCGTCATCCTGGTTTCCGCCATGCGCGGGTACGTCGGGCACGATGGGCATGGGGCGAGTCTGCTGCGCGTTGTGCGCATCGTAGGCGGGACCCGCCGGGGCAGCCCCCTGGACAGGCCCCTGGTCGGACGGCCCCCAGTACCCGGCTTCTGGCGGCGCCCCCCAGGAAGAGTCGTTCATCAGACCTCGAGCAGCTCAGCTTCCTTGTGCTTGAGCAGCTCGTCCACCTGAGCGACGTACTTCGCGGTGGTGTCGTCGAGCTCCTTCTCCGCACGGCGGCCCTCGTCCTCGCCGACCTCGCCGTCCTTGATCATCTTGTCGATGCCGTCCTTGGCCTTGCGGCGCACGGAGCGGATCGAGATCTTGGAGTCCTCGGCCTTGGTGCGGGCGACCTTGATGTAGTCCTTGCGGCGCTCCTCCGTCAGCTCGGGGAACACCACCCGGATGATATTGCCGTCATTGCTCGGGTTGACGCCGAGGTCGGAGTCACGGATCGCCTGCTCGATGTTGCGCAGCGCGCTCTTGTCGAACGGGGTCACCACGGCCATGCGCGGCTCGGGCACCGAGAACGAGGCCAGTTGGTTGATCGGCGTCAGCGCGCCGTAGTAGTCCGCCACGATCTTGTTGAACATCGCCGGGTGCGCACGGCCGGTGCGGATCGCGGCGAAGTCCTCCTTGGCGACCACGACGGCCTTCTCCATCTTCTCCTCGGCCTCGAGGAGGGTCTCTTCGATCACCACTTGCTCCTGCGTGTCTTGAGTAGGCCCGGCTGCGGTTCCTTGGCGGGTAGGCGGCCGGCTGCGTCGCGTCTTATTCCTGCACGGTTCCCGACCGGCAGGACATTGTCCATCCCCCGGTCAGGCCCGACTGCCCTGGTCACCCACGAGCGTGCCGATCTTCTCACCCTTGACGGCCCGCGCGATATTGCCCTCGGCCAGAAGCTCGAAGACGAGGATCGGGAGCTTGTTGTCGCGGCACAGGGTGATCGCGGTCATGTCGGCGACCTTGAGGTCGCGGGTGATGACCTCGCCGTAGCTGAGCGAGTCGAACTTGACCGCTTCGGGGTTGGTCTTCGGGTCGGAGTCGTAGACCCCGTCCACACCGTTCTTGCCCATCAGCAGGGCCTCGGCGTCGATCTCCAGGGCGCGCTGGGCGGCGGTGGTGTCGGTGGAGAAGTACGGCATGCCCATGCCCGCGCCGAAGATGACCACACGGCCCTTCTCCAGGTGCCGCACGGCCCGCAGCGGGATGTACGGCTCGGCGACCTGCCCCATGGTGATGGCGGTCTGCACGCGCGAGTCGATGCCCTCCTTCTCCAGGAAGTCCTGGAGGGCCAGGCAGTTCATGACGGTGCCGAGCATGCCCATGTAGTCGGAGCGGGCCCGGTCCATGCCGCGCTGCTGGAGTTCGGCGCCGCGGAAGAAGTTGCCGCCGCCGATGACGACGGCGATCTGGGCACCGCCGCGAACCACCGCGGCGATCTCCCGGGCCATTTTGTGCACCACGTCGGGGTCGACGCCGAGTGCCCCGCCACCGGCGAAAGCCTCGCCGGAAAGCTTCAGCAGGAAGCGGCCGGCGCCCTTGCCGGTGTCGCTCTTTTCGTCCTTGTCGGCCTTGGTGGTGGTCATGGAGATCTCGCCTCTTCTACGTGTCCCACATACAAAGGAGGCCATTGCCGGTGGGGTGTCGGTAGCAACCCATGCGCGGCAATGGCCTCCTCGTCAGATCTGCTGTCGACCGTCACGCATGCGCGTGGCGGCATACGCAACCAAGACGGACGACTGCTGTCGACCCTATCGGGGTCGCGCGTCGATCGCGGTACGGACTCAGATGCCGACCTTGATGCGTACGAAACGCTTCAGGGTGACACCGGCCTCGTCCAGGATCTTCTGGACGGACTTCTTCTGGTCGAGCGCGTACGGCTGACCGAGAAGGGTGGCTTCCTTGAAGAAGCCGTTGACGCGACCCTCGACGATCTTCGGGAGGGCGGCCTCGGGCTTGCCCTCGGCGCGGGTGGTCTCCTCGGCGACGCGACGCTCGGACTCGACGACGTCGGCCGGAACGTCCTCACGGGAGAGGTACTTCGGCGCGAAGGCGGCGATGTGCTGCGCGATGCCCTTGGCGAGGTCGGCGTCGGCCTTGTCCAGCTCGACCAGGACACCGATCTGCGGGGGCAGGTCGGGCATGGTGCGGTGCATGTACGCGCCCACGTACGCGCCGGAGAACTGCGCGAAGCGGTCCAGGACGATCTTCTCGCCCAGGTTGGCGTTGGCCTCGTCGACGTACGCCTGGACCGTCTTGCCGGCCTCGATCTCGGACGCGAGCAGCGCCTCGATGTCGGCCGGGGAGGTCTTGGTGACGTGCTCGGCGATCGTGTTGGCGACGGCCTGGAACCTCTCGCCCTTGGCGACGAAGTCCGTCTCGCACTTCAGCTCGACCAGGACGCCGGAGGTGTTGTCCTCGGCGATGATGGAGACCACGGCGCCGTTCTCGGCGGAGCGGCCCTCGCGCTTGGCGACGCCCTTCTGGCCCTTGATGCGCAGCGCCTCGACGGCCTTGTCGACGTTGCCGTCGGCCTCGTCGAGCGCCTTCTTGCAGTCCATCATGCCGGCGCCGGTGAGCTCGCGGAGCTTCTTGACGTCAGCGGCGGTGTAGTTCGCCATGATCTGTGAATCTCTTCTCGGAGTTCGAAGTCTCGAAGTCGGCGTCCGCCGCTGATCGGGCGGGCGTCCACCGAAGATCTACGGGCTGGGGGTGAACGGCGGGCGGCGCCTTCGGCACCGCCCGCCGTCACTCAACCGTGACGCTGGTTCGTCAGGCCTGCTCGGCCTCGGCCGGCTTCTCGGCCTCGGCAGCGGCGGGGACCTCGGCGACGGGAGCCTCGGCAGCGGCCGGAGCCTCGGCCTCGGCGGCCGCGGGGGCCTCCTCGGCGGCGGGGGCCTCAGCAGCAGGCGCCTCGGCGGGAGCCTCGGCGGTGGTCTCGTCGGCCTTCTTCTCGCCACCCTCAAGCAGGTCGCGCTCCCAGGCGGCGAGCGGCTCGCCCGCGGCCTTGTCACCCTCGGCGGCCTTGCCGGCACCGGAACGGGAGATGAGGCCCTCGGCGACCGCGTCGGCGATCACGCGGGTGAGCAGGGTGACGGAGCGGATCGCGTCGTCGTTGCCCGGGATCTTGTAGTCGACCTCGTCGGGGTCGCAGTTCGTGTCGAGGATGGCGACGACCGGGATGTTGAGCTTCCGGGCCTCGCCGACCGCGATGTGCTCCTTCTTGGTGTCCACGATCCAGACGGCGCTGGGAACCTTGGACATCTCGCGGATACCACCGAGGGTCTTCTCCAGCTTGGCCTTCTCGCGCGAGAGCACGAGAAGCTCCTTCTTGGTGAGACCGGACGCGGCGACGTCCTCGAAGTCGATCTGCTCAAGCTCCTTGAGGCGCTGCAGACGCTTGTAGACGGTGGAGAAGTTGGTGAGCATGCCGCCCAGCCAGCGCTGGTTGACGTAGGGCATGCCGACGCGGGTGGCCTGCTCGGCGATGGCCTCCTGCGCCTGCTTCTTCGTACCGACGAACATGACCGTGCCGCCGTGGGCGACGGTCTCCTTGACGAACTCGTAGGCGCGGTCGATGTACGACAGCGACTGGAGCAGGTCGATGATGTAGATGCCGTTGCGCTCCGTGAAGATGAATCGCTTCATCTTCGGGTTCCAACGACGGGTCTGGTGACCGAAGTGGACGCCGCTTTCCAGCAGCTCCCGCATCGTGACGACGGCCATGGCCGTTCTCCTTGAGTTTCTCGGTTGTGCCGCGCGTGCCGGACGGCACTCGCGCCTGACGCCCGCGATGCGCCTTGCCGCTAGGGACCGAGAGGCGCTGACACCGGCTGTTTGAGGGCCTGGTGTCGGGGCGTGCGAAGTCGACCCGGTGACCCGGATCGCCACAAGAAGTGTACGGGACCCGCGAGGTGCCGGGTGACGCCGCTGTCCACAACCGGCCGGTACTCCACAGATCCTGGCCATGATCCACTTTTTTCCGTCGCGCACGGGACCGTTCTCGCATGCGAGAAGACCGATCGATGCGTACGTGGCTGACGCTGCTGCCGGCCCTGATGGTGGCCGCCGTGCTCGCCGCGGGTGCTGCCCTCCCCTCGGCGACCGCCCTCGACGGCGATCCCGGCGGTGGCCCTGGCGGCGGTCCCGTCAGCGGTCCCGGCGGCAGTTCGCCACCGTCTCCGCCCGCCGTCCCGTCCCCACCCGCCGACACACCGGTGCCCGCGGTCGGCCGCGCCTGGCCGGTGGGCCTGCGTCCATCGGTGATACGCGGCTGGGAACCCCCGGCCACCACCTACGGCCGGGGCCACCGCGGGGTCGACCTCACCGCGGCCGCCGGCGCCCCGGTCCGCGCCGTGGCTCCCGGCCGTGTCTCCTTCGCGGGCCGGGTCGCGGGCCGCGGAGTCGTCTCGGTGGAACTGAACGGCACGGGCGACCCACCCCTGCGCACGACCTACGAGCCGGTGCGGGCGACGGTGAAGAAGGGCGCGGAGGTGTCGGCGGGCGAGGTGATCGGCGTACTGGAACCGACGGGGTCGCACTGTCCGGCGCCCTGCCTGCACTGGGGACTGCGCCGGGCCGACACCTACCTGGACCCCCTGTCCCTGCTCCCGCCGTGGCTGCTCGGCCGGGGTCCGTCACGGCTGCTGCCGGTCATCGGAGTGCCCGAGTCCGAGGTACGGACCGTGTCCTGGCCCTAGCCCTAGTCCTGGCCCTGGCTCGGGTCCGGCCGGCCACTCGGCGGCACCTCATGGACCGACCGCCGCGACGGGTACCACTCCGCGCCCACCGGACGGCCCGCCATGTTCCAGCTCCAGGAGACGGTCGGCGTGATGCGCGTATAGAGCCCCGGGCCGACCATCCCCACACGCTCGACGGGTTCTTCGGCGGTGCCGTAGACCCGGACGCCTCGCGCGATGAACGGATCGAGGGACACGAGATCGTCGATGACGAGAGCCACCTCGTGGCGGCCGGCCCGGATGTTGCGGAACTTACGCGTCCCGGCGACGGACGAGCCGCTGCCGCCGACCCAGAAGTGCGTGCCGTCGTACTCGAAGGCGAGCGGGACCACATCGGGCTGCCGGCCGTCGGGAGACAGCGTCGCGACACGGGCGAGCGGCTGTGACCGCATGTAGGCGATCTCTTCATCGGTGAACGACATGACAGCCTCCGGGCCTACGTTTCGAAAGAGGGCGCCGCCCTCCCACACCAGAGGGAAGGGCTCCTCCGCTCCCATACGAACGGCATCCCACCGAATCGACACCGACCGACACACCCGAGAGGTACCTCGACCAGCAAACACCGAGAGACACCGTCCGTCCGACGCCGGATGGGCTCAGCCCTGGACGCCCCGCAGGGCCATCGCCACCGCGGCATCGGTGATCACAACGGGATCCTCGGCCGCACCGATCTCGATCCTGCGCACGGCCGCGTCCACGATTCCCTGGAGGAGCATCGCGGCCATCCGGGGCTGCTCGTGCCCGATGTCCCGCAGCGCCTCCACGATCATCGCGACGAGTCCCCCGTGAGCCGCGCGGATCTTCTCGCGCGCGCCCGCGTCCAGCTCGCTCGCGGAGATCGCCACGACGGCCCGGTGACGCCGGTCGCCGACGAGGCCGAGCTGCTGGCGGACGTACGCCTCGACCTTGCCCTCGGGTGTCCCGGCCAGCGCCATAGCCGCCTCGACCTCGGCCGCCCATACCGGGAAGTCGACCTCGCAGAGCTCTTCGACGACGGCCGCACGCGACCGGAAGTACTCGTACACGGAGGACCGCGCCAGACCCGTCCGCTCGGCGAGTGCCGGGAACGTCAGCGCCTCCGTCCCGCCCTCGGACAGCAGTGACCGTGCCGCGTCCAGCAGGGCGGCTCGCTGCATCGACCGGTGCTCGGCCACGGAGGCCGCTCGAATCCTTGGCACGCTCCCACTTTACGGATGCCCCGCCCAAGAGGGGAGACTCTCGCCCGTCAGGGCCTGATCCTTGGCTCCCCGGCCGAAAGAAGTCCCACTTCAGAGGCGTTGCCGAGGAAACGAGGTCAGCGACCGAAACTCGCCAGCTTGGCGCGCAGCTGGAGGACGGATTTGGTGTGGATCTGACTGACCCGGCTCTCCGTCACACCGAGGACATTGCCGATCTCGGCGAGCGTGAGCCCCTCGTAGTAGTAGAGCGTCACGACGGTCTTCTCGCGCTCGGGCAGCGTGTTGATGGCACGTGCCAGGAAGCGCCGCAGTTCCCGGTCCTCGGCGACCTCCACGGGGTTGTCGGCCGCAGTGTCCTCAAGGGTGTCCATCAGGCTCAGCCGGTCGCCGCCCTCGCCGCCGACATGCAGCAGCTCCTCCAGGGCCACCACGTTCGCCAGCGACAACTGGCTGAACACCGCATGCAGTTCGTCGACCGGGATGCCCATCTCGCCGGCCACCTCGCACTCCGACGGCGTACGCCGCAGCCGTGCCTCCAGCGTCGCGTAGGCCCGCTCGACGTTGCGCGCCTTCTGCCGCACGGACCGCGGGATCCAGTCCAGTGCCCTCAGCTCGTCGATCATCGCGCCCCGGATCCGTGTGATCGCGTACGTCTCGAACTTGATCTCCCGCTCGATGTCGAACTTCTCGATGGCGTCGATCAGCCCGAACACACCCGACGAGACGAAGTCCGCCTGCTCCACGTTGGGCGGCAGCCCCACACTCACCCGGCCGGCGACGTACTTCACCAGCGGCGAGTAGTGCAGGATCAGCTGCTCGCGCAGTCGCTCGTCGCCCGTGGTCTTGTACGACCTCCACAACTCGTCGAGCGTCGAGGGGGCGGGCGGCCGCACGCCGCCGCGGGCAGCGGGGGGAACAGCCGCCCGGTCAGACCCGGAGGTGTGCTGGGGCATTCGTCGCCTTGTGCCGTTCTGCCGTGAACTGGGGGTGCCTGAGTGAGCTGTCGGTCTGATGTCGAGTTGCCTGTCTGAGTCGGAATCCTCGTGAGCGTAGCGTGACTGGGGCGTCGCAGTGTGCGAAGGCCGAGGGATCCACCGTGCGCAGATACGTTCCGCTGGGCGCCCCTCAGGGGCACGACCGTCGCCGTGCGTAATCACCGTGGAGCGCCAACTACGGGAACTGCCAAGGGTTTCGGGTGGTCGCCCGGACGGCCGAACACTCTCGGTCAGCATCGCCCCCGATCCGTGTCGACGGAGATAGTGGCCTGGCGTGTCAACTTCCAGCCGTCGCCGTGTCGTTCGACGAACCCAAGTGAGCGGAGTTCGTACAGTCTCGCGACCGCGTCGTCGGCCGTCGTGCCGGCGCCCCTGGCGGTGTCCTGCGGCGATGCGGTCCCGTGGGCCGGCAGGGCGGCCAGCACACGGGCGGCGGCGGGGTCGAGGAGGTCGCGCGGCAGCACCGGCCCACGCCGGTCCGGCGCCAGCTCGCCCATGTCGCCGACCAGCTCCGCCACTTCCGCGGCGTCCGTGACCAGCGCCGCGTCCCCGCGCAGCAGTTCGTGCACCCCCGCCGAGAGCGCGCTGGTGGCCGGGCCCGGTACCCCTATCGCGTACCGGCCCAACCGCTGAGCGGACCGGGCGGTGACAAGTGCGCCGCTCCGGTACGCCGCCTCGACGACCACCGTGCCGCGGGTCAACGCCGCGATGACCCTGTTGCGCAGGATGAACCTGCTCGGTGTCGGATGGTCGCCGGGCGGCAACTCACCCACCACCAGTCCCTGTTCGGCGATACGGGTGATCAGCTGTGTGTGCCCGCGCGGGTAGGGCCGGTCGACCCCGCAGGCGAGTACGGCGACGGTGGCCCCGCCCGCGCCAAGCGCACCGCGGTGTGTCGCGCCGTCCACCCCGTAGGCACCCCCGGACACCACGACCCACCCCCGCTCGGCGAGCCCGGCGCCGAGCACGGAGGCCATGTGCGCGCCGTACTCGGTGCAGGCCCGCGCGCCCACCACCGCGACCGAGCGCAGCGCCCATATCCGCAGGCTGGGCCGCCCTCGCACCCACAGACCGGTGGGCCGCGCGTCCCCGAGGTCGTCCAGCTGTGCGGGCCATTCGGCGTCCCCCGGGCATACGAACCGCGTCCCGGTGTCCCGTGCCACGGCGAGGTCCCGCTGCGGGTCCGCCCACTCGGCCCGGGCCCTCAGCCCCGCCCATCGCTTGTCCGTGACACCCGGCAGTTGCTGCCCGCCTCCGGTGAGCCGCCGGACCACCTCCGCGGCCCCGATCTCGCGCAGCCACCGTCCGCAGACCTCGTCCCCCGGTTCGACGACGCGCGCCAGGAAGACCCGGTGGAGCCGCTCGTCGTCCCCACCATCCCTGCCGTCCCCGCCGACCCCACCGCCCCTGTGATCTCTACTGTCCCTGCCATCCCCTCCACTCCCGCTGCCCCCGCTGCCCTCAGTGCCCCTGATGCCCCTGGTGCCCCCGCTCACGTCAACGCCCCGATCGCCATGGGCACCCCCCGAGGGACCCCGGTGCGCAGTTGCAGGGCGAGGGTGACGTCCGTCGCGTCGGGCCGGTCGTGTCCCACCAGGTCCGCGACGGTCCAGGCGACGCGCAGGACACGGTCGAGACCACGCGCGGTGAGCACACCGCGCTCCAGACTGCGCTCGGCGTCGTCCATGGCTCCCGGGGAGGCGTACCAACGGCTGCGCAGCTCACGCCCCGGTACCTCGCTGTTGGTCCGCCAGGGAGTGTCCGTCAGCCGCGCCGCGGCCCGCTCCCTGGCTTCCCGCACCCGGTCGGCGACCGTCTCGGTGGATTCGCCCCGCGCGCCCCGCTCCGTGAGCTCGGAACGGGTGACGCGGTCCACCTCGACCCGCAGATCGACCCGGTCGAGCAGCGGTCCGGAGAGCCGTGCCTGGTAGCGGCGGATCGCGGAGGACGGGCACTCGCACAGGCTGTCCCGCTGCGAGAAGCGGCCACAGGGGCATGGGTTCGCCGCGAGCACCATGAGAAAGCGGGCCGGGAAGCGCACGACTCCGGCGCTGCGCGCGATCACGACATGCCCCGATTCCAAGGGCTGGCGCAGGGCGTCGAGAGCGTGGCTGCTGAACTCGGGAGTCTCGTCGAGGAAGAGCACTCCCCGGTGGGAGAGCGACACCGCGCCCGGCCGTGCGATTCCCTGACCGCCTCCGACGAGCGCCTGCATGGTCGCCGAGTGGTGCGGTGCGCAGTAGGGCGCGACGTCTACCAGGGGTTTGCCCGGTGGCAGCAGGCCCGCGACCGAGTGGACGGCCGTGACCTCCAGGGACTCGCCGCGGGTGAGCCTCGGCAGGATGGCCGGGAGTCGCTCGGCGAGCATCGTCTTGCCCGCCCCCGGTGGGCCTTCGAGGAACAGGTGGTGTCCGCCGGCCGCGGCGACCTCCACCGCGGTCCGTGCCGAGTGCTGGCCGACGACGTCGGCGAGGTCGTGTCCGTGGTCGTGCTGCATGGCGCCCATGCTGTGCATGCCCGTGGCCGCGCCCGTCCCCGGCATGCGCAGGCCCGCGAGCAGCGGATCCGGGCGGCCCTGCTCGTCGGGCTCCTCGTCGGGCACCGGTTCGTCCGTGAGGACGGCGATCAGCTGCCGGAGGCTGCGGACGCCGAGCACGGACACCCCGGGCACCAGCGAGGCCTCGGCGGCAGCGCACTCCGGGACCACCACCTGCTCGTATCCCGCGTCCGCGGCGGCAAGCACGGCCGGCAGCACACCCCGGACGGGCCGGACCCGCCCGTCCAGGCCCAGCTCGCCGATCATGACGATGTCGGAGAGCACCCGTGGGTCGATGCGCTCGGAGGCCCCCAGCGCCGCACAGGCGATCGCGAGGTCGAATCCGCTGCCGCTCTTGGGCACCGAGGCCGGGCTGAGGCCCACCGTGAGCTTCTTCTGCGGCCACTCGCCGCCGGAGTTGACCACGGCCGCCCGCACCCGGTCCTTGCTCTCCGTCAGGCTCTTGTCGGGCAGGCCGACCAGGGTGAACGCCGCGACCCCGGGCTCCAGGTCCGCCTGGACCTCGACCACGACGCCCTCCACACCGACGAGGGCCACCGAGCACGTACGCGCGAATCCCATCAGGCCACCCCCCGCACGTGCTCCACGACGGCGGCGCCGCGGTCGGGCAGCAGGACGCCGACGACGTCGATGCGGACGCCGCCGGGTGGGGCTCCTCCGTGTTCCTGCAGCCAGCGCTCGGCGAGGCCGCGCAGCCGCTGCGCCTTGACGGGGGTGACGGCGGCCATCGGGTGCTCGAAGGTTCCCGTACGACGGGTCTTGACCTCGCAGACGACCAGTGCGTCGCCGTCCCGGGCCACGATGTCGATCTCGCCGGTCCTGCCCGAGCGCCAGTTGCGCTGCAGGACCGTCATGCCCGACTCGGTCAGCCGCCGTGCGGCCAGATCCTCGCCGTACTTTCCCAGTGCGTTGCGTGCCTTGGACGTCTTCATGTGGGCACCACCTCCGGCACCCACACTGAGCCCGCCGCCACCAACTAGTGGATCTTGGTGGACGACCACTCGGTTGTGGACAACTCAGTCACCCACACGAGTGGCCGTACCCACCTCCGGCCGCTCGGCGACCGTGATCCCTCAACTGCTCGGCAGTTCGAGATCGCTCTTGTTCAGCTCCTCGATGTTCACGTCCTTGAACGTGAGGACGCGTACCTGCTTCACGAACCGAGCGGGCCGGTACATGTCCCACACCCAGGCGTCCGCCATGGACACCTCGAAAAACACCTCGCCCTGGACCGAGTGCACCTGCATCTCGTAGTCGTTGGTGAGGTAGAAGCGCCGTTCGGTCTCGATCACGTATTTGAACAGACCGACGACATCGCGGTACTCCCGGTAGAGCTTCAGCTCCATCTCGGTCTCGTACTTCTCGAGGTCCTCGGCGCTCATGGCATGTTCCCCTTCAGCCGTGCGTCCCCCTATTGTGCGCCAGCCCCGCGAGCCCCTAGACGATTTCCGTGTCGAGGGTCTCGGGACCGGCCGGGGGCCCTTCGTCGAGCAGCCTGCGCAGCAGCTCGGCGAGTCTGGTCGGATACACCGTCTCATGTGCCTGGTTAAGTTCCTGGCACGTCCACCAGCGCGCTCCGGCGACACTGCGCCGTTCCAGCTCGGTCAGACCCGTGGCCTCGGGCACCACTTCTCGCGTATCCGCCGTCCGGGCCAGGTAGTACCACTCCTCCTGGTCCCAGCGGCGCCCCGCGAACGGGAACGAACAGGTCCGCCGCCACAGCACCGGGCCCAGCTCGACCTCGGTGATGCCGGTCTCCTCCACGAGTTCCCTGCGGGCCGCCTCTTCCCGCGTCTCGTCGCCCTCCACGCCGCCGCCCGGTGTGAACCACCAGTCGTCGGACGGGTCCTCGGGTTCGTGGCCGTGGAGCAGCAGGATGCGGTCCTGCGGGTCGAGCAGCACCACCCGGGCGACCTTCCGCAGCTCCCCGAGTTCATCGGGCCCGGGGACCGGCCGCTGTCCCGCGCTTCCGGACTCGACGGCCGACGGCTCGCCCCTGTCTACGGACTCGGCAGCGGACGGCCCGCCTGTGCTTCCGGTCCCGGGAACCGGCTGTTCGCCCCGGCTTCCGGACTCGGCGGCCGACGGCTCGCCCCCGCTTTCGGAATCCGCGGCCGAGGCCGGCCGCTCGCCCGCTCCCTGCGGCGTCTCAGCCTGCAAGGGCCTGCTCCCTCGTCCCCGTGCGGTTGCGCCGGCGCTCCGCCCGCTTGGCGATGGGACCGTACGCCCCGCCGCCGAGGACGAGTACCGCGCCGACCACGATCGCCGTGAGGACCAGGCGCAGCGGCCCCGGCTCGGAGATGGCGCCGAGGGTCTCGAAGTTGGTGGGCCTGGCCAGCATGCCGTTCATGGGCCAGGCCACGGCGTCGACGCGGGCGTCCACCGCGCCGCGCGGCACCGTGCCGCTGCCGGCCTCCGTGAGGTGGGCGGTGGAGTCGAGGGAGCCGCTGCGTTCGTCGCCGAGCAGGAAGAGCCTGCCCTCGGGGACCTTGATGGCCGGGATCGTGGTGGCCTCGGCCGCGCTGCCCTTGGGGAGATACGGTTCGTCGATCTTCTTGCCGTTGACGGTCAGCTTGTTCTGCGTGCAGCAGGCGACGGTGTCCCCGCCCACCGCGACGACACGCTTGACCATGGGCATGTTGCCCCAGCTGGCCTGCTTGAAGACGACGACGTCACCGCGTTCGACGTCGGAGCCGTCGATCCGCTCGGCGAGCACCCGGTCGCCGGCCGTGATGGTCGGCGACATCGAGTCCGTCGGCACGGTGTAGGGCTGGTAGACGATCGCACCCCAGGCGAAACCGCCGAGGAAGAGCACACAGCCGAGGGCCATGGCGAATCCCGACAGCTTGCTGCCGAGCCGTCCGTGGCCCTCGTCCGTACGACTTGTCCCGCTCATCCCAGTGCTCCCCCAACTCGGAGAATCGACCCCGCGGCCCAGGTGCGGGCCGCGGAAGATCGGCGATCTGGGACGGCACCCTACCCGGCGGTACCCGGCCCAGAAACCCTGGTGTTCCCGACGGTGAGACGGCGCCTGCGCCACAGCACCAGCGGCACCGCGCCCGCGAGCCCGAGCGCGCCCGGAGCGGCGGCACTGAGGTTCTGGTCGAAAGTGTCCGGCACCGGCAGCGTCGACCAGCGGGTGGGCGGCCAGGCTACGACGATGGCGCGGCCCACGACGTTGTCCACGGGCACGAAGCCCTTGTACTTGTCCTGCTGGTGGTAGCGGGAGTCCAGCGAGTTCTGCCGGTGGTCACCCATGACCCAGATTTTGCCTTCGGGCACCTTCACCTTGAACTGGCCGCCGAGATCGTCCACGGTGCACGGCGTGTTCCCCGGGTACACGTAGGAAGTCTCGTTGAGCGCCTTGCCGTTGACCTTCAGCGGGCCGGTGCCCTTGCACTCGACCGTGTCGCCGGCGACCCCGATGACGCGCTTGATGAGGTCCTTCTCCTCGGCGGACGGCATCAGGCCGATCCAACTGAGGCCCTTCTGGATCGCGTTCGGGTTCGGGGTCGGCTCGCCGGCCAGCCACTTGGCGGGGTCGTGGAAGACGACGACCTCGCCGCGCTCGGGCTTCGAGCCGAACCACGGGGTCAGCTTGTCGACCAGGACGCGGTCACCCTGCTGGAGGGTGTTCTGCATCGAGTCCGAGGGGATCGAGAACGCCTGCACCAGGAAGGTCTTGATCAGCAGCGCGAGAACCAGCGCGATGCCGATGAGCAGCGGGAGTTCCTTCCAGAAGGACCGCGGTTTCTTCGGCTGCGGAGCGGCGCCGTCGCCGTCCCGCGCCTCTCTGCCTCCATCACCACCGGAGTCACCACCGTTGTCACCGCCGGCGGTCACGTCGTCCTCTGTTGCCGGGGGGACCGACTCTTCGGGTCGTTCCGGTCGCTCCTCGGGGCCCTCGTGTCCGGACCGTGCGCCGACCGCCAAATCCCCCACATCCACTCCTCACTCCGTGCCGCCGCCTGCGACGAATGCGACGCAGGCCCACCACTCCCATAACGAGCGGGAGTTCCGCAGGGGTCGGGAGCGGGATCAATCCGTATCGATCCGCGGTGGCCACCCTATGCGACGCGCCGAGCACAACGCCCGCCCCACCGGGCGCGTCGGGCACGGAGGCGTACGTTTCCGGCTCGTTGAGCTGGGTCCAGTGACCGATGGGCCAGGCGATGACCATGGCGCGGCCCACGACGTCCTCGGAGATGGTGCCGTTGTACTTCTCGGTGCGGTGATAGCGGGAGTCGGCGGAGTTGGAGCGGTGGTCGCCCATGACCCACAGGCGCCCCTCGGGCACCTTGACCTCGAAGTTGAGCGAGGAGGGTTTGTCGCCGGGGTTGATGTAGGGCTCGTTGAGCGGCATGCCGTTGACGGTCACGCGGCCCTGGGTGTCACAGCACTTGACGGTGTCGCCGCCGACCGCGACGACCCGCTTGATCAGGTCCCGTTCGTTGTCGGAGGGCAGCAGGCCGATGAAGGTCAGCACCTCCTTGACCTGCTTGACGACGATGGGGTCGTCCGCCTTCGCCACCGGCTGTTCGTCCTCCAGCCAGCCGCCGGGGTCCTTGAACACGACGACGTCGCCGCGCTCGGGCTTCGAGCCGAACCACGGCGTGAGCTTGTCGACCAGGACGCGGTCGCCGATCCGGATCGTCTGCTCCATGGAGCCCGACGGGATCACGAAGGCCTGAACGAGGAACGTCTTCAGTACGAGCGCTATGAGCAGGGCGACCCCTATCAGAAGGGGTATCTCCTTGATCGCCGAGCGCTGTCTGCGCCGCTTCACCCTGCGGGCGAGCTTGCGTCGCTCGGCCCGGCCGGGCATGACGGGGCCGCCGGTACGCCGGGTACCGGTGGGCAGGAGGTCCTCGGCGGCGCTGTGGGCGCTGCGGGGCTTGCCGCGGTTACCCATGGACACCGTCCGCGGTGCTCGGCCCGCTCGACGCCGGGGCGCCGGCCCCTGTGGCGGCGGGCACGCGCGCGTAGCCGTCGACGCGCTCCAGGCCGGTCCAGTGGCCGAGGGGCCAGGCGATCCAGTCGGCTCTGCCGATCACGTCGTCGACCGGGATCATGCCGCCGCCCGGGGAGCCCAGGTGGTCGCGGGAGTCGCTGGAGTCACCGCGGTGGTCACCGAGGACGAACAGGGTGCCGTCGGGCACCGCGACGTCGAAGGACACCTCTGACGGCTTGTCGCCCGGGAACAGAAACGTCGACTCGTCGACCGACCGGCCGTTCACCTCGATCCTCCCCTGCCTGTCGCAGCAGACCACATGGTCTCCCCCCACGCCGACGACACGTTTGATGTAGTCGGCGTCGCCGAAGTAACCGGTGCCGTCGAACACGACGACGTCACCGCGCCTCGGCTCAGCACCGAAACGGTACGCCAACTTATTTACGAGAACGCGGTCCCCGATCCTCAATCCGGGCTCCATCGAGCCACTGGGAATCTCGAACGGCTGGATTACGAAGCGGCTGAGCAGCAGCAGAAAAAACAGACAGAACAGCACGGTCAGGGTGATCCGGCCACCGGGCAGCCGGTCCGCGGCCCGGTCCACCAACGCGAAACGCGACCGTTCCTCCGTCGCCCCTGTGTCCGAGATCTCCTCGGATCCGGCGGGGTGGGAGGAGCGGTCGCGCTCCGTGTGCTGTGCTTCGGCGTCCATCGGGGCCAGATGCTATCCGGCCCTCATACGGAGCCCGGCGCGAGTGCTCAGTTGTCGCGCTTCTCCTTGATCTTCGCGGCCTTGCCGCGCAGGTCACGGAGGTAGTAGAGCTTCGCGCGACGCACGTCACCGCGGGTGACGAGCTCGATCTTCTCGACGATCGGGGTGTGCACCGGGAAGGTGCGCTCGACGCCGACGGAGAACGAGACCTTGCGGACCGTGAAGGTCTCGCGGACACCGGCGCCCTGGCGACGGATGACTACGCCCTTGAACTGCTGCACACGGGAGCGGTTGCCCTCGATGACGCGGACGTGGACGTTGACGGTGTCACCCGGGCGGAAGGCCGGGACGTCGCTGCGCAGCGACGCTGCGTCGACTGAGTCGAGCAGGTGAGACATGATCGTCTGCTTTCTTCGCCGATGCCACAGGTCATCAACGGAAGTCGGTGTTCCATAAGGGAGGCCGTGCGGGTCGGGGCGGGCGTCGTGTCCCCCTGTGGCAGGGGCGCACGCCGGACGACGTACAGCAGCCGCCTATTCTTCCACGGCCTCTGGCCTGCGCCAAAATCGGCCGTCGGGACCGGGCTGCCAGCCGAGGATCGAGAGCATTTCGCGGTCCTTCTTGTCGAAGGCCGCGGGGTCGCAACGCTCGATGAGGTCCGGCCTGTTGGCGGTCGTGCGCTTCAGTGCCTCGTCCCGCCGCCAGCGGGCGATCTTCCCGTGGTGGCCGCTGAGCAGCACGTCCGGGATCCCGCGGCCGCGCCACTGGGGCGGCTTCGTGTAGACGGGCCCCTCCAGGAGGTTGGCCATGGCTCCGGGCGCGAAGGAGTCGTCCCGGTGCGACTCGGCGTTGCCGAGGACACCGGGCAGCAGCCGGGCCACGGCCTCCGTGACGACCAGGACGGCCGCCTCGCCGCCGGCCAGCACGTAGTCGCCGATGGACACCTCGTAGACGGGCATACGGGTCGCGTACTCGTCGATGACACGCCGGTCGATGCCCTCGTAGCGGGCGGGGGTGAAGACCAGCCAGGGGCGCTCGGAGAGCTCGACGGCCAGCTCCTGATCGAACGGACGCCCGCTGGGTGTCGGGACCACCAGGACGGGCCCGTGGGAGCCCGTCTCGTAGCCGTCCGAGAGGACGGAGTCCAGCGCGTCGCCCCAGGGGTCGGTCTTCATGACCATGCCGGGGCCGCCGCCGTACGGGGTGTCGTCGACCGTGTTGTGCCGGTCGTACGTCCACTCCCGCAGATCATGCACGTGCACATTCAGCTGTCCACGCGCGCGTGCCTTGCCGACGAGCGAGACGTTCAGGGGTTCCAGGTACTCGGGGAAGATCGTGAGGACGTCGAGCCGCATCACGCCTCGTCTCCCGCGGAGGCGTTTTCGGCGTCCCTGGAGGTGTTCTCGTCATCCCCGGAGGAGTTCTCGTCATCCCTGGAGGAGGCGATCTCCGCCCGGTCGTCGATCAGTCCCGGCGGCGGGTCGATGACCGCCCGCTGCTTCTCCAGGTCGATCTCGACGACGATCTCCTCGACGAACGGGATCAGCACCTCGGTCCCGTCGGCCCGCTCGACCACGAAGAGGTCCTGCGAGGGGAGGTGCGAGATCTCGGTGATCCGTCCGACCTCGGTACCGTCCTCAAGGACGACGTCCAGGTCCATGAGCTGGTGGTCGTAGTACTCATCCGGGTCCTCGGGCTTGTGGTCCGGGTCGACCTCGGCGATCAGCAGGGTGTTGCGCAGCGCCTCGGCGCCGTTGCGGTCGCGTACGCCCTCGAAGCGCAGCAGGAGGCGGCCGCTGTGCACCCGCCCCGTCTCGATGGTCAGCGGACCGGCCGAGGCGGGGTCCGTGGCCAGGACGGCACCGGGCGCGAGCCTCAGCTCCGGCTCGTCGGTACGTACCTCGACGGTGACCTCGCCCTTGATGCCATGGGCGCGGCCCACCCGCGCGACTACCAGCTGCACTTGCCTGATCTCCTGTCGTGTGGCTACGGCATGGCCGCGTGAGACGACTACGGGCCGGGGACGGCCCAATGGCCCTCCCCGGCCCGAGCCGGTGCTGCGTATTACGTCAGCGGACGTGGTCCACGTCGACGAGGTCGACACGGACGCCGCGGCCGCCGATGGCGCCCACGACGGTGCGCAGGGCGCGTGCGGTGCGGCCGTTGCGGCCGATCACCTTACCGAGGTCGTCGGGGTGCACCCGGACCTCGAGAACGCGTCCGCGACGCAGGTTGCGCGAGGCGACCTGCACATCGTCCGGGTTGTCGACGATGCCCTTCACGAGGTGCTCGAGAGCCTCCTCGAGCATGCTCAGGCCTCGGTCGACGCGGACTCGGCGGAAGCCTCGTCCTTCTTCTCAGCCTTCTTCTTCTGGGTGATGGCCTCACCCTTGCCCTCGTCTTCGCCGCCCAGGGCGTCGAACGACGGGCGCGCGGCCTTCGGCTCGGCCACGAGCAGCGGCGCCGGGGCGGGCTCGCCCTTGTACTTCTGCCAGTCGCCGGTCAGCTTGAGAATGGCGAGAACGGGCTCGGTCGGCTGCGCGCCGACACCCAGCCAGTACTGCGCACGCTCGGAGTCGACCTCGATGCGCGAGGGGTTCTGCACCGGGTGGTACAGACCGATCTCCTCGATGGCCCGGCCATCACGGCGGGTACGGGAGTCGGCGACGACGATGCGGTAGTGAGGCGAACGGATCTTGCCCAGACGCTTCAGCTTGATCTTGACTGCCACTGGAGTGGTGTCTCCTGGTCTTGACGTGGTTGGGCACGACGAAATTGCCGCGTGGGGTTGCGGTACCCGAGTGCCCGATGGACGCGTCAGCCGGAGGAGAGAGGGGTCCTGTGCGGCTGTCGAGTACAGCTGGCCATTCTGCCACACCCTGACCGGGGCCTCGACCCGGGCAGCGCATGACCGGCCCGCGGCACGATCGGGCCCCACGCGGGTGTCGCCGTCGAGGTGGGCCGCTGCGCAATCCGGCACCCACGAGATGCCACTGCGCTCTCCCGCACACCCCGGCGGCACGACGGCCCGCCGCTACGACGACTGTCCGCTCACCCCGCTGCGGCGCCGACCACCTCCGGGATACGGAACGGCTTCCCGCACCCTCCGCACACGATCGGCGCCTGGGCGAGGACCGACGGGACGACGCGGACGTTGCGCCCGCAGTCGCACACGGCCTTCACGCGCACGCCTCCTCCGGAGGAGCCGTGCCGGGCGGCCGGGCCCCGGAAGCTGCGGGCCGTGTCCGCGGCGGTCGCGACCGTGTGCGCCTTGAGGGCGCGCTGCAGCCGCTCGATCGTCGGGCGGTAGCGCCGCTTCGCCTCGGGGTTGAGCGTGACCAGCGAGAAGCCACTGCTGGGATGCGGCTCCTCGGGGTGGTCCAGGCCCAGCTCCTCGGCGATCGCGAGGAATCTGCGGTTGTGGTACCGGCCGGCGCGCGAGGTGTCTCGGACACCTCGGGCGGCGGCGATGCCGTGGACTGCTTCGTGAAGCAGTCGCTCGAAGGAGAGCTCGTGCCCGCAGGCGGACGACGACTCTCCGATCAGGGACTCTGGCGCGGCAAGATCGGGCAGCTCGGTGTGGTGCCGCTGAATGTCGGCCCACGCCCCTGCCAGCTCTGCGGCGAGAACAGGTGGTGTCGTGCTCACGTAATGACAACGAGCCGGGGTGCCTCTGTGTTCCTATTCCGGGGCATCCCAAATAATTTGCACGTACCCGTCAGTTGCCGCTGATGCGTCCTGACGAGGGCGGGTGCGCTGATCTGCGGAGAAGCCTCACAGTTCACACCTAGCCGGTACGTAGTGACTCGTACGCCCCGGCCTGTAGACGGCGTCCGCGCGCCGGGGCACCTGCGGTCATCAGATGCGCAAGAGGCGTTTCGGTCCTTCTCGCAGCGGAATGCCGGGGCTCAGTAGGCGCGGGCCACGACGGCGACGTTACCGGGTGCGTCGTCACTCCCGGGCACCGACCCGTCTTCCGCGACCAGACAGCGTACGGTCACCGCGTGCGCCGCGAGTTCGGCCTCGCCCTCTTCGCCCAGGGTGGCCCAGGGGATGCGCGCCCAGCCGCCGGCGACGGCGGCCTCGATCGCCTCCCCGATCGTCGACACCTCGGACGTCCGGGACACCCGCCGCTCGCGCGACTGCGCCAGCAACAGGGCCTGGTCCTCCTCGAGAACGGAGGGCAGCAGCCGTACGAGGGAGTCGATCGCCACCGGCTCCTTTCCGCCGTGGATGCGGCGGGCCAGCATCGCGGTGCCGTTCTCCAGGTCACGGGGGCCGACCTCGATACGTACGGGCACGCCCTTGAGTTCCCAGTCGACGGCGCGGCGGCCGAACGGGGTGTCCGTGCGGTCGTCGACCCGGACGCGCACGCCCGCCGCCTTCAGCCGGTCGCCGATCTCGTGGACCTTGGCCAGAACCGCATTGTCGCCCTTGATGGCGAGGACCACGGCCTGTACGGGGGCGAGGCGCGGCGGCACCCGCAACCCACTGTCATCGCCGTGCGACATGATCAGGCCACCCACCATGCGGGTCGAGGACCCCCAGGAGGTCTGCCAGACCAGCTCCTGCCGGCCGTCCCTGGACAGGTACCGGGTGTTGAAGGCCTTGGCGAAGTTCTGGCCCAACTCATGGCTGGTGCCCATCTGCAGGGCCTTGCCGTCGCCCATCATCGCTTCGAGCGTGAGGGTGTTGACGGCTCCCGCGAACCGCTCACTCGGCGTCTTCCGCCCCAGCACCACGTCGATGCCCAGGACGTTCACCATGAAGTCGGCGTACACCTTCTCGTGGATGTGCGCGGCGTGGTCCCGGGCTTCCTCGTACGTGGCGTGGGCCGTGTGTCCCTCCTGCCACAGGAATTCCGTCGTACGGAGGAACACGCGCGGGCGCATCTCCCAACGGACCACGTTCGCCCACTGGTTGATCAGCAGCGGGAGGTCGCGGTAGCTCTGGACCCACTTGGAGAAGTAGTCGTTGACGATCGTCTCGGAGGTGGGGCGGACGACGACCGGCTCCTCCAGCTCCTTGCCGCCGGCGTGGGTGACGACGGCGAGCTCGGGCGCGAAGCCCTCGACGTGCTCGGCCTCTTTGGTCAGGTACGACTGCGGGATGAAGAGCGGGAAGTACGCGTTCTGGGCACCCGCCTCCTTGATCCGGGCGTCCATCTCCTGCTGCATCCGCTCCCACAGCCCGTAGCCGTACGGCCGGATGACCATCGTGCCGCGCACCGGACCGTTGTCGGCCAGCTCGGCCTTGCTGATCAGGTCCTGGTACCAGCGCGGGAAATCGTCCGCGCGAGGCGTGAGAACAGGTGCCTTTGCCATGGCGCGATGGTACGGGCACATGTTGCCGGTATGTGAATTTTTACGGCGCGCGCCGGTGGCACACAAACCGGGGTCCGTAACCCCTGGACGCCACGACGAGCGCGGAGTTTCCTGGCATACGGGGGCGGAGTGCGCGCGCACTGCACGGGGGCGGAGAAACGGGGCACGAAGAAGCAACTCTCGGCGGATTGGGGCGCTTTCGATGACACCTACGCTCGTGCGGCATCACCTACCTCACGCGGGCACTGTGCCCCGGGTGGATCCGTGGGCACGCGCGCGTGACTGGGCCGAGATTCAGGAGCGGATGCTCGTCCCGCTCTACGAGGCCGTGTACCAGCGGCTCGAAGTGGGCTCTGCCACCCGGTTGTTGGGGCTCGGCTGCGGATCCGGGCTCGCACTGCTCATGGCGGCCTCCCGAGGTGCCGGGGTCACCGGTGTCGATGCCGGTGCGCCCGAGCGGCTGGCTCTCGCGCGGGAGCGGTTACTGCCCGCGGCGTGGGGCACGCGTGCGCGTGCCGGGACTCGGCTGGTGGACGGTGACCCGGCGGACCTCGCGTCCGACGCGGGTGGCCCGGGGCCGTCCGCGTACAACCTGGTGACAGCCTTCGAGCCGATCGGGTGTGTGGGCGGGGACTCCGAAGGGCTGGGTGAGTTGCTGGCGGGGGCGCGTCCGCTTGTGGGGCGGGGGGTTCCTGTGGTGATCGCGGGGTGGGGGCCGCCGGAGCGGTGCGCGACCGCCTCGGTGCTGCGGGTCGCCACCAAGCTGGCGGATCCGCTTCGGGGGGCCGGGAGTTGGCGGCCCGCCCTTCGGGACGATCTGGAGGAGGTCGCTCAGCGTGCCGGGCTTCGGCCCGACGGGTCGGGGCGGGTTGCCTGTCCCTTCGGGTACGCCGATGTGGACAACGCGGTGCGGGGGCTGCTGTCCACGGGGCTGTTCGATGCCGCCGTCGCCGCCACGGATCAGGCTCAGGTCGACAAGGAGCTCCGCGAGGCCCTGCATCCGCACAGGCGTCGTGACGGCACGGTGTGGATGCCGAACATCTTCCGCTACCTGATCGCCCGCACACCCTGACCCGAACGTCCCTCGCCCCCGCCGCCCCTACCCGTCCCATCCCAGGGGGCTCCGCCCCCGGACCCCCGCATCGCGCTCCGCGCTCGTCCTCAAACGCCGGACAGGCTGGGTGGGGTGGAGCTGGCGGGGTGGGTGGGCTGACCGTGAGTGGGTGGGGAAATCGGCCTGGCGGCCTCGTCCTCAATCGCCGGACAGGCTGGAAGCAGGGGCGCAGCCCCGCTTTCCAGGGGCGCGGGGAACTGCGCGACCAGCCACAGGCGACCCGCACCCGACACTCGACAACCGGGGGTTCGGGGGCGGAGCCCTCGAGTAAGTGACGGGAATGGGTAAGGGCGGCGGGGGCGAGGGAAGTGGGGCTCAGTCGTCCTTCGTCAGGCGGGTGATGCCCGCGATCCGGTACGCGTCCGTCTCCTCCAGCGTCTCGTTCTCCAGGAGCGCCGTCGCGAGGGCGTCCAGTTGGGGGCGGTGGGCGCGAAGCTTGCCGCACGCCTCCTCGTAGCACTCGTCCACGATCCGCCGCATCTCGTGCTCGATCGTGTCGAGGGTCTCGGGCGCGGCGGAGAGCCCGTACGCCTGCTGGGCATCGCCCGGCAACGCCGAGAGGCGGCCGACCCGTTGGCTCATGCCCCAGCGCGCGACCATGCCCCGGGCGATATTGGTGACCTGCTCCAGGTCGTTCTCGGCACCGGTGGTGACCACGTCGAAGACGACATGCTCCGCCGCCATGCCACCCAGCGCCCCGATGATCCGCCCACGCAGATACTCCTCCGTGTACGCGTACCGATCGGCGTCAGGGGTGGAGAGCGTGACCCCCAGCGCCCGCCCGCGCGGCACGATGGTGACCTTGCGGACCGGATCGGCGCCCGGCTGCAGCATGCCGAGGAGGGCGTGCCCGCTCTCGTGGTAGGCGGTGCGCCGCCGCTCCTCCTCGGGCATCACCAGCGGCCGCTCCGCACCCAACTGCACCTTCTCCAGTGCCTCGGAGAGGTCGCTCCGGGTGACCTGGGACTGCTTGCGCTTCACGGCCAGCAGCGCCCCCTCGTTCGCGAGGTTGGCCAGCTCCGCACCGGTCATGCCCGGCGTCGTACGGGCGATCTGGCCGAGGTCGACGTCCGGCGCCAGCGGGATCTCCCGGGTGTGGATCTCCAGGATCGCCTCGCGGCCGGCCCGGTCGGGAGGCGAGACGTTGACGACCCGGTCGAAGCGGCCGGGCCGGGTCAGCGCGGGGTCCAGGACGTCGGCCCGGTTGGTCGCCGCGATGACGATCACGCCCTCGGAGCCGGAGAAGCCGTCCATCTCGGTGAGGATCTGGTTCAGGGTCTGCTCGCGCTCGTCATGGCCGCCCATGCCGGAACCGGCGCCCCGCGCCCGCCCGATGGTGTCGATCTCGTCGATGAAGATGATCGAAGGAGCCACCTTGCGGGCCTCCGCGAACAACTCCCGTACGCGCGAGGCGCCGACGCCCACGATCATCTCGATGAACTCCGAGGCGGAGGCCGAGAAGAACGGCACGCCCGCCTCCCCCGCGACGGCCCGCGCGAGCAGCGTCTTGCCCGTCCCGGGCGCGCCCGCGAGCAACACCCCGCGCGGCATCTTCGCGCCCATCCTGCGATAGGCGTCCGGGTTCTTCAGGAAGTCGACCACGTCGTTGAGCTCGCCCTCGACCTCGTCGATACCGGCCACGTCCGCGAACGTCGTGCGCTCGGCGCCGGGCTGCAGTTCGACCGGCTTGGGCGGCGCCTTGCGGCCGAGCATGCCGCCGGCGCCGCCGAGGCCCGTCCTCATCCGCCGGGCGATGAAGATCCACAGGACGACCAGCAGCAGCATCGGTGCCAGCGAGATCAGCAGGTTCGACAGGAGGCTGCGCTGCTGGACCACCGGCTCGGCCGTCACGGTGACGTCGTGCTTGTCCAGCTGTTCCCAGAGCTGGTCGTCGGCGAAGACCGGGCGCTGGGTCTTGAACTTGGTGTACTTCCCGTCGCCCCCGGGGTTGTCCTGAGCCTTCTTGAGCTGGCCCTGGATGGCGTCGCCCTTGGAGTAGATCTTGGTGACGTTGCCGTCGTCGATCTGCTTGCTGAACTCCGTGTACGAGATCGTCGGTTCGTCGCCCTCGTTGAAGAAGGACAGCCCGACGTAGGCGACGAGGAAAACGAACAGGGCGGTGAGGGCCAGGCTCCACCAGCCGCCGCGCATCCGCCTCCCACCACCGGGCGACGGCTTCGGCGACTCCTCCTCCGGAGTGCCCTCGGAGCGCCACGGCCGGTCGGGGGCCTTGCGCGGCGGCACAGGGTTGCTGCTCATATCCGGACGTTACGACACGAAGGCCGCCCCAGCATGCGCGCAGCGGGCCGGCAGCGACCACCGAGGCCGGAGGCCTGATGCCCGGCACCCGGCACCCGGCACCCGGCACCCGGCACCCGGCACCCAACGAGGCTGGGGGCGCCCTCCCAAAGAAGGGCGCCCCCAGCCTCGTACCGAAAAGTCGTCAGCCCATGAACTTCTTGAACTCGTCCGGGAGCTCGAAGTCCTGCGGCTGCTGGCCGCCCGGGAGACCGAAGGCGCCGCCGGCCTGGCCCGCGGCCTCGCGGCGCGCGGCGGCCTCCTCCTCCTGCTGCTTGCGCTTCATCGGGTTGCCGGAGCGCTGCTTGCCCTTGGCCTTCTTGGGCTGCTTCTTCGCCCGGCCGGGGCCGCCACCCATGCCCGGCATCCCGGGCATTCCCGGCATGCCGCCGCCCTGGGCCATGCGGGACATCATCTTGCGGGCCTCGAAGAACCGCTCGACCAGGCCCTTGACCGCGCTGACCTCGACACCGGAACCCTTGGCGATACGGGCACGGCGCGAGCCGTTGATGATCGTCGGCTCCTGGCGCTCGCCCGGGGTCATCGACTTGATGATGGCTGCCGTGCGGTCGACGTCGCGCTCGTCGAGGTTGTTGATCTGGTCCTTGATCTGGCCCATGCCGGGGAGCATGCCGAGCAGCTTGGAGATGGAGCCCATCTTCCTGACCTGCTCCATCTGGGCCAGGAAGTCGTCGAGCGTGAAGTCCTGGCCCTTCTTGGAGGCCAGCTTCTCGGCCATCTGCTCGGCCTCTTGCTGCGAGAAGGTCTGCTCGGCCTTCTCGATCAGCGTGAGCATGTCGCCCATGCCGAGGATGCGGGACGCCATGCGGTCCGGGTGGAACGCGTCGAAGTCGTCCAGCTTCTCGCCGTTCGAGGCGAACATGACCTGGCGGCCGGTGACGTGCGCGATGGAGAGGGCGGCACCACCACGGGCGTCGCCGTCGAGCTTCGAGAGGACCACGCCGTCGAAGCCGACGCCGTCACGGAAGGCCTCGGCGGTGTTGACCGCGTCCTGACCGACCATCGCGTCGACAACGAAGAGGATCTCGTCCGGCGAGACCGCGTCGCGGATGTCGGCCGCCTGCTGCATCAGCTCCTGGTCGATACCGAGGCGGCCGGCGGTGTCGACGATGACGACGTCGTGCTGCTTCTGCTTCGCGTACTCGATGGAGTCCTTGGCGACCTGGACCGGGTCACCGACGCCGTTGCCCGGCTGGGGGGCGTAGACGCCGACCCCCGCGCGCTCAGCGACGACGCTCAGCTGGGTCACCGCGTTCGGGCGCTGGAGGTCGCACGCGACCAGCAGCGGGGCGTGCCCCTGGCCCTGCAGCCACTTGCCGAGCTTTCCGGCGAGCGTGGTCTTACCGGCACCCTGCAGACCCGCGAGCATGATCACGGTCGGCGGCTGCTTGGCGAAGCGCAGCCGACGGGTCTCGCCGCCGAGGATGCCGACGAGCTCCTCGTTGACGATCTTGATGACCTGCTGGGCGGGATTCAGTGCCTGCGACACCTCGGCCCCGAGGGCCCTCTCCTTGACCTGCTTGATGAAGGCCCGCACGACCGGCAGCGCGACATCCGCTTCCAGCAGGGCGATACGGATCTCGCGCGCGGTGGCGTCGATGTCCGCCTCGGACAGGCGCCCCTTGCCGCGAAGGTTCTTGAATGTCGCTGCGAGGCGATCGGAGAGAGTGTCGAACACGGCGGTCGCGAATCCTCAAGTAGGGGGCAGGGGGGCAGGTCCGCCCTCCAGGGTATCTGTCCGCGCCAGGAAGGGTCTCCACCCCGTCACAGGCTTCCGCCCTCGGGGCCCCGATAGGGGCGCGGGGAACTGCGCGACCAGCCACGGCCGGC
This sequence comes from Streptomyces sp. NPDC050988, assembly GCF_044456225.1. Lineage (NCBI taxonomy): Bacteria > Bacillati > Actinomycetota > Actinomycetes > Kitasatosporales > Streptomycetaceae > Streptomyces > Streptomyces sp. NPDC050988. The sequence goes on along the minus strand of NZ_JBITFQ010000017.1, from coordinate 118,207 downwards.
CCGCAGCCGTCGAACAACCCGCCAACGGAACACTCACTCCCGCAACGTGTCCTCCAACGCCCGGGCAACCGAAGCCGCCTGCTCCCCCGGCAACGGCGCCCCGTCGGCCCCGGTCACATAGAACGCGTCCACCGCGTTCGCCCCCAGCGTGGACACGTGCGCGCTGCGGACCCGCACCTGCGCATCCTCCAGCGCCCGCCCGATCCGGTGCAGCAGCCCAGGCGCGTCATGCGCACGCACCTCGATGACCGTGGCGAGCCGGGACGCCGCTGCGGCCACGGACACCCGGGCCGGCGGCGCCACGATGCCCCGCCGACGCGGATACGCGGCGTCGCGCTCGGCGAGGCGCCCCGCGATGTCGAGGGAGCCGTCGAGGGCACGTACGAGATCGGCGCGCAGGCGGGCAGCCTGCGGCAGGGAGCCGTACTCGGCGGCGACCCGCCAGTCGAGGAGCAGGACGGAGCCGGAGACGCCGTCGGGCAGGTCCAGCGCCCGCAGCTCCGCCGTCCGCACGGTGAGCCGGTGCATGGCGAGGACGCCCGCGACAGCCGGCAGGACGCCTTCCTGGTCCGGCACCGCGATGAGCAGTTCCACACCGAGGGGCTCCGGGTCGCCGGACGGCTCCTCGGCGGACGGTTCGGTCGGCGGCTCGGTCTGGGCGCGCAGCGCGAGCACCGGTCCGCCGGTGCGGAACGCCTCGATGGCGAGCCGCTCCTGCTCGGCGGTGGGCGCGGCGGCCTCCGGCTCCTCGGGGGTGTCCCCGGCGAGCACGGCGGAGACCCGCTTGACCAGGTCGGCGACGAGGGAGGCGCGCCACGAGGACCAGGCGGCGGGCCCGGTGGCCAGCGCGTCCGCCTCGGTCAGCGCGTGCAGCAGTTCCAGCGTGCCCTGCGAGCCGACCGCCTCGGCGACCGAGCGAACGGTCGCCGGGTCCTCCAGGTCGCGCCGGGTCGCCGTCTCGACGAGCAGCAGGTGATGGCGTACGAGGGTGGCGAGCACGGCCACGTCCGAGCGGTCGAAGCCGATCCGGGCGGCCACGTCCCGCGCGATGATCTCGCCGGCCACGGAGTGGTCGCCGGGCCAGCCCTTGCCGATGTCGTGCAGCAGGGCGGAGACCAGCAGCAGGTCGGGGCGGTGGACGCGGCGGGTGAACTCCGCGGCGCGGACGGCCGTCTCGATCAGGTGGCGGTCGACGGTCCAGATGTGGACGGCGTTGCGCTGCGGGCGGCAGCGGACCCGCTCCCAGTCGGGCAGCAGCCGGGTGATCAGGCCCTCCGCCTCCAGGGCCTCCCAGACCTCGATGGTCGAGGGACCCGAGCCGAGCAGCGTGACGAGCTGCTCACGGGCCTCGGCGGGCCAGGGCGTGGACAGCGGGCGGACCCCGGCGGCCATGCGGCGCACGGCGTGCAGGGAGAGGGGCAGGCCCGCCTGGGCGGCCGCGGCGGCGGCGCGCAGTGGCAGTACGGGGTCGCGGTCGGGGCGGGCGGCGCGGGCGAGGACGACCTCGCCGTCCTGCTCGACGACACCCTCGGCCAGCGGGGAGCGCTCGGCGGTCGGCTTGCCGCCGCCCAGCATGGCGCGCAGCCGCGGCCGCACGGCGCGCGACCGCAGCACGCGCCCCACCTCGCGCCAGGTGACATCACTGGCGTACGAGACGACGCGGGCGGCCTCGTACACCTGGCGCAGGAGCGTGTCGGCGTCGAGCAGTCCGAGTTCGGCGGCGACCTGGTCCTGCTCCTGGAGGGAGAGGCGGTCGGTGGCGCGGCCGGTGGCGAGGTGCAGGGCGTCACGGACGTCGAGGAGGCGCCTGCGGGCGTCGGAGAGGCCCTCGCGCGGGGCGTCGGCGAGCCAGGAGGCGGCGACGGCGCGCAGCGCGGTGGCGTCGCGCAGGCCGCCTCGCGCCTCCTTGAGGTCGGGTTCGAGGAGGAACTGCAGCTCGCCCTGGCGCTCGGCGCGCTCGGCGCACAGTTCCTGGAGTTCGGGGAGACGTTTCGGCGCCTGGTTTCGCCAGTCGGCGAGGACGGCCGTGCGCAGCCCGGCGGTGAGGCCGAGGTCGCCGGCGAGGTGCCGGGCGTCCAGCAGTCCGAGCTGGACCTTGAGGTCCTCGCCCGCGACCTTGCGTGCCTCGGCGGGCGTACGGACGGAGTGGTCGAGGTCGAGGCCGAGGTCCCAGACCGGATACCAGATGCGGTCGGCGAGGGAGGCCACCGCGCCGGGGTCGGCGCTGCCGTCGTGCAGGAGCAGCAGGTCGAGGTCGCTGCGCGGGGAGAGTTCGCCGCGGCCGTAACCGCCGACGGCGACGAGCGAGACGCCGCGCAGCTTGTCGGCGCCCGCGTCGAACAGACCGGACAGCCAGTCGTCGGTCAGTTCGGCGAGGGCCGAACGGCGCGGCGGCCCGGACCGCGCCCCCTCCTGGAGGAGGCGCAGCCGGGCCGCCGCATAGCCGCTGGGTCCCGAGTCCTCTGCTTCCGTACGCACGTCCGTACTCGTCACCCAGTGGCTCCTGTTCTTGTTCTGCCTACAGCGCGTCGGGTCCGCGCTCGCCGGTCCGGACCCGGACCGCCGTCTCGACCGGGACGGACCAGACCTTGCCGTCGCCGATCTTGCCGGTACGGGCCGCCTTCACGATGACGTCGAGCAGCTGCTCGGCGTCGTCGTCCTCGACCAGCACCTCGATACGGATCTTGGGGACGAGGTCGACGGTGTACTCGGCACCGCGGTAGACCTCGGTGTGACCCCGCTGACGACCGTAGCCGCTCGCCTCGGTGACCGTCAGACCGTGAACGCCGAAGGCCTGGAGGGCCTCCTTGATCTCGTCGAGCCGGTGGGGCTTCACGACGGCGGTGATGAGCTTCATGCGTCCACCTTCTTGCTCGCGGTGCCGGCGGGCGGGGCCGGTACGGCGGTCCGGGCGGCGCCGCCGCCGGCACCGCTGAAGTCGTATGCGGTCTCGGCGTGCTCGGCCTGGTCGATGCCCGCGATCTCGTCGTCCTCGGAGACGCGCATCCCGATCGTCTTGTCGATCAGGAAGGCGAGCACCGCGGAGGCCACGAGGGAGTAGGCGAGGACCGCGAAGACACCGGCGCACTGCTTCCAGAACTGGTCGAGGCCGCCGCCGTAGAAGAGGCCCGCGACGTCGGACTGGCCGCCGCCGGTGGCGAAGAAGCCGATCAGCAGGGAGCCGACGACACCGCCGACGAGGTGGACGCCGACGACGTCCAGCGAGTCGTCGTAGCCGAACTTGTACTTGAGGCCGACGGCCATGGCGCAGAGGATTCCGGCGATGGCGCCGACGGCGATCGCGCCGAGCGGGGAGACCGCACCACCCGACGGGGTGATGGCGACCAGACCGGCGACCGCGCCGGAGGCGGCACCGAGCGTGGTGAACGCGCCGTGGCGGACCTTCTCGTAGGCGAGCCAGGCCAGCATGGCGGCGGCGGTGGCGATCTGCGTGTTGATGAACATCAGCGCGCCGACGCCGTCGTCGTTGCCGAGCCAGGAGCCGGCGTTGAATCCGAACCAGCCGAACCACAGCAGACCGGCGCCGAGCATCACCAGCGGCAGGCTGTGCGGGCGCATCGGGTCCTTCTTGAACCCGACGCGCTTGCCGATCACGAGGATCACACCGAGTGCCGCGGCACCCGCGTTGATGTGGACCGCCGTACCACCGGCGAAGTCGATGACGCCGAGCTCGAAGGCCCAGCCACCGGCGCCCCAGACCCAGTGCGCGACCGGGAAGTAGACGACCGTGGCCCACAGGGCGACGAAGAGCGCCCAGCCCGTGAACTTCACACGGTCCGCGACGGCGCCGCTGATCAGGGCGGGCGTGATGATCGCGAACATCAGCTGGAAGACGGCGAAGACGTAGATCGGGATGGTGTAGCCGTCCCAGAGCTGCGTGATGCCGATCCCACTGAGGCCCACGTAGTCCGAGGACCAGCCGATGATGCTGCCCGAGTCGGTGCCGAAGGCGAGCGAGAAGCCGTAGAGCACCCACAGGATGGTGACGATCCCCATGCTGATGAAGCTCATCATCAACATGTTCAGGGTGCTCTTGACCCGGACCATGCCTCCGTAGAAGAAGGCGAGTCCGGGAGTCATGATCAGCACCAGGGCGGAACAGATGAGCATGAACCCGGTGTTGGCGGCAGACAGCGTGGGAGCGTCTGCGGCAAGCGTGATGGCTGGTGCCATCGGCGTCTCCTCGTCGTTTGGTACGGCCCCGTGCGGGCGAAGCCATGAGCGGTTATGAGGGGTGGGCCGGTTATGCGCCAGAGATTGGCGCAGCGCGGTTTCGACCGGCACCCCTCGATGTTTCGCCGCAGTGACGAAGAGGTCCTGTGTGTTACGCCTCGATGAACTGGCTGATGTCGGTCCGCACGATCGTTATCGTGGCGCAACCTTCATCGAAGGTATGGAACCGGCCGCGGTCGGCCGTCCGATGACCTGGCATGGGGGAGCCGAGTCGGGCTGTTAAGGACGGCGGCCGCGGCCGGGGTACTGGGGTCAGACCGCCTCGGCGGTCTCGGGCAGATCGATGGCGAGTTGCTCGGTCAGGTCCACCACGGCGGCGAGATCCCCGAAATCGCGTACAGCCGTGTCGACGGTTTTTCGGATACGAGTGTTGACCCTCTCGGAGCGCACCTTCTTGGCGACCTTGAGGGCTTCGCGCACCAGCACCGTGCTCTGCTCGGGCTCCCTCCGGAGCAGGTGCACCGTGCCCATCCCGACGAGGTTGAGTGCGTACGAACGCTGGTGCTCTGCGTCCTTCTCGAAGAGGTCGACGGCCTTCTGCATGACGGGCTCGGCCAGCGAGGCGTACGTGGGGCTGCGGCCCGCGACATAGGCCAGGTCACGGAAGGAGTGGGAGTTCTCGCCGTGCAGCTCGGCCTCGGAGAAGAAGCGGATCCAGTCGGGCTCGGGCTCGTCGAACTCGAGCGCGTCACCGAAGGTGTCCTCGGCCATCCGGACGGCTCGCTTGCACTTTCCGGGCTGCCCCATGTTGGCGTAGGCCCGGGCCTCCATCGCATACAGCATGGACTGGGTGCGAGGGCTCGCGCAGTCGCGGCTTCCGTACTGCGCGAGGTGGATCAGTTCCAGAGCGTCGTCGGGCCGGCCGAGGTGGATCATCTGGCGGCTCATGCTGGAGAGGACGTACGAGCCGAGGGGCTTGTCGGCGGCTTCCTTGGCGGCGTGCAGGGCGAGGACGAAGTACTTCTGGGCGGTCGGCTGGAGCCCGACGTCGTAGCTCATCCAGCCCGCCAGCTCGGCCAGCTCGGCGGCGACCTTGAACAGGCGCCTGGTGGTGGCCTCGGGCTGCGGCTCCTGGAGGAGGTCGGTCACCTCGTGCAGCTGGCCGACGACCGCCTTGCGGCGCAGGCCTCCGCCGCACTGGGCGTCCCACTGGCGGAACATGACCGTGGTGGATTCGAGGAGGTCCAGCTCGGGCTGGGAGAGCCGGCCGGGGCGGCGCGAGGCGGCGGCGGACTCGGGCTGCTCACGGGGGGTGACGGGGCTGGGCACCAGCCAGCGCTGCATGGGCTCGATCAGCGAGGGGCCCGCGGAGAGCGCCAGTGACGTGCCGAGGAATCCGCGCCGCGCCAGCATCAGGTCGCTGCGCGAGAACTCACCGATCAGGGCGACGGTCTGCGGACCGGTCCAGGGCAGGTCGACGCCGGACACGGACGGTGACTGGTGCGCGGCGCGCAGGCCCAGGTCCTCGACGGCGACGACACAGCCGAAGCGCTCGGAGAACAGCTCGGAGAGGATGCGCGGGATGGGCTCGCGGGGATTCTCCCCGTCCAGCCAGCGGCGGACGCGCGAGGTGTCCGTCGAGATGTGATTGGCTCCCAACTGGCGTGCTCTGCGGTTCACTTGACGTGCCAGCTCACCCTTGGACCAACCGCTGCGCACGAACCACGAGCCCAGCAGCTCATTTGGGCGCTTCTCAGCGTTCGTCCCGCCTCCGCCGTTGCCGCCCACTGGAACGCCCCCATCCCTGAACCCACTTGTGCGCTGTGTGCGCCAAGCCCTACCAGAATGCCGGTACATATGGTCGTCCGTCCGGTGGTTCTCACCCATCGAACGAGAAGCCGAGTTGCCTCCGGCATACCCACGAGTGCATGCGTCCCCAGGACCGTGCACTCACGGTAATCCTACGATCACCCCTCCAGCCATGGCGATCCCGGAAACGCCACCATTCGCCACCCCTTCGAATGAACTCCCGGCGGCCTGTACGCGATTCACTTGACACATGACGGCCGGGAGTGGGCGGAGCGATGCACATCGGGGCGCGCGAAGCCGGACGCACCACCCGTGACACCACCGGGCGCCGCATGAACCGCACAGCGTTGGGAACGCAGAGTTACGGTTCCGTTCCGTCACGTAACCACCTGCGCGCTGGACCCGTTGGAGGGGGCATGGGCTTCACGATCGGCGGCATCCGCGACATCCGGTCCGGCTCTCGTCGCCGCGGCCGCTCCTCGGAGTGCACGGCCGTGGCCGAGTTCACCGGGCTGTGGGGCTGGGACGTGGCGCCCGGCGCCCGCACCGCCGCCGGGACCTGCTCGTGCGGCCGGGCCAACTGCCCGGCGCCCGGCGCGCATCCCCTGGACTTCGCCCCGGTCGTCCCGGCCGGTGCCACGCTCGACGAAGTGACGCAGGCCTGGGGCGAGTTCCCCGGCGCCGCGGTGATGCTTCCCGTGGGCCGTGCCTTCGACATCATCGAGGTCGCCGAGCCGGCCGGCCGCCGCGCCCTGGTCCGGCTCGAACGCATGGGGCTCCCGGTGGGCCCCGTGGCCGCCACCCCGGACGGCCGCGCCCACTTCTTCGTCGCCCCCGGCGCCGCGGCCGAACTGCCCGAGCTGCTCTACCGCATGGGCTGGGACGACGCCGCGCTCGACCTGCACGGCCTGGGCCCCGGCACATACATCACGGCCCCGCCCTCCGACCGCGCCGGCCTCGGCCCGGTCCACTGGCTCCGCTCCCCCGCCCTCGACTCGGCCACGAAGCCACCCGCGGCACGGCTGTTGCTGGGGACGTTGGCGTACGTGGCACACCGGTCGCGCGCGTAGCCCCGGCTGGCGGCGCTGAAGCGAAGGGCCTCACCGCATCTGCACCATGTGGCGAGGCCCTTCTTTCGCCACCCTGACAGCGCGGCCATCAATTGAGGAACCACGACGGCGAGCAACCACGTCCGCGAGAGCGGCGCCGGTTTAGGCGCAAAGGAAAGCAGGGCCCCATCGCATCTGCACCATGCGGTGGGGCCCTTCCTCGCGTACGTACCTCTCGTACGGGACGTCACTCTCCGATAAGGGCATCCACGAACGCCTCCGGCTCGAACGGGGCCAGGTCGTCCGCGCCCTCGCCGAGGCCGACGAGCTTGACGGGGACGCCCAGTTCGCGCTGGACGGCGATGACGATGCCGCCCTTGGCCGTGCCGTCGAGCTTGGTCAGGACGATGCCGGTGATGTCGACGACCTCGGCGAAGACCCGGGCCTGGACCAGGCCGTTCTGGCCGGTGGTGGCGTCCAGGACGAGCAGCACCTCGTCCAGCGGGGCGTGCTTCTCGACGACGCGCTTGACCTTGCCCAGCTCGTCCATGAGACCGGTCTTGGTGTGCAGCCGGCCCGCGGTGTCGATGAGTACGACGTCCGCGCCCTCCTGGATGCCCTCCTTCACGGCGTCGAAGGCGATGGACGCGGGGTCGCCGCCCTCGGGGCCGCGTACGGTACGGGCGCCGACGCGCTCGCCCCAGGTCTGCAGCTGGTCGGCGGCGGCGGCACGGAAGGTGTCGGCCGCGCCGAGCACCACGTGCTTGCCGTCGGCGACGAGCACGCGCGCGAGCTTGCCTGTGGTGGTGGTCTTGCCGGTGCCGTTGACCCCGACGACCATCACGATGCCCGGGGTGTCCAGACCGGACTCGGTGTTCACCGTGCGGTCGAAGTCGGGCACGAGGAGGGTGAGCAGCTCCTCCCGCAGCAGGGTCCGCAGCTCGTCGGGGGTTCGCGTGCCGAGCACCCGCACGCGCTCGCGCAGCCGCTCGACCAGCTCCTGGGTGGGCTGCACGCCGACATCGGCGGTGAGCAGCGTGTCCTCGATCTCCTCCCAGGTCTCCTCGTCGAGATGCTCGCGCGAGAGGAGCGTGAGCAACCCCTTGCCGAGCGCGTTCTGCGAGCGGGAGAGGCGGGCGCGCAGGCGCACCAGGCGACCCGCGGTCGGCTCCGGGACCTCCACCGGGGGCGCTTCGACCACCGGCACGGGCTCGTCGACGGCGACCGGTGCGGCCGCCGAGGCGTCCGGAAGATCCACCTCCTCTATGGTGCGGCGCGGTTCGTCGCGCGGCGTCTCGGCCTCGTCGCCGATATGCGGCTCGGCCGGCGGAGCGGTGATGTCGGGGGCGGCGGGGGGCGACGGGGGCAGCTTCTTCCGCTTGCGGCTGCCGATGACGAGCCCGCCGAGCGCGCCGATCACGACCACGGCGATGACTACAGCAAGGATGACGATTTCCATAACGCACCCAGTATCGGCCATGGGCCCCTGACGGCTACTGCTTGTGTTTTCCTCCGAAGGACATAAGCCCCACAAAGGAGAGATCCGAACTAAGGTTCGATCACTGTTCGCCTTCCACGGCGCGGAGCCTGCCCGCACCCGCGACCTCTTCCCACCTCGGCGTCGCCGCCGACATCGCGCGCTGCCACCAAAGCCTGCGGCGACCGCGCCCGAGTCGGGGTCCCAGCCGAAGCCGACCAAGACGCCCACCGCTCTGGCCGTCTGACGATCCGTCAGCTACGGTCCCCCTGCACCGACATCACCGGCACCCCACCCGGCTCGGCGAAGGGGGACTTTCCCATGCCCGCAACGGTCGTACGTTTCAACCTCGTTGAGCCCGGCGCGACACCCGCCTCGCTCAGCGCCCGCTACAAGGCCGCGCTGGAGATGGCGACCTACGCGGACGACCGCGGGATGACCACCGTGCAGACCGAGGAGCACCACGGCGTCGACAACAACTGGCTGCCCTCGCCCTTCACCTTCGCGGGCGCGGTCTTCGGCGCGACACGGCGCATCGCGGTCACCGTCTCGGCGATCATCGGCCCGCTGCACGACCCACTGCGGCTGGCCGAGGACATCGCCGTACTGGACCTGCTGAGCGGCGGCCGGCTGATCACGGTCGCCGGGATCGGCTACCGGCCCGAGGAGTACGCGACCTTCGACGTGGAGTGGAAGCGGCGCGGCCGCCTCCAGGACGAGCTCCTGGAGACGCTGCTGAAGGCGTGGACCGGCGAGGAGTTCGAATACCAGGGCCGTACGGTACGAGTCACGCCGCGCCCCTTCTCGGATCCGCACCCTCTGCTGCTGGTCGGCGGCTCCTCCAAGGCGGCGGCCCGGCGCGCGGCCCGGCTCGGCCTGCCGTTCTTCCCGAGCGCGCATCTGCCGGAGCTGGAGGCCTACTACAAGGAGCGGCTGGTCGAGTACGGCACGCAGGGCTGGACCATGATGCCCTCGGCGGTCACCCCGCTCCTGCACCTCGCCGAGGACCCGGACCGTGTATGGGCCGAGCACGGCGAGCACTTCCTGCACGAGGCCAGGACGTACGCCTCCTGGCAGTCGTCCGACATCCGCTCGGCGGTGCGGTCGGCGGCCACGACGGTCGACGAGCTGCGCGCCGAGGGCGTCTACCGGATCGTTACGCCGGACGAGTGTCTGGCGCAGGGCCTCGACAGCTACGTACTGCATCCGCTGTCCGGCGGGATGCCGCTCGACGAGGGCTGGCGCAGCATGCACCTGTTCTGCGAGAACGTACTGCCCCGGCTCAAGAGCCTCTAGATCCTGGGAGGGATCTTCGAGGGCCGGGCCGAGGCGGTACGTCCTACGGGTAACGGGGAGAGGGGCAGCGGGGACTTGGCCCTTCCCCCCGAATTCGGGGGGCCGCCCGGCTGGCGTGAGCCGCGGCGGCCGGACGGGCTAGCCCATCTCCTCCAGGGTCTTGCCCTTCGTCTCCGTCACGAACTTCAGCACGAACGGGATGGAGAGCGCGGCGAAGACCGTGTAGATCACGTAGGTCAGGGAGAGGTTCCAGTCGGCCAGCGACGGGAAGCTCGCGGTGATGGCCCAGTTGGCGATCCACTGCGCGGAGGCGGCGACACCGAGGGCGGCGGCGCGGATCTTGTTCGGGAACATCTCGCCGAGGAAGACCCAGACGACGACACCCCAGGAGAGGGCGAAGAAGAGCACGAACACATGGGCGGCGATCAGGGCGACCCAGCCCTGGGTGGCCGGCAGCTTGCCGTCGACGAGGTCGAAGGAGAAGGCCCAGGCCTCCAGTCCGAGTCCGATGACCATGCCCACGGAGCCGATGAGCGCGAGCGGCTTACGGCCGATCCGGTCGACGAAGATCATGGCGATCACGGTGCCGACGATGTTGATGATCGACGTCGTGAACGAGTAGAAGAACGACTCGGACGGGTCGACGCCGACCGACTGCCACAGCGTCGAGGAGTAGTAGAACGCGACGTTGATGCCGACGAACTGCTGGAAGACCGAGAGGCCGATGCCGATCCAGACGATCGGCTTGAAGAAGAAGGTCCCGCCGAGCAGGTCCTTGAAGACCGACTTGTGCTCGCTCTTCATGGCGTGCTCGATCTCGACGACCCGGGCGTCCAGGTCGACGTCGCCTCCCTCGACCTCGCGCAGCACGTCACGGGCGCGCTCGTCCTTGCCGACAGAGATCAGGAAGCGCGGCGACTCGGGGATCGCGAAGGAGAGCAGCCCGTACAGCACGGCCGGAATGACCATGACGCCGAGCATGACCTGCCAGGCCTCCAGGCCCATGATCTCGCCGCGCTGGTCGCCGCCCGCGGCGTTCAGGATGCCCCAGTTGACCAGCTGCGAGATGGCGATGCCGATGACGATCGCGGCCTGCTGGAAGGAGCCGAGCCGTCCGCGGTACGCGGCGGGGGCGACCTCGGCGATATAGGCCGGGCCGATGACCGAGGCCATACCGATGGCGAAGCCACCGACGACCCGCCAGAAGGCCAGGTCGTACAGGGCGAAGGGCAGCGCGGAGCCGACGGCGCTGACGGTGAACAGCACGGCCGAGATCTGCATGCAGCGGATACGGCCGATGCGGTCGGCGATCCGGCCCGCGGTGGCGGCACCGATCGCACAGCCGATCAGCGCGATCGCGATGACCTGGGCCAGGGCCGCGGAACCGATGTCGTACCGGTGCCGGATGGCCTCGACGGCGCCGTTGATCACGGCGCTGTCGTAACCGAAGAGGAAACCGCCCATCGCGGCCGCCGCCGCGATGAAGATGACGTGCCCGAGATGTTCGGGATGAGCCTCACGGGCTCCTGACTTGAGCGGCTGCGCTGAGCTGGTCACGTGTAACTCCTCGGGCCACCGGCCTCACTGCCGGGGGTGGGGGCGAGCCCTTCAGGACGGTGTTTCCAGTGGCGCACACGTTTACGCCACCCACCACCTGAAGGTAAAAGCAACGCCGTCGACCCTATGCCTTCAAGTCCCGAAGTCAAGAGGGGGTAGCTGTGACTTCTTCAGGCAGCAAGAGACACCTATGTGTTCAACTCTTGAAGAAATGGCAACGGGTCGTTAAAGGCGCCTGGTCATGGGCGCGCCCCGTCAGGGGCGCGGGGAACTGCGCGACCAGCCACGACGAACCCGCAGCGATACGACGGCCCGCCCGAAGGTCAGCGCAGCCTCTGGCTGATGACCTTCGACACACCATCCCCCTGCATGGACACGCCATAAAGCGCGTCAGCAACTTCCATCGTCCGCTTCTGATGCGTGATCACGATCAACTGCGAAGCCTCCTGCAGCTCCTGCATGATCCGGATCAGCCGCTGGAGATTCGTGTCGTCCAGCGCCGCCTCGACCTCGTCCATCACATAGAACGGACTGGGCCGCGCCTTGAAGATCGACACGAGCATGGCCACGGCGGTCAGCGACCGCTCGCCACCGGACAGCAGCGACAGCCGCTTGACCTTCTTCCCGGGCGGCCGCGCCTCCACATCGACACCCGTCGTGAGCATGTTGTCGGGATCGGTGAGGATCAGCCGCCCCTCCCCACCCGGGAACAGCCGGCTGAAGACCCCTTCGAACTCCCGCGCCGTGTCCCAGAACGCCTGGGTGAAGACCTGCTCGACCCGCTCGTCGACCTCCTTGACCACCTGGAGAAGGTCGGCGCGCGTCTTCTTCAGGTCCTCCAGCTGCTCGCTGAGGAACTTGTGGCGCTCCTCCAGCGCGGAGAACTCCTCCAGGGCCAGCGGGTTGACCTTGCCCAGCTGCTGGTAGGCCCGCTCGGCGGACTTGAGGCGCTTCTCCTGCTCGGCACGGTGGAAGCGGCGGGGCTGGTTGCGCGGATGCTCCGGATCCTCCGGCAGCTCCTCGCCCTCGGCGGGCAGGGAGGGCGGTACGAGCTGGTCCGGCCCGAAGTCCGCGATCAGTCCGGCCGGTTCGACCCCCAGCTCCTCCAGCGCCTTGGCCTCCAGCTGCTCGATCCGCATCCGCTTCTCGGCCCCGAGGACCTCGCCGCGGTGCACCGAGTCCGTGAGCTTGTCCAGCTCGGCCTTGAGGTCGCGGCCCTCGTTGCGGGCGACGACGAGATCCTGCTCGCGCCGCGCCTTGGCCCGCTCCGCGGCCGTGCGCTCCTCGTCCGCCCGGGCGAGCGAGACCTCGACGTGCGCGAGCAGCTGCCGCGCGCCGGAGGCGACGGCCCCGGCGACAGCGGCCTCGTGCCGCAGCCGTGCCTTGCGCTGCTCGGCACGCGCGCGTGCCTCGCGTTCGGCCCGCGCGGCCCGGTCGAGCGAATCGGCCCGCCCGGCAAGCCCCTTGACCCGCTCCTCATGCGTACGCGTCTGGAGCCGGGCCTCCATCTCGGTCTGCCGGGCGTTGGCCCCGTCGGCCGCGAGCCGGTCCCGTACGGAGGTGTCGGGCTCCTCCTCGAACGGCATCTCCTCGGCGACGGCGAGCCGTTCGGCCAGCTCCTCCGCCTCCTGGACGGCCCGTTCGAGGGCTTCCTGCGCACGTGCGGCCGCAGCGGTGCTCCGCTCGGCCTCACCGGCGGCGCCCCGCGCCTGCCCGGCCAACCGCCCGAGCTGCTGGGCGACCTGGGACTTCTCCCGCTCACCGGCCCGCCGGCGCTCGCCCAACTCCTCGACGAGAGCGGTCCGTTCCCTGCGCAGCTCAGCGGCCCGGTGCTGCTCCTCGGTCAACTCCTCGCACAGCACGCCCAGTTCTTCCAGCTCGGCCGCCGCCTCGTCGACAGAGGCCTGTACTTCGAGCAGGCTCGGCGCCCCGGCGGAACCGCCCTGGGCGAAGTGCGCCCCGAGCAGGTCCCCCTCTGCGGTCACCGCGGTCAGCTCGGGCCGGGAGTAGACGAGGTCCTCCGCGTCCTCCAGCGTCCCGACCACGACGACGCCCCGCAGCAGCAGCCGTACGGCAGGCATGAGATCGGAGGGCCCACGGACGAGATCGGCGGCGAACGTCGGAGCACCGCGCTCCGGACCGCCTCGCTCCGGATCTCCCCCGGAGGACGTCTCACCGACGCCCGCGCCGGACTGCCCGCCCGCGCCGAGCTGCCGGTCCGCGCCGGACTGCCGGTCCGCGCCGGACTGCCGGTCCGCGCCGGACTGCCGGTCCGCGCCGGACTGCCGGTCCGCGCCGGACTGCCG
>NZ_JBITFQ010000017.1:0-104422 GCF_044456225.1 Streptomyces sp. NPDC050988 | reverse complement strand
GTCTGCCGGTCCGCGCCGGACTGCCGGTCCGCGCCGGACTGCCGGTCCGCGCCGGACTGCCGGTCCGCGCCGGACTGCCGGTCCGCGCCGGACTGCCCAGACGGCCCGAACGACCCGGACGGCCCGCCGGTTACGTCGCCGGTGTTGCCGAAAGCTCCCCCGGCCGAGGCGGCATCCGGCGCCCCCGCCAGCAACAGCGCCGCCCGTCCCCCGTCCTGCTTGCGCAGCAGGCGGATGGCGTCCGCCGCCGCGGACGGGCTGGTCACCGCGATGGCGTCCGCCGCCGCGCCGAAGGCGGCCGCGACCGGGACCTCGTGGCCGGGTGTGACGGAGAGCAGTTCCGCCGCCGGACCCAGCAGACCCGTCAGCCGGTCCTTCGCCACGAGCAGCGCCCCCGTGCCGTCCTTCCGGCGAAGCCCCAGCGACAGCGCCTCGTGACGGGCCTGCGTGGCGGCGCGCTTGCGTTCGGCCGCGGTGGCCGCCTCGCGGGCCTCGGTCAGGGCGGACTCGGCGTCGGAGAGGGCGCGCTTGGCCCCCTCGTGCCGCTCGGCGAGTTCCTCGTCGCCCGCGTCCAGGCCGTCGACCTCGGCCTTGAGCTGCTCGTACTCCTCCTGGGCGGCGACGGCCCGCTCCTGCGCCTCGTCGCGGGCGGAGGCGAGCCGGTCGATCTCCGCCTGGGCGGAGGCTGCGCGCGAACGGGCCGCGTTGACCTGCCCGTTCAACCGGGCCAGACCTTCGCGGCGGTCCGCGATGGCGCGGGCCACGTCCTTCAGGCGCCGCTCCTCCACCGCCAGTTCCCGCTCGAGGTCGGCCCGGTGGGAGACGGTGTCCTCCAGGGCCCGCTCGGCCGCCTCCAGGGCCGCTTCGAGCTCGGCCTCCTGCTCACGGATCCGGGCGGCCTCGCGTTCCATGTCCTCGGGGTCGCGCCCGCGCCGCTCCTCCGGCGGCTGCGCGGTCGCGCTCTTGACCCGCGCGTCCGCCAGCGAGACCGTGCCGCGCACCCGCTCGGCCAGCTGCGACAGCTCGTACCAGGTCTGCTGGGCTCGCTGCAGGCGCGGGGTGAGCCGCCGTACCTCGTCCTCCAGCATCGCCTCGCGCTGGAGCGCCTTCTTCAGATCGGCCTCGGCCGCCTCCTTGCGCTCCTTGAGCGCGGCCTCGTCGGCGACCTCGGCCTGGAGCGCCCCCCGGAGCCGTACGAGATCGTCGGCGAGCAGCCGGAGACGGGCGTCGCGGAGGTCGGCCTGGATCACGGCGGCCCGGCGGGCGACGGCGGCCTGCCGGCCCAGCGGCTTCAACTGGCGCCGGAGTTCGTCGGTGAGGTCCTGCACGCGCGCGAGGTTGGCCTGCATCGCGTCCAGCTTCCGCAGCGCCTTCTCCTTGCGCTTGCGGTGCTTGAGAACGCCCGCGGCCTCCTCGATGAAGGCGCGGCGGCCCATCGGATCGGCGTGCAGGACGGAGTCGAGCTGGCCCTGTCCGACGATGACGTGCATCTCGCGGCCGATGCCGGAGTCGGAGAGGAGTTCCTGGATGTCGAGGAGGCGACACGTGTCGCCGTTGATCTGGTACTCGCTGCCGCCGTTGCGGAACATGATCCGCGTGATGGTGACCTCGGCGTACTCGATGGGCAGCGCGCCGTCGGAGTTGTCGATGGTCAGGGACACCTCGGCGCGGCCGAGCGGGGGCCTCCCCGTGGTGCCGGCGAAGATGACGTCCTCCATCTTGCCGCCACGCAGGGACTTGGCGCCCTGCTCGCCCATGACCCAGCTGAGGGCGTCCACGACATTGGACTTGCCCGAGCCGTTGGGGCCCACGACACAGGTGATGCCCGGCTCGAACCGCAGCGTGGTCGCCGAGGCGAACGATTTGAACCCGCGCAGGGTCAGGGCCTTGAGGTGCACGCAGCCGGACTCTACCTTCCGGGTGGGTATCACTCCATGAACGCGCGGTTTCACCCTTGAACGTGCAGGGCACACCAAACGTTAAAGACAGTGAAAGAGTGCGCGGGGGCAAGAAAGAAGGGACGCCGAAGCGTCCCTTGCAACTCTGTCAGCGGCTGACACGGGCAGCCTGTTCACTGGTGGCGACGATGCGATTCAGTGATCAGGTGAGCGCAGGCTCCGCCTGGGGTACGTCGATGCTTTCGAGAAGCGAGTCGTGAGAAGCGGCAGCCGCGAGCGCGTCGTTCTCGGCCTGGATCCGTACGAGCTCGGATTCCAGGTCCTGGACGCGCTGCTGGAGCCGTCGCATCTCGGCAATGAGTCGCGGGTCGGAACCGCCGACGTAACCGAGAAGCGCCTTTGCCATGATGGATGGTCCTCCACACTGAGTGACCGACCGAAGCGGTGTGGGTCGTGAGGGAATCGCACCCGCGATGCTTGGCACTGACGAGTTTTTGCTGCCGCTCTTACATGCCAAACAGCTAAGGTGCGCGGGGACTTTCAGCGTCTCACCAAAAAGTTTGACGGTCAACACGATCACGCCCCGTATTGGGGGCCAACCCGGGGCGCGCGGCTTCAGAACGGGCGGCGCGGCCACTGTTTCGGGGCCCTGGGGGCGTAGAGATCATCCTTACTCGCGGAGCCTGCCACGACAAGCGATTCTTGGCAACCACCAGGCGCTTTCCGCCTGTGGCAGGTGCCCGGCGCACGCCCCGCGCCCGTTGCCAGGGGTGTTGCAACCGGTGGAGCGGAGTGGATCTCACCGGATGGCGAAGCCGTCGTAGCCGCCGCGGGGCGTGTCCCAAATCTCAGTGACTCCGTCGACGCGGCCCGGCGTGTCGTCCCCCTGGAGCCAGTCGAGGAGTCGCTGGCATTCGGCCCGAGGGCCTTCGGAGACCACCTGGACCCGTCCGTCCCCCAAATTGAGAGCAAAACCACTCAGGTCGCCGATCTCCAGCGCCTTGGCCCGTGTGTACCAGCGGAAACCCACACCTTGGACCCGTCCGCGTACCCACGCGACCAGCCTTACATCCTCGCTCATGGCTGCACGCTAACCGGCCAAATGCTCTCGGAGCACTTCCTCCCCTTGCGCCATGGGGTACCGTCCCGACCCAATGAGCCTCACTCGTTCGGGTGAGGAACGTTGACCGAAGGATGAGGAAGGCCAGGAGATGGGACGCCACCGACGCTCCGCCGCCGGCCGCGCCGCCACAGGCCGCGCCACCGGGGTCACACAAACGTACGATACATACGCGGGCGGTTACGCGGCGGCAGACTCGGGTGATTACGCGGGTGAGGGCGACTACGCGGCCGCGGGTGACCACCTGACCGCCGGGGACTACCTGAACGGCAGCCCCTATGCGACCGCGGGCATGTACGACTCGCCGGGCGGCATCCACGAGACCGGCGACCTCTACTCGAAGAGCGACACCTACCTCTTCGCCGCGGATCCCGCCACCCACGCCACGACCGGCTATGCCCCGGACGGCGGTGCCGGCCGCGGCCACCGCCGCCGCAAGAAGAACGTGACGCCCGTACGCACCGGTCTGCTCGGTGTCTCGGCAGCCGTCGCCATGGGCGCCGTCGCGGTCGCCTCCGGACTGATCCCGGGCAGCGACAGCCTCTCGATAGGCGGCGGCAACGCGGACAAGGTCCGCGCCCAGGACTCGCCGAGCGACGTGCAGACCCAGGGCGGCACGGACGGCACCACGGACGACCGCGAGGACTCGGGCACCAGCCGTGACCTGGAGCGCTCCGCGTCTCCGACGGTCTCGCCGACGAAGGCCCCGGAGAAGACCGAGACGAAGACCCCCTCCGCGAAGCCGTCGACGAAGGCTCCGGTCAAGGAGAAGCCGAAGACCGAGCCGACCACGAAGGCGCCGGAGAAGAAGGCACCCGAGACGGCTCCGTCGAAGGCGGTGTCCACCGCGTCCAAGGCCGAGGCCGAGGTGTTGTCGCTGGTCAACGAGGAGCGGGCGAAGGCCGGCTGCAGCCCGGTGACCGCTTCCAGCACGCTGGCGGCGCTGGCCGAGTCCTTCAGCGAGGACATGGCAGCGCGGGGCTTCTTCGACCACACGGACCCGAGCGGGGCCTCCCCCTGGGACCGCGCCGAGAAGCTCGGCATCTCGAACCTCGGCGGCGAGAACATCGCCCGCGGCCAGGCCGACGCCGCCGCGGTGATGGAGGCCTGGATGAACAGCCCCGGCCACCGCGCGAACATCCTGAACTGCGACTTCAAGACCCTGGGCGTCGGCGCGCACTTCGCGTCGGGCGGCCCTTGGTGGACGCAGGACTTCGGCTACTGAGCGCTCCGCGGGGAGCGCCGTTCCAGACCTGCGGGCCGTCTGTGGCTGATCGCGCAGTTCCCCGCGCCCCTACGGGGCACGAGTAATCGAAGAGGGGGCGCTAGCGAAAAGTTAGCGCCCCCTCTTCGGTTTGCGCTGCGGCGAGTATTCTGGGCGCATGGACCTCACGGAGCGACCGGACCTCGAGTTCGACGTCTTCTCCAAGGTGTGCCCGTCCCGGGGCACTCTGGAGCACGTCACGGGGCGCTGGGGCGCGCTCACGCTGGGGGCGCTGTACGAGGGCTCGTTCCGTTTCAACGAACTGCGCCGGCGCGTGGACGGCGTCAGCGAGAAGATGCTGTCCCAGACCCTGCACGCGCTGGAGCGCGACGGCCTGGTGCACCGCGAGGCCCAACCGACGAATCCCCCGCGGGTGGACTACGAGCTGACGCCCCTGGGCCGCGAGGTCGCCGAGCGACTGCTGTCCCTCATCCACTTCGTGCAGGGGCACATGGACGACGTACTGGGAGCGCGCGAGCGTTACGACACGGCGCGCGGCGGCCGCTGACAGCGCGGGCAGAAGTAGCTGGACCGGTTCATCCAGGGCCTGCGCCGCATCACGGTGCCGCACCGCCGGCACGGCTCGCCCTCCCTGCCGTACGCGTCGAGCGAGCGGTCGAAGTAGCCCGACTCCCCGTTCACGTTGACGTAGAGGCTGTCGAAGCTGGTGCCGCCGACGGCGAGGGCGGCGTTCATCACATCCCGTACATGGCCCAGGAGTTCGGCCGTGCGCGGGCGCGTGAACCCGGTGGTGGGACGCTCGTAGTGCAACCGCGCACGCCAAAGCGCCTCGTCCGCATAGATGTTGCCGACGCCGCTGATCAACGACTGGTCCAGCAGGGCGCGTTTGACGGTCGTACGCCGACGCCGCAGCGCCTCGTGGAACGCGTCGTCGTCGAACAGCGGGTCCAGCGGGTCGCGCGCGATGTGCGCGATGACGTCGGGCAGCCCGTCGGGGGACGTCTCGTGCAACGACAGCCCACCGAAGGTCCGTTGGTCGACGAAGCGGAGTTCGGTGTGGAGGGCGTCCTCGAACCGGACACGGATGCGCAGATGCTTCTCGTCGGCCGCGTCCTGCGGCTGGACGAGGAGCTGTCCGCTCATTCCGAGGTGCGCGAGAACGGCGCTCGGGGAGTCCGCGAGCGGCAGCCAGAGGTACTTGCCGCGACGCTGCGCCAGTCCGATCCGGTGGCCCTTGAGCCGGGCCCCGAAGTCCTCACCACCCGCGATGTGCCGGCGCACCGCACGCGGATGCAGCACCTGGACGTCGGCGACGATCCGTCCGCTGACCCAGCGTTCGAGGCCCCGTCGTACGACCTCGACCTCGGGCAGTTCGGGCACGGCTTCTCCTCCGGATGCGTGGGCCGATGACTCGGGCGCCCCCGACTCGGGCCGCGCGCCCGCAGCGTACCGCCGGCGCCGCCGAACACGATCGCCCGCCCCCTCGAACGGGGGACGGGCGATCGGTCACAGCGCTGAACCGCGGCTCGGTCAGGCGGAGGCGGTGTCGGATGCCGCCGTCGAGGGAGCCTCGACAGCTTCCCCGGCCGCCGTGGCCTCCTTGGTGGCTGCGGCCTCCTTGGTGGCTGCGGCCTTCTCGGCTGCCGCGGAAGCTTCGGCTGCCGCGACGGCCTCGGCCTTCACGGAGGCCTTGGCCGCTGCGGACGCCTCGGCCTCCGCCGCGGCCTTCGCCACCTTCGCGCGTTCGTCCGCGGCGGAGCGGATCGCACGCCACGCGGATTCCGCGGCCTGCTGCTCCGCCTCCTTCTTGCTGCGGCCGGTGCCGGTGCCGTACGAGACGCCTCCGACGCGGGCAGCAGCAGTGAAGGTCTTCTCGTGATCCGGGCCGGTCTCGGTGACCAGGTACTCGGGCACGCCGAGCCCCTCGGTCGCCGTGAGCTCCTGGAGACTGGTCTTCCAGTCCAGGCCCGCTCCCAGATTCGAGGATTTCTCGATCAGCGGGTCGAAGAGGCGGTGGACGAGTTCGCCCGCCGCGTCGAGACCCTGGTCGAGATAGACAGCGCCGATCACCGCTTCAAGGGTGTCGGCGAGGATGGACGCCTTGTCCCGGCCGCCCGTGCCCTCTTCGCCCCGGCCGAGCCGGATGAAGGAGCCGAGTTCGAGCCCGCGGCCCACCTCCGCCAGCGCACGCGAATTGACCACCGCGGCCCGCAGCTTGGCCAGTTGGCCTTCTGGGAGGTCGGGGTGGGTGGTGTACAGCGTGTCCGTGACCACGAGGCCGAGCACGGAGTCCCCGAGGAACTCCAGCCGCTCGTTGGTGGGCAGACCGCCGTTCTCGTACGCGTACGAACGGTGGGTCAGTGCACGCACCAGAAGGGCGGACTCGAGCTTGTAGCCGAGCCGCCCTTCCAGAAGCGTGTGGGACGAGGCTGTGTTGTCCGCCTTTTTCTTGGCGTTTGAGTCCGCCTGGGCGTCAGACATCAGACCTCTCACCAGCCGCTCAGACCTCGAGGACCTGGCGCTTGTTGTAGGTGCCGCAAGCAGGGCAGGCGATGTGCTGCTGCTTGGGCTCGTGGCAGCGCTCGCACGCAACCAGGGTGGGGACCGCAGCCTTCCACTGCGACCGGCGGTGGCGCGTGTTGCTGCGCGACATCTTCCGCTTCGGAACAGCCACGGCTACTTCTCCTGCTTCTCGTTGGCGCGCGCCGATCGAGGCGCTTCGCCACTCATCTCGTCCTTCTCGCCATCTTCGAGTGAACCGGCGAGTCCCTGCAGTGCCGCCCAACGGATGTCGACGGCGTCGTGGTGGTGGTCCGGGTCGTCCGCGAGCCGGGCTCCGCACTGGGAGCACAGGCCGGGGCAGTCGTCCTGGCACACCGGCTGCATCGGCAGTGCGAGCACCACCGCATCACGCAGCACGGGTTCGAGGTCGAACAGGCCGTCCTCGATGAAGAGCGTGTCCTCGTCGTCCTCGGCGTCGTCGGCCGGCTCCGCTTTCACACGGCCCCGGTCGTCGGCGTCAGGGTACGAGAACATCTCCTGGAAATCCGCTTCGAGCTGCTGCTCGACCGGCTCCAGACACCTTACGCACTCCCCCTTGGCCAGTGCACGGGCGGTGCCTGTGACAAGCACACCTTCCATGACCGACTCCAGGCGGAGTTCGAGCTTCACCGGGGCGCCTTCCGGCACTCCGATGACTCCCTGGATACCGAAATCCTTGGGAGCGTCGATCTCACGGGTCAGGCGCTGCAGCGCGCCAGGCCGCCGCCCCAGCTCGTGTGTGTCGAACACGAGAGGGTTGCGGTGGTCGAGGCGGGCGTTCAGGGCCATTCCTGCTTTCGATCTTGAAACTCTGTGGGTCGCCACCCTTCGGTGCTTCCCGGGCAGCGTTGATCGCGGACGTACACGCGACCGAAGAACCAGGGTACTGGACCTTTCGCTCTCGGCCCAATCCGGCGTCAGCGCCCCTGTTCGTAGGCCCTCAGCTGCTCCGCGCTGATCATGGTGGTGTCGAAGAGACTGGTCTCGTCGAGGGCGTTGGCCTGTGCCTGCTGCGGCTGGGGAGCCTGCGGGGCCTGGCCGTACCCCTGCTGCAGGTTCGGGTCGTATGCGGCCTGCTGGTCGTAGCCCTGCTGCTGCGGATAGGCGGCGTAGGGATCGGCGGTCTGCTGCTGGTAGCCGTATCCGTCCTGCTGCGCGTACTGCTGCTGGTACCCGTACGGATCGGCGGTCTGCTGCTGATAGGCGTACGCGTCCTGCTGCGCGTACTGCTGCTGGGCCGGGACCGCCGCCGGGGCCTGGGGCGCGGCGGCCGGCTGGGCGGGCCGCTCGGAGAGGTCCGAGAGGCCGTCCAGGTACTCGGCGTCGGTCGTGTGCTGCGCGTTGCCGTCCTCGGCGAAGCCGCCCAGGTCGCCGAGGTCGTCGCTGGCGATCCGGCCGTGCAGCTTCTGGCGGCCTCGGCCGACGGCGTCCAGGGTCTTGGCGAGCACGGCCTCGAAGGCGCCGAGCTTGACGTCGACGTACGCGTCGGCGTTGCGGCGCAGGGTCTCCGGGTCGTGGCTGCGCTCGGGGGCGTCCTCGTCCTCGTAGCCCTGCTCGTCGGTGCCGGGGCCCGTGCCGAGGAGCTTCTCGCGGCCGCGGCCGACGGAGCCGAGGGTCTTGGTGAGGACGACCTCGAAGTTGGCGAGCTTGGAGTCGACGTACTCGTCGGCCTCGGCGCGGACGTCCTCGGCCTCCTTGCGGGCCTCGGAGAGGATGCGGTCCGCCTCGTTCTGCGAGCGGCGGGCGACCTCGGTGTCGGAGATCAGGCTGCCGCGCTCGGCGTGCGCGGACTCGATGATCCGCTCGGCCTCCAGGCGGGCCTGCTCGACCATCTGCTCGCGGCCGCCGATCAGCTCCTGGGCCTGGGCGAGGGAGCCGGGCAGCGCCTGGCGCACCTCTTCGAGCAGGGAGAGGAGCTCGGCGCGGTTGACCACGCACGAGGCCGACATGGGCATGGAACGGGCGCTGCCGACCGCCGAGACGATCTCATCGAGCTTCTTCTGCACGTCCACCGTGTGCTCGCCACTCTCTACAGCTGTGATGGAGACGGACGCATCGACTGTACGACCACTCCCGCCCCTCCCGACACCGGGTGACGCACTGTCAGATTTCCGGGGCTCCGTCAGTCCTTCTTCAGGCGCTCCCTGAGGGCTTCCAGGACCACCGGCGGAACCAGGTGGGCCACGTCGCCGCCCCAGGTCGCGACCTCCTTGACCAGCGAGGAGGACAGGAAGCTGTAGGTGGGGTTGGTCGGGACGAAGAGGGTCTCGACGCCGGAGAGGCCGTTGTTCATCTGGGCCATCTGCAGCTCGTAGTCGAAGTCGCTGACCGCGCGCAGGCCCTTGACGATGGCCGGGATGTCGCGTTCCTTGCAGAAGTCGACGAGGAGGCCGTGGAAGGACTCCACCTCGACGTTGCCGAACTCGGCGGTGACCTGGCGGATCAGGTCGATCCGCTCCTCGATCTCGAACAGGCCCCTCTTGGACTGGTTGATCATCACCGCGACGTGCACGACGTCGTACAGCTTGGAGGCTCGGGCGATGATGTCGAGATGTCCGTTGGTAATCGGGTCGAACGACCCGGGACAGACGGCGCGGCGCACTTGAGATCCCTCGCTCTCCGGTCCGGTCATCGTGCGTCTTCGCACGTAGAGGCGGCGCGACCGTACCAAAACGTTCCCTCGCCGTAGCGACGGGACCTCAATGCCTCGAAGCCGTCGGGCCACCGGAATTCGCCGCCTCTAGTACTGCGTTCAACGGTGACGAGCGCTTCGCCCGCGAGCCAGCCCCCGGAGCGGAGTGTGAGCAGGATCTCGCGAAGATCGTCGTCCGTGACGGCGTACGGCGGATCGAGAAAGACGAGGTCGTACGGTGCCGCCGGCGCCGCCGTGCGGATGATCTGTTCCGCTTTGCCGGGCCTGACCTCGGCGCCGGGGAGGCCCAGCGCCTTCACGTTCTCCCGGATGATGCGGGCCGCGCGGGCGTCGGCCTCCACGAGGAGGGTGTGGCCGGCGCCGCGGCTCAGCGCCTCCAGGCCGACGGCGCCGGAGCCGGCGTACAGGTCGAGGACGCGGTCGCCTTCCAGGGGGCCGCCGAGCAGGGACTGCCAGGTGGAGAAGAGTCCCTCGCGGGCCCGGTCGGACGTGGGCCTTGTGCCGGTGCCCGGGGGGACGGCCAGGCGGCGGCCGCCTGCGGTGCCGGCGATCACGCGGGTCATCTCGGGTCCTTGCGGGAGGGGGCGGTCACGGGCCCCAGTCTGGCAGGCGGGGGCGGCGGGTGCGTTTTCTGGGCTGCGGGGGTGGGGGGTTCGCGTTGGGGGGCGGCCGCGGGTCCGTTGTGGCTGGTCGCACAGTTCCCCGCGCCCCTTTGGGGCGCCCCCTGACGGGGCGCTCCGGTGCTCAGCCCTTCTCCAGGTACTGCTCCCTCTCCTCGTCCAGCAGGGCCTGGAGGGCTGTGCGCAGGCCGGGGAGGTGTTCCAGGTCCGGGTCGGACTCGACCACCGCGGAGGCCTCCTCGCGGGCCTCGGCGATGATCTCCTCGTCGTCGATGACGGCGAGCATCCGCAGTGAGGTGCGGGCGCCGGACTGGGCCTGGCCGAGGACATCGCCCTCGCGGCGCTGTTCGAGGTCGATGCGGGAGAGCTCGAAGCCGTCGAGGGTCGAGGCGACCGCGGTCAGCCGCTGGCGGGCCGGGCTGGCCTCGGCCATCTCGGTGACCAGGAGGCAGAGGCCCGGGGCGGAGCCACGGCCGACGCGGCCTCGCAGCTGGTGGAGCTGGGAGACGCCGAAGCGGTCGGCGTCCATGATCACCATCGCGGTGGCGTTCGGGACGTTCACCCCGACCTCGATGACCGTCGTGGCGACCAGCACGTCCGTCTCACCCGCGGCGAAGCGGCGCATCACGGCGTCCTTGTCGTCCGGGGGCATGCGGCCGTGCAGGACCTCGACCTTGAGTCCCTGGAGCGGGCCCTTGGCCAGTTGGTCGGCGACGTCGAGGACCGCGAGGGGCGGGCGCTTCTCGGCCTCGTCCTCCGGGGACGGCTTCTTCTTGGACTTCTTCGGGTCGTCGTCCTCGTCACCGATCCGCGGGCAGACCACGTACGCCTGATGGCCGTTGGACACCTCCTCGCGCACGCGCTCCCACGCGCGCGAGAGGAAGTGGGGTTTGTCGGCGGCCGGGACGACATGGCTGGCGATGGGCGAGCGGCCGGCGGGGAGCTGGTCCAGGACGGAGGTCTCCAGGTCGCCGAAGACGGTCATGGCGACCGTGCGCGGGATCGGGGTGGCGGTCATCACCAGGAGGTGCGGGGGCTGTTTTCCCTTGCCGCGCAGGGCGTCCCGCTGCTCGACGCCGAACCGGTGCTGCTCGTCCACGACAACCAGGCCCAGGTCGTGGAACTGCACCTTGTCCTCGATCAGCGCATGCGTCCCGATGACGATCCCGGCCTCGGCGGTGACCAGGTCGAGCAGTGCCTGCCTCCGCCCGGCCGCCCCCATGGACCCGGTGAGCAGCACCACCTTGGTGGAGTGCTCGGCGCCACCGAGCATGCCGCCCTCGGCCAGCTCCCCCATCATCTCGGTGATCGACCGGTGGTGCTGCTGGGCGAGCACCTCGGTGGGCGCGAGCATCGCGGCCTGACCGCCCGCGTCGACGACGGCGAGCATGGCGCGCAGGGCCACCATCGTCTTCCCGCTTCCGACCTCTCCCTGCAGCAGCCGGTGCATCGGATGCTCGGTGGCCAGGTCGTCGAAGATCTCCTTGGTGACCTTCTGCTGGCCCTCGGTGAGAGTGAAGGGGAGCTTGGCGTCGAAGGCGGTCAGCAGGCCGTCCTTCTTGGGTCTGCGGGCCACGGCGGGCAGTTGGGCGTCCGCGTGGCGGCGGCGGGCCAGGGCGACCTGGAGGACGAAGGCCTCGTCCCACTTGAGGCGGGAGCGGGCGTCCTCGATGTCCGCCTTGGTGTGCGGGCGGTGGATCTTCAGCAGGGCCTCGGGGAGGGGGACCAGACCGCGGCCGGCCCGCAGGGACTCCGGCAGTGGGTCGGTGGCCTCCTGGGCGCTCGGCAGCACCGTCTGGACCGCCTTGGCGATCTTCCAGGACTCCAGCTTGGCGGTGGCGGGATAGAGCGGGATGAGGGCGCCCGCCCAGGTGTCCACCGTCTCGGACACGTCCTCGCCGCGCAGCAGCTCGTACGCCGGGTGGGCCAGCTGGAGGCGGCGGTTGAAGACGGAGACCTTGCCCGCGAACAGCGCGCGCGTGCCGGGCAGGAGCTCCTTGTGGGGCTTGTGCACGCCGTTGCCGAAGAAGACCAGCTTGAGCTGGCCGCTGCCGTCCGTGATGGTCACTTCGAGGCGCTGGCCCTTGCCCCGGGGGGCCTTGGGCGAGGAGAAGGTGAGCAGGCGGGCGTCGGCGACCTGGGCGACCACCGTCGCATGCTCGTCCAGGGGCAGGTCGGCGAGGTGGGTGAGCTGGCCGCGCTCCTCGTACCTGCGGGGATAGTGGTGCAGGAGGTCGCCGACGGTGTGCAGGCCGAGGTGCTCGGCCATCACCTTCGCGGTGGCGGGTCCGAGCACCTTCTTCAGTGGTTCTTCGAGCGCGGGCACGAGATCCATTGCACACCACCGCACTGACAATGCCGTATACGTCCCAGAAATCCGCTGGTCAGACGGCTGGTTCGGGGCCTAGGATGTCCGGCTCCGGCCCTGTTCGCGGTCACCTCGTCTTGGGACCGCCCGACCCCGCGCCGTCGCACGTCCCCCCACCGGCGCAGCGACGATGGACTCCCAGATCTCACAGTCAGCTCAAGGCTCCCAGTCACCCCATACGTTCCAGGTCGACCTGCGCGGCCTCGTGGACCTTCTCTCCCACCACCTCTACTCCAGCCCCAAGGTCTATCTGCGTGAGCTGCTGCAGAACGCCGTGGACGCGATCACGGCCCGGCGTGC
The DNA here is from genome assembly GCF_044456225.1 of Streptomyces sp. NPDC050988. Taxonomy (NCBI): domain Bacteria; kingdom Bacillati; phylum Actinomycetota; class Actinomycetes; order Kitasatosporales; family Streptomycetaceae; genus Streptomyces; species Streptomyces sp. NPDC050988. The sequence continues at coordinate 91,697 of NZ_JBITFQ010000017.1, read as the reverse complement.
CGAGCAGCCCGACGCGCCTGCCCTGGTGCGGCTGTTCGTCGAGGGCGGCCCGGGCGGTGCCCTTCGTGTGGAGGACTCCGGGATCGGGCTCACCGAGACGGACGTGCACAGCCTCCTGGCGACCATCGGCCGCAGCTCCAAGCGGGCGGAGGGCCTGGAGTCGGCGCGCTCCGACTTCCTCGGGCAGTTCGGCATCGGCCTGCTCGCCTGCTTCGTGGTCGCCGAGCGCATCCGGGTGGTCAGCCGCAGCGCCCGTACGCCGGACGCACCGCCCGTGGAGTGGACGGCGGCCGACGACGGCTCGTACACGGTCCGTACGCTGCCTCACGAGGCCCGCCCCGAGCCGGGTACGACCGTGTACCTGGTGGCGCGGCCGGGCGCGGCCGACTGGCTGTCCGAGGAGCGGGTCCTCTCGCTGGCCCGGGACTTCGGATCACTGCTTCCGTACGACGTACGGGTGGGCGAAGAGGCGGTCACGGACCTTCCGGCGCCCTGGGACCGCGCGTACCCGAGCCCCGCCACCCGAAGGGTGGCCCTGGGGCGGCACTGCCACGAGCTGTTCGGGTTCACACCGCTGGACTCGATCGACCTGGACGTGCCGCTCGCCGGGATACGCGGGGTGGCCTACGTGCTGCCGTCCGCCGTCAGTCCCGCCCAGCGCGCCGGTCATCGCGTGCACCTGAAGGGCATGCTGCTCACCGAGCGGGCCGAACAGCTGCTGCCCGACTGGGCGTTCTTCGTGCGCTGCGTCCTCGACACCGACAGCCTGCGGCCCACAGCGTCCCGGGAGGCGCTGTACGAGGACGAGGCCCTGGCGGGCGTACGGGAGGCGCTGGGTGAGCGGATCAGGGCCTGGCTGACGGGGCTCGCGGCCGGTGATCCCGAGAGGCTCGCGGCCTTCCTGTCGGTGCACCACCTGGGCGTGAAGTCCCTGGCGCGGCACGACAGCGAGATGCTGCGCACGATGCTGCCGTGGCTGCCCTTCGAGACGACCGACGGGCAGCTGTCCCTGGAGGAGTTCGCCCAGCGGCACCCGGTGGTGCACTTCACGCGGTCCGTGGAGGAGTACCGCCAGGTCGCGCCGATCGCGTCCGCGCAGGGCGTGGGTGTCGTCAACGGCGGCTACACGTACGACAGCGAGCTGGTCGAGGCGCTGCCCTCGGTGCGGCCCGGGACGGTCGTGGCGGAGCTGGACGCCGACACGGTGACCGCACATCTGGACTCGGTCGACCCGGCGGTGGAGCTGGCCCTGTCGGCCTTCCTGGGGGCCGCGCGGGCCAAACTCGACCCCCTGGGGTGCGATGTGGTCCTGCGCGCCTTCCATCCCCTCTCCGTGCCCGCACTGCACCTGGACGACCGGGCGGCCCGCCACGAGCAGGCGCGCGCGGACGCCGAGGAACAGGCCGACGACCTGTGGGCGGGCATCCTCGGCTCGCTGCGGGGCAGCGCCCCGCGCGCGCGGCTGGTGCTCAACCACCTCAACCCGTTGATCCGGAAGATCAGTTCGCTCGACGACCGGGAGCTGATCGGGACGGCGACGGAGTCCCTCTACGGCCAGGCCCTGCTGATGGCGCAGCGCCCGCTGCGACCGGCGGACTCGGCGCTCCTGAATCGGGCGTTCATCGGCCTCCTGGAGTGGGCCACCCACAGCGACTCCCCGGAGGAGGGCCCCCGATGAGCCGGACCGGTGAAAACATGGACTTCGACGCGCTGCGCCGGGCGATGCAGGAGAACTACGAGCAGCCGGAGGGCCCGGCCCGCAACGCGCGCGCGGAACTCCTGCTCGCCGAGGCCGAGAAGCTGAACATCCCGCTCGCCGTGATCGAGGCGCTCGGCCACCAGCTGAAGGTCTACAACTACAGCTCCGAGAAGGACAAGATGTTCGTCCCCTTCGCGCGCCTGCTGCGCATGTGGGACGAACGGCCCGAGGACTTCGACGAGTACGAGACCCACTCCCTGCACTGGGTCTTCAAGTGGGTGTCCTCCGGAATGGTCGGCCAGCCGCACGTTCCGCTCGCCTCCATCGAGAAGTGGCTCGGCGAGATGGAACGCCGCTACCGCCTCGCCGGTCACTCCGAACGGGCGGTCCGCAGCACCGAGTTCACGGTCGCGCGGTCCATCGGGGACCTGGCGCGGGCCGAGCGGGCGTACACCGCGTGGCTGGCCGCCGACCGGGACAGCATGGCCGACTGCCACGCGTGCGAACTGCACGACCAGGGCTGGTGGCGGGCCGAGCGGGGCGCCGACGACGAGGCCCTTGAGCTGTGGCGGCCCGTGCTGGAGGGCGAGTACACGTGCGCCCACGAGCCGCACGCGGTCCTCGCGTCCTCGCTGCTGCCCCTGCTGCGGCTGGGCCGTCTGGACGAGGCACGGGCCCACCATCTGCGCGGCTTCCGGCTCGTACGCCCCATGGAGAGCATGCGCGGCGCGTACGCCGACCATGTGGAGTTCTGCGCGCTCACCGGCAACGAGGCACGGGCCCTGGAGCTGCTGGCGGAACGTCCCGCCTACTTCACGGACGCCGGGGAACCGCGCAGCCGGATGGACTTCCTGGCCGTGGTCGCCCTGCTGACGGACCGGCTGACCTCGCTCGGGCTCGGCTCGCAGACCGTGCCGGGACCGGCCGGCCGCACCTGGACCGCGGCCGAACTCGCCGCCCACGCGCGCGTGGAGGCCCTTTCGCTGGCGGGCCGCTTCGACGAGCGCAACGGCACGGCGTACGTGAGCGGACGCGTCCGGGAGCGCATGGACCAGCTGCCCTTGGTGGAGCGGCTGCCCTTGGGCGTACGCGCGACGCCGACCGTGGCCGCTCCCGCGCGGCCCGCGCCCGCCTCGTCCACGGATGCCACCGCCGACACCGAGCCGGACCTGGCCGCACTGCTCGCCGAGGCCCGCCGGCTGTCGGCCGCCCTGCACCCGGATTCCGTCGCGGCATGGGCCGCGGTCGCGGAGGCGACAGACGACGAGGAACTGACTCCCCGCGACCGCGCGGAGCTGACCGACCACGAGGCGATGGGCCTCGGCCCCGAGGGCGTGGAGCTGTTCGCCCGCGCCGCCGAGCTGTACGAGGCCGCGGGCGACCCGGGCGAGGCCCTGGCGGCACGCGCGCGTGGAGCGTACGTACTGGCCCTCTCCGGCCGGACCCGCGAGGCGTTGGCCGCGGTCTCGGAGCCGTACGAGCGGGTGCTCGCCCTCTTCGCGGAGGGCGGGACCGGGGTCCAGCAGGCCGCCTCGGTGCTGGTGGGACGGGCGCGCATCCTGCTGCTGCGGGTGCACGAGGCGGCGGAGACGAACGGGGCGGGAGACGGCTCCGCGGCCCTGGCCGCCGCGGAGACCGCCGCACGGGAGCTGCTGGCCCTCGCCGAGCCGGAGGCCCACAACGACGTCCTGGTCGCCTCCCGGGCCGCGGAGGCGCAGGCCACGCTCGGAGAGCTCGCCGCGCACGCCGGGGACGCGGAGAGGGCCGCGGAGCTGCTCACGCGGGCCTCGGAGGCGTTCGTGGCGGCCGGGCTGCCGTGGTTCGCGGTGGAGTACGAGGCCCGGCTCACCGGAATCGCACGCCACCTGGGCGACGCCGAGGCTGCCGAACGCGCGGCCAGGGCGGCGCTGGAGCACGGCGCGGATTTCCTGGAGCCGACCGGTCATGCCCAACTGCACCTCCAGCTGGCCGAGATACTCGGTGCCACCGGGCAGTTCGGTCCCGCCGCCGACCACGCCCTGGAGGCGTCTCACTGGGCCGACGAGGGCGGCGAGGGGCCCACGCTCGGCGCCTGGGCCAGACATCAGCTCGGTGGCTTCCTGCTGCGTCAGGGGCGGTGGGCCGAGGCCGCGGAGGTCCTGGAGTCGGCGCTGCCGGAGCTGAGCGCGCAGACGCACGGCGACGGGGCGATCGTGCAGACCCACTGGTGGCTCGGCGACTGTCTCACCGAACTCGGCGAACACCGCGAGGCCGCCGAACACTGGCTCCAGGCCGCCGAGATCGCCCGGCAGTGGCCCGAGCAGCACGACCACGCGATGCTCGCGCATCTCGCCGCGGAGGCCCTCGGCCACGCCGAGCTGCTCCCGGAGGCGGAGCAGGCTTACGCGCGCGCCGGTGACCTCTGGCGGTCCCTCGGCAACGTCCACGGGCTGATCCGCTCCCTGCGGGCGCGCGCGTGGCTCGCGGTGCGCGAGGAGGGCTCGGGGCTCGACACGGCACGCGAGTTGATGGGCGAGGCGGTCCGCGCGTGCGAGGACGAGGTACCCGACGGCAACGGTGCCGACGAGGCACGCGAGCAGCTCGTCGCCGAACTCGCCCAGACCCACCGGCAGTTCGGCGATCTGGTCGCCCGCTCCGCGCCCGACGACGCCGAGGACGAGGCGATCTACGCCCTGTTCGAGGAGGCCCTGGCCCACGTCACGCTGGCCGTCGCGGGCTTCCTCTCCCTCGGCGAGGACGCCCTGCACAGCCGCACCGGCGCCCAACTCGCCGCGGGGTGGCTGGAGGCGGACCTGGAGCATCCCGACTGGGCGGCTACGCGCGCGCGTGAGGTGCTCGCTGCGTACGCGGACGGGGACAGCTCGGACGAGACAGTGGTCGCCCGGCGCGGTGAGGCGGAGCGTCTGCTGCGGGCGACGGAGTCGAGCGTGTAGCGCTCCGCGCGAGGGGCTGTTCTTTGTCTGCGGGTCGGCTGTGGCTGGTCGCGCCCACGCGGCGGAGCCGCAAATGTCACAGCCCCGCGCCCCTTCGGGGCGCGGAAACGGCCCCCTATTCCACGCCGATCAGCAGCAGCGCCCCCTGGCGGCCGCCCCGGTACACGACCGTGTCCACGGCCAGGTAGGACTCGCGGACGCGGGATTCGAGGTGGGCCGCGATCGTGTTGGGGGCCTCGTCGCCGAGGACCAGGGTGACCATCTCGCCGCCCGCCGCGAGCATGCGGTTCAGGACCGCCTCGGCGGTGGCCGTGACGTCGGAGCCGATCACGGCGACGTCGCCCTCGATGAGGCCGAGGATGTCGCCTGCCTGGCAGATGCCGGCCATGGTCCAGGACTGGCGTTCCGCGACCTCGACCTCGGCGTACCGGGTCGCACCGGCGGCCGAGGTCATCGCGACGACGTCCTCGTCGAAGCGCCGCCCGGGCTCGTGCACGGCCAGTGCCGCGATGCCCTGCACCGCGGACCGGGTGGGGATCAGCGCGACCCGGACGCCCTCGGCGCGGGCCTGCTCGGCCGCCGCGGCCGCGGTGTGGCGCAGCTCCGCGTCGTTCGGCAACAGCACCACCTCGCGCGCGTGGGCCCGCCGTACGGCCTCGACCAGCTCACCGCTGGCGGGCGGCTCCCCGGGGCGCGCGAGGACGGTGGTGGCCCCCGCCTCGGTGTAGAGCACCGCGAGGCCCTCTCCGGGGACGACAGCGACGACCGCGCGCTCGGCCCGCTCCCGGACCGGCCGGCTTCCGGCGCCCGTCGTGTGCGCGTCGTCCAGCCCGAAGTGTGTGATCCGGATCCGGTACGGCCGTCCGGCCTCGACACCCGCCTCCACGGCCGCGCCGGCGTCGTCGACGTGCACGTGGACGTTCCACAGGCCGTCCCCGCCGACCACGACGAGCGAGTCACCGAGTGCGTCGAGCCGGTCCCGCAGCCGCGTCACGGCCGCGTCCTCCGCCTCCAGGAGGTAGATCACCTCGAAGGCCGGCCCGCCCTCGTCGGGAGCGGGGGTTCCGTCCGCGCACTCCCCCACCTCTCCGAGGGGTTCCGTCACAGCGGCGTCCACGCGCGCGTGGGGCGCTGTCGTGTCCGGACCAGCCCCCACGCGTGCGTGCCCCGCGAGAACCGGCACCGCGAGCGCGGCGGGCGCCTCGCCCGTCAACGTCTCCACCAGCGCGCCCAGCACGGCCACGAGCCCGCGCCCGCCCGCGTCGACCACCCCGGCCCGCTCCAGGACCGCCAACTGCCCGGGAGTCGCCGCGAGCGCCGCCCGCGCGCCCTCGTACGCCGCACGCGCGACCGCCCCGCAGTCGCCCTCGGCGTCCGTGGCCGCGTCGGCGGCGGCCGAGGCGACCGTGAGGACCGTGCCCTCGACCGGGTGCACGACGGCCTGCCGGGCCGCGTCGGCCGCGCGGCGGAGGGCGAGCCCCAGCCCCTGCCCGTCGGTGTGTGTCGCGTCACTGTCGGCGGCGAGCACCTGGGCCATGCCCCTCAGGAGCTGCGCGAGGATCGTCCCGGAGTTCCCCCGGGCCCCTATGAGCGCGCCGTGCGCCATCGCGTGCACCGCGTCGGCGAGGGCGGGCCCCTCGGGCACCCGGCCGGGAGAGACCGCCTGCCCGGCGACGGCCTCGTGCCCGTCCATGTCTTCGTGCCCGTCCAGGGCTTCCCGGCCGTCGAAGGCTTCCGGCTCATCGGGGGCGTCTTTACCGCCCGCAAGTGCGGCATGACCCGCGAAGACGGCCTCGACCGCCGCGGCCGCCGACTCCACGGTCAGGTACAGATTGGTGCCGGTGTCCCCGTCCGCCACGGGGTACACGTTGATCGCGTCGATCTCCTCGCGCGCGCGGCCCAGTGCCCGCAGCGCGAGGCCGCACCATGCACGCACCGCGGACGCGTCCAGTCTCTGCGGCACCTGCGGCACCTGCGCCTCCTTGAGCAGCCGAACGTCCGACGCAGCGTAGACCCCGGTCAGGCCTCCACCGGAAGAGGGCCGGGCCAGGTCCCCGGGCCAGACATGGTAGTTTCGTTGTACGGACGCAGTCGTTGTATGCTGCTCCGGTTGCCCGATCCGATCGGGCCTTCCTCCTGGCACCGCCACTCAGATCCTAGATCTTGATCCCGGCATGCCGGGATCATCCGTAAGAGCATCTGAAGTCTTTGGAGTGACCCGTGGCTGCCAACTGCGACGTCTGCGGCAAGGGGCCGGGCTTCGGCAACAACATCTCGCACTCTCACCGCCGTACGCCCCGTCGCTGGAACCCGAACATCCAGCGCGTCCGTACCGTGGTGGGCGGGACGCCGAAGCGCGTGAACGCTTGCACCTCGTGCATCAAGGCCGGCAAGGTCTCGCGCTGACGCTCTGCTAGCGCGCGGCCACTGCTGGTTCGCTGCTCAAAGCCGGTCCACTTCACGGTGGACCGGCTTTTTGCTGTGCCCGCAGACAACGACGTAAACGCTTGCGCAAGCGTTTACGCGCCGCCCGTCCCGAACCGCCACCCATGATCCACCGGCCCGATCCCGCCGCCGAGCGCGAAGCCGCCCGCGATCGCCCCGGTGACGTACTCCTTCGCCGCCTCGACCGCCGCCGGCACCGCCTGCCCCTTCGCGAGCCCTGAGGCGATGGCGCTCGCGAGGGTGCAGCCCGTCCCGTGCGTGTGCCGGTTGTCGAACCGGGGCGCCCGCAGCCAGTACTCCTCCGAGCCGTCCGTGAGGAAATCAACGGCGTCGCCACTGAGGTGACCGCCCTTGATGAGCACCCACGTCGGCCCGTACGACAGCACGGCCGCCGCCGCGCGCCGCATCCCCTCCTCCGACTCCACCCGCAGGCCGGTCAGCTGGGCCACCTCGTCGAGGTTCGGCGTCGCCACCGTCGCGACGGGCAGCAGCTTCGTGCGTACGGAATCCAGCGCGGACGCGGCGAGCAGCGAGTCGCCGTGCTTGGAGACGCCGACCGGGTCGACGACGGAGGGCACGGCCGTGCCGCCGATCAACTCGGCGACGGCCTCGACCAGTTCGGCCGAGGCGAGCATGCCGGTCTTCACCGCGTCGACGCCGATGTCGTCGACCACGCTGCGGTACTGCGCGCGCACCGCCTCCACCGGCAGTTCCCAAGCGCCTTGTACGCCGAGGGAGTTCTGCGCGGTGACGGCGGTGAGCACGCTCATGCCGTGGACGCCGAGCGCGAGCATCGTCTTCAGGTCGGCCTGGATCCCGGCGCCGCCACCGGAGTCGGAACCCGCGACCGTCAGGACCCTGGGCGGGGCACCTGCACGGGACGAGGCACTCATGACTCGATGTCCGCGAAGTGGTCCCAGCCGCCCTTGCTGGTCCACGGCGCCCCGTCGACCGTGACCTGCGGCAGCGCCGACGGGTTGAGGACCTCGCCGATCACCTTCCAGCGGGCGGGCAGTTTCACGTCCGGCGGGAAGGTCGCCACGATCGCGTGGTCCTCGCCGCCGGTGAGCACCCACTGGAGCGGGTCCACGCCGACTGCCTGGCCGATGTCGTTCATCTGCGTGGGGATGTCGACGGCGCCGGAGCGGACGTCGATGCGCACCTTGCTGGCCTCGGCGATGTGCCCGAGGTCGGCGATCAGCCCGTCGCTCACGTCCGTCATCGAGGTCGCGCCGAGCCCGGCGGCCGCGGGGCCCGCGTGGTACGGCGGTTCCGGACGCCGGTGGGCCTCGACGAAGGCGCGCGGTGAGCGGAAGCCGCGGGAGAGAACGGCGTGCCCGGCCGCGGACCAGCCCAGCCAGCCCGTCACGGCCACCACGTCACCGGGCTGGGCACCCGCGCGCGTGACCGGCTCGTGGTTGCGCAGATCGCCGAGCGCGGTGATCGCCACGGTGATCGTGTCGCCGCGTACGACATCGCCGCCGACCACCGCCGCGCCGGCGACCTGGCACTCGTCGCGGATGCCGTCCATCAGCTCGGACGGCCAGGTGGCCGGAAGTTCGGCCGGGACGACCAGGCCGAGCAGCAGCGCGGTCGGCACGGCGCCCATCGCGGCGATGTCCGCGAGGTTCTGCGCGGCCGCCTTGCGACCGACGTCGTACGCCGTGGACCAGTCGCGGCGGAAGTGCCGACCCTCCAGGAGGATGTCGGTGCTCGCCACGACCCTGCGGTCGGGGGCGGCCACCACGGCGGCGTCGTCGCCCGGCCCGACGCGTACCGCCGGAGTGGTGGTGAGCCGTGAGGTGAGCTCCTTGATGAGCCCGAACTCCCCCAACTCGCCCACGGTGCCCTTCATCGTTGTACGTCTCCTTTTGTTGCTGCGTCCGCCCGGTCGCGGGCCGCCTCCGACCTGGGTACGGTCGATTCGACCGTCAACCTGTGCGGTCCGTGCACCCCTTCGCGGGGGCCCCTGCCCCCGCGGGTCTCCCCGCGGCGCGCGGCGACGCGATACCGTGGCGTTCCTTTTCCCCACATGATCCTCGTGGCCGCCCTGGAGGTTCCGTGGTACAGGCGTACATCCTGATCCAGACGGAGGTCGGCAAAGCGTCGACCGTCGCCGAAATGATCAGCAAGATACAAGGGGTGATCCAGGCCGAGGATGTGACAGGACCGTACGACGTGATCGTGCGGGCCCAAGCCGACACAGTGGACGATCTCGGCCGCATGGTGGTCGCGAAGGTCCAGCAGGTGGACGGCATCACGCGTACGCTGACCTGCCCGGTCGTGCACCTGTAGCCCCCGTCTACCCTTGGCCGGTGGACTTCTTCCGTCACCGGCGCTTCTCTTATCCCGGGCTGCCCGCCCTCGTTCTGCTGATCGCGGCCACAGGCTGCTCCTCAGCAGACGACAACACCCGGACCGCGGTTCCCAGTCCGGGCACGAAGGCCACCGAGCTGTGTCAGAACCTGGACAAGTCGCTGCCGGCGAAGGTGGACGGACTGGACCGGGAGGATCCCGAGCCCCGGTCCGCGCTGACCGCGGGCTGGGGAAGCCCGGCGATCATACTGCGCTGTGGTGTACAGCGGCCGCCCAAGATGGTCGACCCCAAGGTCGCCGAGGGCGGTGACGCCGACGCGGTCGGCGGCGGGGTGAACGGGGTGGGCTGGCTGATGGAGAAGCGGGACGACGGGGCGACCCGCTTCACCTCCGCTCAGCGTCTGGCGTATGTCGAGGTGACCGTGCCGGAGGGGCGGGACACCGCCTCTGTGCTCGTCGATCTGGCCGGGGCCATCAAGAAGGCGATTCCCAAGGGGATTGCTGACTGAGGTGGCCCCGGTCGGTTGTCGGCTGCGGGTTCGGTGTGGCTGGTCGCGCAGTTCCACGCGCCCCTAAAAGCCCCGCCGCACCCTCAGAAAAAAGCCACCTGCACCCTCAGAAGCAAGGGGAGCGCGGTCTAGCGCAAGCCAGTAGACCTGCGCAGCGCCGCCTGGATCAGGCGGTCGACCAGTTCCGGGTAGGGCACTCCCGTCGCCTCCCACATCTGGGGGTACATGGAGATGGGCGTGAAGCCGGGCATGGTGTTGATCTCGTTGATGACGAAGGTGCCGTCCTCGGTGAGGAAGAAGTCCGCGCGGACCAGGCCCTCGCAGGAGGCGGCGTCGAAGGCCTCGACGGCCAGGCGCCTGACCTCGGCGGTCTGCTCGGGGGTCAGCGGGGCGGGCACGAGACCGGGCGTCGAGTCGATGTACTTCGCCTCGAAGTCGTAGTAGTCGTGCGACTGCACCGGCGGGATCTCGGCCGGTACGGAGGCCCGCGGGCCGTCCTCGAACTCCAGGACCCCGCACTCGATCTCGCGGCCGCGCAGCAGCGCCTCCACGAGGAACTTCGGGTCGTGCTGCCGGGCCGCCGCGATCGCCTCGTCGAGGCCGGACAGGTCGTCGACCTTGGTGATGCCGATCGAGGACCCCGCGCGCGCGGGCTTCACGAAGAGCGGCCAGCCGTGCTCCCCCGCGAAGTCGATGATCTTCTTGCGGGCCGTCGACTCGTCGAGCTCCCACTCGCGGGGGCGGATCACCACGTACGGGCCGACCGGCAGCCCGAAGGAGGTGAACACCCGCTTCATGTACTCCTTGTCCTGGCCGACGGCCGAGGCGAGCACGCCCGAGCCGACGTACGGGACACCGGAGAGCTCCAGGAGGCCCTGGAGGGTGCCGTCCTCGCCGTACGGGCCGTGCAGCATCGGGAAGACGACGTCGACCTCGCCGAGCGCCTTGGGGACCGATCCGGGCTCGCTGTAGACGACTTCGCGGTTCGCGGGGTCGACGGGCAGGATCACGCCGCCCTCGCTCGACTCGGCGAGTTCCTCGACGTCGGGCGTACGACGCTCGGTGATCGCCATGCGCTCCGGTTCGTCCGCGGTGAGCACCCAGCGGCCTTCCCGGGTGATTCCGATCGGCAGGACGTCGTACTTGGTCCGGTCGATGGCCCGCAGTACGGCTCCGGCGGTGACCATGGAGATCCCGTGTTCGGAGCTGCGCCCGCCGAAGACGACGGCCACGCGCGGCTTGCGAGGCGGCTGCTGCTCAGGGCTCTGGGGAAGGTTCTCAGTGCTCATATCGCGTTGAGAGTACCCGTTGGTAGTGCCCTGAGTCAGCGTGCCCCGGCCCGCGAGTGAGCCGAAGGGGCGCGCCTGTGTCGAGAGACCGAGCGCGCGGAGCGCCCGACGAAGGAGGGTCGAGCACGGTCGGTCTCTCGACACAGGCTTCTGCGCCCCGGAGGCGAACCGAGCGCTAAAAAAGGGGTGCTCAGCGTCGTTCGGGCTTGGCGCTGCGCGACATCATTTCCTTGAGGGCGACGACCGGGGGCTTGCCGTCGTGGACGATGTCGACGACGGTCTCCGTGATGGGCATGTCGACGCCGTGCCGACGCGCCAAGTCCAGTACGGATTCACAGGACTTGACGCCCTCGGCGGTCTGCTTGGTGACCGCGATGGTCTCCTGGAGGGTCATGCCCTTGCCGAGGTTGGTGCCGAAGGTGTGGTTGCGCGAGAGCGGCGAGGAGCAGGTCGCCACCAGGTCGCCCAGGCCCGCGAGCCCGGAGAACGTCAGCGGGTCGGCGCCCATGGCGAGCCCGAGCCGGGTCGTCTCCGCCAACCCCCGTGTGATCAGGGACCCCTTGGCGTTGTCGCCGAGCCCCATGCCGTCCGCGATGCCGACGGCGAGACCGATGACGTTCTTGACGGCACCGCCCAGTTCGCAGCCGACCACGTCGGTGTTCGTGTAGGGGCGGAAGTACGGCGTGTGGCAGGCCGCCTGGAGTCGCTGGGCCACCGCCTCGTCGCTGCACGCGACCACCGCGGCGGCCGGCATGCGGGCGGCGATCTCACGGGCGAGGTTGGGCCCGGTGACCACGGCGATCCGGTCGGCGCCGACCTTCGCGACGTCCTCGATCACCTCGCTCATCCGCATGGCGGAGCCGAGTTCGACGCCCTTCATGAGGGAGACGAGGACCGTGCCGGGGGCGAGGAGCGGCGCCCAGTCCGCGAGGTTTCCGCGCAGCGTCTGGGAGGGCACGGCGAGCACCGTGAAGTCGGCGTCGTGGGCGGCCTCGGCGGCGTCCGTGGTGGCCCGCAGGTTCTCCGGGAGCTCGATGCCCGGCAGGTAGTCGGGGTTCGTGTGGGTGGAGTTGACCGCTTCGGCGAGCTCGGCCCGCCGTCCCCACAGCGTCACGTCGCACCCGGCGTCGGCGAGCACCATGCCGAAGGCCGTGCCCCACGATCCGGTCCCGAAGACGGCCGCCTTGACGGGCTTGCCGGATGTCGTCACTTGCCGTGCCCCTTTTCGTGCTCAACCTCGGTCATTTCCCGCACGGCCTTCTCCGGCGCGGTGTTCCCCTGCGCCGCCTTCTCCCGCACAGCGGTTTCCTGCTCTTCGTGCCCGCGCGTCTCTTCCTGCCCGGGCGTCTCTTCCATGCCCCGCGTCCTGCGCCGCTGCTCGATACGCACCTGGCGCGGGTCGTACGGCGTCGCCGGCGCCTTCTCGCCGCGGATCAGCTCCAGCTGCGCGGTGATCGCGGCCATGATGACCTCGGTCGCCTCCTTCAGGAGGTCGGGGGTCATCTCCTTGTCGTAGAAGCGCGAGAGGTCCACGGGCGGGCCCGCGAGCACCTGATGCGTCTTGCGTGGCAGGAGGTCGGGCTTCTTGGCGTACGGGGCCAGCAGGTGGTTGGCGCCCCACTGGGCCACCGGAATCACCGGGCACCTGGTCTGCAGCGCGACCCGCGCGGCACCCGTCTTGCCGGTCATCGGCCACAGATCGGGGTCTCGGGTCAGGGTGGCCTCGGGATAGAACGCGACGCACTCCCCGCGTTCCACGGCGTCGATCGCGGCGCGATAGGCGCTGAGCGCGTCGGTGCTCTCGCGGTACACCGGGATCTGCCCGGTCCCGCGCATGGCCGCCCCGACGAAGCCCTTCTTGAAAAGACCGCTCTTGGCGAGGAAACGCGGAACCCGGCCCGTGTTGTACTGAAAGTGCCCGTACGCGAACGGATCCACGTGAGAATTGTGGTTCACCGCGGTGATAAATCCGCCCTCGGCAGGAATGTTCTCCATTCCGCGCCAGTCCCGCTTGATCAGAACCATCAGCGGCGGTTTGCAGAGAACCGCTGCGAAGCGGTACCAGAAGCCGATTCTGCGGCGGGACACGCGTACACCTTCCTTCTGTGCCTGGGGGGCCGCACAAGTGTCGCTCCAGGCCGCCGGTCTGTCGAGAACACCGTACGCCCCGGCCACCGGACCGCCAGGGTGCCCGGGTCACAATGGGCGCGACGAGGGAGGGACGGAGCGCGCGTGCAGTGGACCTTGGTCGTACCCCTGAAAGCCCTGTCGCGGGCGAAGAGCAGGCTCGCGGACGCCGCGGCCGACGGCCTGCGCCCGGGGCTCGCCCTGGCGTTCGCGCAGGACACGGTGGCCGCCGCACTGGCCTGCCCGGCGGTCGCGGATGTGGCCGTAGTCACGGGTGATGCGCTGGCCGGTCGCGAGCTGGCCGCCCTGGGCGCCCGCATCGTCCCGGACGAGCCCGGAGGCGGCCTCAACGCCGCTCTGGCGCACGCCGCCTCGGTCGTACGCACCAGAAGCCCGCGAAGTCCGCTGGCGGCCCTGAACGCCGATCTGCCCGCCCTGCGCCCTCTCGAATTGGCCCGGGTCCTCGACGCGGCCGCCGAATTCCCCCGCGCTTTCCTCCCGGACGCCGCCGGAATCGGTACCACTCTCCTGGCCGCGTCCCCGAACCGCGAATTGCTCCCCGCATTCGGCCCCGATTCCCGCTCCCGCCATCGCGCCTCGGGCGCCGCGGAACTCCTCCTGCCCGACGTACTCTCCGTACGCCAGGACGTGGACACGGGCGCGGACCTCCGAGCGGCACTGGCGCTGGGAGTGGGCCCGCGCACGGCAACGGCGGTGGAGCGCCTGAAAGCCGCGTAGGCGGCCTTGAGGGCCGCGAGGAACCGCGCGACCGGCCCACGACCACCCGCGCACGCACACCGCCCTCGGATCCCCACCCCCGAACAAACCGCATACCCTTCCTCCATGCAGGCGACCGCGTACACATACGACCCAGAAACCCGCACGGGCCAGGTACTGCTGGACGACGGCACCCCCGTCCCCTTCGACGCCCTGGCGTTCGACAGGGGCGGCCTCCGGCTGCTCCGCCCGGGTCAACGCGTACGGATCGAGGTCGAGGGCGGGGACGGCGAGGACAAGTCCCGGCACATCACACTCATCACGCTGCAAACGTTCTGAAAACGCCGCGGGCCGGGCTCCCCAGAGGGAGCCCGGCCCGGCGCGTGAGTATCCCAGCGCCCCTGTCTACCTGCGGGCGGTGGCCTTCTTGGCGGTGGTCTTGCGGGCCGCGGACTTCTTGGCCGGGGCCTTCTTGGCCGCCGCCTTCTTCGCCGGGGCCTTCTTCGCCGCCGCCTTCTTGGCGGTGGTCTTCTTCGCCGTGGTCTTCTTGGCGGCCGCCGAGGTCTTCTTGGCGGTCGTCTTCTTGGCCGTCGCCGTGGTCTTCTTGGCCGTCGTCTTCTTCGCGACGGTCCTCTTGGCGGTGGTCTTCTTCGCCGCGGCCTTCTTCGCGGTGGCCTTCTTGGCGGCGGCCTTCTTGACCGTCGCGGAAGCACCGCCGGACAGGCTGCCCTTCGGGGCCTTCTTGACCGCGACCTCGCCACCGCGCGGCAGCTTCTTCGAGCCGCTCACCAGGTCCTTGAAGCCCTGGCCCGCACGGAAGCGCGGCACCGAGGTCTTCTTGACCCGAACGCGCTCCCCGGTCTGCGGGTTGCGGGCGTAACGGGCCGGACGGTCCACCTTCTCGAAGGAACCGAAGCCGGTGACCGACACCCGGTCCCCGCTGACAACTGCACGCACGATGGCGTCCAGTACGGCGTCGACCGCTTCTGCGGCCTGCTGACGCCCGCCGACCTTGTCGGCAATCGCTTCTACGAGCTGCGCCTTGTTCACGTCTTCCCCTTCGGAGACATTGCCAGAACGAAAGTGTTCAAGCTTTTTCGCACGTTAGGCAGATATATACCGCAAATCAAACACGAAACGGGCTAATCACCCTTGTGCCGCAACGAACTGGGGCTGTCGCGAAGTTCCTCAGCGTTCCTCTTCGGGGATTCGGCCCTCGTCGAGGTCCGTCGTGAACCGCTCCAGCCGCCTTGTCGCATCGGCGAGATCGTGCTTGGCCACGGCCGTAATGACCAGCAGCTTCCGGGTCAGCGCCATCCGTACGCCCTCCGGGACTTGCAGTGCGCGCACCCTTGTGTGCGCTTCCTTGAGTTGGGACGCGACTGCCGCATAGAGCTCGAGTTGGCCGTCGTGTTCCATGCACAGATTGTGCCATCTGGGGCGAGTTGTCGCCTGCGCAGGGGGTAACTACCGCCTCCCGAGGGCCTCCTGCGCACCTCCCCACAAGGCTCTGCCGAGACTCGGCTACCCCATCAAAGCCCCTTGAAACAAGGGCAGTTGAGGCCAATCGCAAAGTCCTGAACACCCCTTCCGGAGGCAGACACAGATGTACCCCCAACCGTCCACGATTGGGGGTACAGAGGCCTGTTGCGCTGGCTGGAATCAGCCTTGTGGGGTGCGACTCCGATCGGATCCGAAGGGGTTCGGAGCCCCGAAGGCGATCACACCTGCACGGTCCGCGGCTTGTGTGAGGGCCGCTTGGACTCGTACGCGGAGATGTCCGCCTCGTTCTGCAGGGTGATGGAGATGTCGTCCAGCCCGTTCAGCAGCCGCCAGCGGGCGTTCTCGTCGAGCTCGAAGGCGGCCGTGATGCCCTCGGCACGTACCTCACGGGCCTCCAGGTCGACCGTGACCTCGGCCTTCGGGTCCTTCTCGGTGAGTTCCTGCAGCGCGTCCACGATCTTCTGCTCCAGAACCACTGTGAGCAGGCCGTTCTTGAGCGAGTTGCCGCGGAAGATGTCCGCGAAGCGGGACGAGATGACGGCCTTGAAGCCGTAGTTCTGCAGCGCCCAGACGGCGTGCTCGCGCGAGGAGCCCGTACCGAAGTCGGGTCCGGCGATCAGGACCGTGGCGCCCGTGCGCTCGGGCTGGTTGAGGACGAAGGAGGAGTCCTTGCGCCAGGCCTCGAAGAGCCCGTCCTCAAAACCGTCCCTGGTCACCTTCTTGAGCCAGTGAGCAGGGATGATCTGGTCGGTGTCCACGTTGCTGCGGCGCAGCGGGACGGCCCGGCCGGTGTGCGTGGTGAATGCTTCCATGACTCTCAGACTCCAGCGGGCGTGCGGGCGGCAGACGACTGGTCGTTCAGGTCGGCGGGAGAGGCCAGATGGCCCAGCACGGCGGTGGCGGCGGCGACCTGCGGCGAGACCAGGTGCGTACGGCCGCCCTTGCCCTGCCTGCCCTCGAAGTTGCGGTTGGAGGTGGACGCGGAGCGCTCGCCGGGGGCCAGCTGGTCGGGGTTCATGCCCAGACACATCGAGCAGCCCGCGTGCCGCCATTCGGCGCCGGCCTCCTTGAAGACCAGGTCCAGGCCCTCGGAGACGGCCTGCAGACCGACGCGCGCGGAGCCGGGGACCACCAGCATCCGTACACCGTCGGCGACTTTGCGGCCCTCGACGATCGAGGCGGCCGCTCGCAGGTCCTCGATACGGCCGTTGGTGCACGAACCTACGAAGACGGTGTCGACCTTGATGTCACGCAGCGGCTGTCCGGCCTCCAACCCCATGTATTCCAGGGCCTTTTCGGCGGCGTGGCGCTCCGAAGCGTCCTCGTACGAAGCAGGGTCGGGGACGGACGCCGAAAGGGGCGCTCCCTGGCCGGGGTTGGTGCCCCAGGTGACGAACGGCGCGAGGGAGGCGCCGTCGATGACGACCTCGGCGTCGAATTCCGCGTCCTCGTCCGTCTTCAGGGTCTTCCAGTACGCGACGGCGGCGTCCCAGTCCTCGCCCTCGGGGGCGTGGGCGCGGCCCTTGATGTACGCGAAGGTGGTCTCGTCCGGGGCGATCATGCCCGCGCGGGCGCCGGCCTCGATCGACATGTTGCAGATGGTCATCCGGGCCTCCATCGAGAGCTTCTCGATGGCGGAGCCGCGGTACTCCAGGATGTAGCCCTGGCCGCCGCCGGTACCGATCCTGGTGATGATCGCCAGGATCAGGTCCTTGGCCGTGACGTCCTCGGGCAGTTCGCCGTCGACCGTGATGGCCATGGTCTTGGGGCGGGCCAGCGGCAGCGTCTGGGTGGCCAGCACGTGCTCGACCTGGGAGGTGCCGATGCCGAACGCGAGCGCGCCGAAGGCGCCGTGCGTGGAGGTGTGGGAGTCACCGCACACGACCGTGGTGCCGGGCTGGGTCAGACCCAGCTGCGGGCCCACGACGTGGACGACGCCCTGCTCGACGTCGCCCAGCGAGTGCAGGCGCACGCCGAACTCGGCGGCGTTCTTGCGCAGCGTCTCCAGCTGGACGCGGGAGACCGGGTCCGCGATGGGCTTGTCGATGTCGAGGGTCGGGGTGTTGTGATCCTCGGTGGCGATGGTGAGGTCGAGCCGGCGCACGGGGCGCCCGGCCTGACGGAGACCGTCGAAGGCCTGGGGGCTGGTCACCTCGTGCAGCAGGTGCAGATCGATGAAGAGAAGGTCGGGCTCGCCCTCCGCGCGCCGGACGACGTGGTCGTCCCAGACCTTCTCCGCGAGTGTCCTACCCATCGCTTTCCCTCCGGCCGGCCTGTGTGGCGCCGGCCCAACTAGAGATTTCCGATGCGGCGCGCCCGTACCCCTCGTACCGGGCGCCCTCCGCCGGGCCCGTTGGTCCGCGGGCCGCTGTATCTACCAGGGTGGCGCGTTCCACGGAAAATTGAACTTGCGTTTCACAGAGTGAGACGCGAGTATCGTTTCATGGACAACAGTAGCGGCGTCGGCGTTCTGGACAAGGCAGCCCTTGTCCTGAGCGCCCTGGAGTCCGGTCCGGCCACCCTCGCAGGGCTGGTCGCGGCAACCGGGCTGGCACGACCCACGGCACATCGCCTCGCCGTGGCACTTGAACACCACCGGATGGTGGCGCGCGACATGCAGGGCCGCTTCATTCTCGGCCCCCGCCTCGCCGAGCTGGCCGCGGCCGCGGGCGAGGACCGCCTCCTCGCGACGGCGGGCCCGGTGCTCACCCACCTCCGCGATGTCACGGGCGAGAGCGCGCAGCTCTACCGCCGCCAGGGCGACATGCGCATCTGCGTCGCCGCGGCCGAGCGCCTGTCGGGCCTCAGGGACACGGTCCCGGTCGGCTCCACGCTCACCATGAAGGCGGGCTCCTCGGCCCAGATCCTGATGGCCTGGGAGGAGCCGGAGCGTCTGCACCGCGGCCTCCAGGGCGCCCGCTTCACGGCGACGGCCCTGTCGGGTGTACGGCGCCGGGGCTGGGCCCAGTCGATCGGCGAGCGCGAGCCGGGCGTCGCGTCCGTCTCGGCCCCCGTGCGCGGGCCGTCGAACCGCGTGGTCGCCGCGGTCTCGGTCTCCGGACCGATCGAGCGCCTCACTCGTCACCCCGGCCGGATGCACGCCCAGGCGATCATCGACGCGGCCACCCGCCTCTCGGAGGCCCTGCGCCGCACCGGCTGACGTGCGTCGCGGACCGACGCCCGATCCGACTTCCTCCCGACGGTCGCTTCAACGCCGCAGCGACCGACCGGAGTTGACGTCGACCCGGCGCCCAACACAGAGCCCAACACGAAGAAGCCCTCCCCTGTTGGGGAGGGCTTCTTCGATTGACGTACCCCCGACCGGATTCGAACCGGCGCTACCGCCTTGAGAGGGCGGCGTGCTAGGCCGCTACACAACGGGGGCCTGGATCTTGCGTTTCCGCAGATCCGAGCTGGTCTACCAGGACTCGAACCTAGAATGACGGTACCAGAAACCGTAGTGTTGCCAATTACACCATAGACCAATGTGGTTCATACCAGTTCGTACCCCCGACCGGATTCGAACCGGCGCTACCGCCTTGAGAGGGCGGCGTGCTAGGCCGCTACACAACGGGGGCCCTAGCGATCCTGCATGAGAATCAGTGGGTGCGACCCGGACTGTCTCCCTGGGAAGGATCTGTACCCCCGACCGGATTCGAACCGGCGCTACTGCCTTGAGAGGGCAGCGTGCTAGGCCGCTACACAACGGGGGCTTTGCGGAGTTGATCTCCGCGGTTGCAGATGAGCTCTGCGAGCTGGCCTACCAGGACTCGAACCTAGACTAACGGAACCAGAAACCGTCGTGCTGCCAATTACACCATAGGCCACTGAAACACAAACCCCCGCAGGGATCCTGCTTTAGCGTGCGCCTCCGGTCCGGCCTTTCGGCCCGCTCTCCGGCGGCGCAGGAAGAACATTACCTGAAGGTGGACGGCGCTCCAAAACGGGTATGGGGCCCGAGGATCGCCGGGAGTTCGGCCAGCGAGGCGATCCGGCGCAGGCCGGTGAGCTGATCCGATGCCCCGCCCGGTGCGGCGTCCGGGTCCGGGGCCGTGACGGCTCTCACTCCCCCGCGGTCGATCCAGACCGAGAACATTCCGGCGTCGGCCGCGCCCTGTCCGTCGATCTCCGGGTGGTCCCCGACGTACGCGACCTCGTGCGGCGGCAGCTCCAGCGCCTCGCAGGCCGCGTGGAACGCCTCCGCCGCGGGCTTCGAGACACCCAGCTCGGCCGCGCAGAGCACGGACTCGAACCGGTCCCGTACGCCGAGAACGCGCAGCTTGTGGTCCTGGACGCGGATGCTGGAGTTGGACAGCACGGAGTGACGGTGGCTGCCCGCCAGGGTGTCGAGGACGGGCAGGACGTCGGGGAAGAGCGCCCAGGCCGACTCGTAGTGGCCGAGATACCGGAGGAACCAGTCCTCCGCCTCCGGGTCGGTGAGGGGCTTACCCAGAAAGGCCCGGACCCGGTCCCGGCGGCCCTGCTCCCAGTCCACCTCCCCCGCCGCGTACCTCGCCCACTGCTGGTCGGTGAGGTCGCGCCAGTGGCCGAGGGCCTGCTCGACGGAGGCGTACCCGTCGAGCAGGCCCTCGGCCGCGAGATGCCCGCGCATACCGGCCCGGTCGGCCGTGGTGTAGTCGAAGATCGTGTCATCTACGTCCCAGACCACGGCTCGGATCGTCATGGTTCGACGGTAACCCGGCGCCGGTGGGCGCGTCCCTCAGTTGACCGTGGTCGTGCCCGTCGTGACCAGGTCAGGGCCCTGGCCGTCGCGGGGCTTGGCGGTCAGGCGCCAGGTGTACGTGCCCGCGACCCGGTTGCCGTCGCCCCAGCGGCCGTCCCAGGAGGCGCGGACGGCGGCAGCCCTGGAATCGCCGGCGAGCTCGCGCACAACGTTGCCGCTCGCGTTGGTCAGGGTCAGGGTCCACGTCGAGGGCTTGCTCAACTGCCGGACGGGCTGCCAGGGGTCCTGGGTCGTGGGGCCCGCGGTGACGATCGCCACCTGGCCCTGGGCAGTGAGGTACGCGACGTTGCCGCCGAAGCGGTCGACGGCCCAGCGGCCGGTGTTGCCGCCGGTGTTCTGGTCCGCCGTCGGCAGCACGGCCGCGGTCCGGGTGGTCGCCGTACCGGTGTGGAAGTCCGTGAGCAGCAGCTCGTGGGGGGTGCGGTGGGGGGGCGCCGGTGTTCACGGTGGCGACGTTCCGCTTGGCCTTGAGGTCGTACGCGACGACGCTGCCCTGGGTGGTGCCGGGAGTCCACAGGCGCTGGCCCCAGATCGCGGCGGCGCCGCGGGAGCGGTCGAGCGCGGTCTCGCCGCCGGCTCCGCGGGGGAAGTCGGCGATCTTCTGGGTGGCGGGGGTTCCGCCGTTGTAGAGGACGTAGCGGCCGGTGCCCGTGCCGATACGGCCGGCGGAGGAGCCGGTGGGTTCGGTGAGGAAGGTGTCGGTGTCCCCGGCGACGTGCACCGACTCCTTGCCGTCCGAGTTGGTGTAGAGGTAGGCGAAGCGGCCGTCGCCGAGGGCCTCCAGCTGGGGGCAGGCGGCGTCGCCGCCGAGACACGGCGAGGAGCCGATGAACGGGCTGCGGCGGACCTGGATGCCGGTGGGCTTGCCCGTGGTGTCCAGCGGTACGGCGTACGCCGCGTCCCAGCCGGGGTGGGAGTGGCGTTGCCGAACATCAGGAGTTCGCCGCCCGCGACCATCAGGCCGTCGACCTTGGCCCGGACGGGCGGCACCGTGAACACGGGCTGGGCCGAGACGTCCCCGCCCCCGGCGGGCAGGACGCGGTACACGTGGAAGTCGCTGGCCGTGGCACCGGCCGTGGCGAGCAGGCCGCCGTCCGGGGTGGCGCGGAAGGCGCCGTCCGCGTCGGCGAGGACCGTGCGCCTGGCGCCGGTGGCGAGCGAGGTGGCGGTGAGCGCCTCGTCGGCGGGCGACGAGATGAAGTCCGGGTCGCCGCTGAGGAGTTGGTCGCCGACGACCGCGAGGGGCTTGGCGGGGAAGATCACCGGGGCGGGTGCGGTGCCGGGCGCCGAGTCCACCCGGATCGCCTTGCGGTTCACCACGAGCCAGCTGTCGTTGAAGGTGATCGACTGGTCGGAGCCGACGCCGCCGACGACGTACGTACGGAAGGTGCCGTC
Source organism: Streptomyces sp. NPDC050988 (assembly GCF_044456225.1). NCBI lineage: Bacteria > Bacillati > Actinomycetota > Actinomycetes > Kitasatosporales > Streptomycetaceae > Streptomyces > Streptomyces sp. NPDC050988. Next base: position 70,020 of record NZ_JBITFQ010000017.1, on the reverse strand, counting down.
CAGGGTGCCGGTGGGCTGGGCGCCGGACGGCAGGCCGGTGACCGCGAGGTCGGTGGTGGTGCCGTCGGCGGCGGCCCGCAGCACGTGCAGGGCACCGTCGGCGTCCTGGGTGAGCACGCTCCAGCCGGACGCCGCCCGGTACGTCTGACCCGTCGGGATCGCGACGGTGGCGGTCGTGCCGGTGGAGCGGTGCGGTGGCGTTACCGCGGGGAGGCGCAGGTCAGGTTGCCGGAGCGGAGACGGCCCGGGCGGCGGGTGCCGTAGCGTGGTGGGCCCACCGAGTGAGAGACCCAGCTGCAGCCATGACCGAGTGCCGCGTCCAGTTCACCGTCGAGGCCCGCACGACGTTCGACGCCCTGCCCGGAGAGCGCCGAGCCCAGTTGGACAAGGCGGTGCGCATCCTGGCTCGTGACCCGTTCCGCAAGAACTCAACCGCCCAGCTGGGTCCGGACGAGCATCTGCGCAAGGCCTACGTAGCCCCGGGCATGATGCTGGAGTACATGGTGGCCGGCGCGATCATGGTCGTCGTGGTACTTGAGATCTTCGACGAGAGCGCGTATCTGATCGACGAGAACGACGCCGTCTGACGAACGTCGTGAGGGGCGGCCCCCGTCCATTCCGGGGCCGCCCCTCACGCATGCTCGAGCTACACGGTCAGCTTCGCCAGCGCCGCGTCGACACGGGCCAGCGTCTTCTCCTTGCCCAGGATCTCCAGCGACTCGAAGAGCGGCAGGCCGATCGTGCGGCCGGTGACGGCGACGCGGACCGGGGCCTGTGCCTTGCCCAGCTTGAGGCCGTGCTCCTCGCCGGCAGCCAGGACGGCCTCCTTGAGGGAGTCGGGGGAAGACCAGTCGGCCGCGTCCAGTTTCTCGCGAGCCGTACGCAGCAGCGCGTCGCTGCCCTCCTTCATGGCCTTCGTCCAGGACGCCTCGTCGAAGACCGGCTCCGGCAGGAACAGGAAGTCGACGTTGTCCGTGATCTCGGAGAGGACCTTGAGGCGGGTCTGGGCATGCGGGGCGATCGCGTCCCACTGGGCCTGGTCGAAGTCCTCGGGCGCCCAGGGCGCGAAGGGGGCCTTCAGCCAGGGGGCGCAGCGCTCGGCGAAGTCCTTCACGTCCAGCAGGCGGATGTGGTCGGCGTTGATCGCCTCGCACTTCTTGAGGTCGAAGCGGGCCGGGTTCGGGTTCACGTCGCTCACGTCGAAGGCCGCGACCATCTCGTCCATCGTGAAGATGTCCTGGTCGGCGGAGAGCGACCAGCCGAGCAGGGAGAGGTAGTTGAGCAGACCCTCGGGGAGGAAGCCGCGCTCCCTGTAGAGGTTCAGCGAGGACTGCGGGTCGCGCTTGGAGAGCTTCTTGTTGCCCTCGCCCATCACGTACGGCAGGTGGCCGAAGGCGGGCACCGACTTGGCGATGCCCAGTTCGGTGAGCGCCTTGTAGAGGGCGATCTGGCGCGGGGTGGAGGAGAGCAGGTCCTCGCCGCGCAGGACGTGGGTGATCTCCATCAGGGCGTCGTCGACCGGGTTCACGAGCGTGTAGAGCGGGGCTCCGTTGGCTCGTACGATCCCGTAGTCCGGGACGTTCTCCGGGAGGTACGTGATCTCGCCGCGGACCAGGTCCGTGAAGGTGATCGTCTCGTCGGGCATGCGGAAGCGGACGATCGGCGTGCGGCCCTCGGCCTCGTACGCGGCCTTCTGCTCGGCGGTCAGCTCGCGGCAGTGGCCGTCGTAGCCGGACGGCTTGCCGGCGGCGCGGGCGGCGTCGCGGCGGGCGTCCAGCTCCTCCGTGGAGCAGTAGCAGTGGTAGGCGTGGCCCGCGTCCAGGAGCTTGGCGGCCACATCGCGGTAGATGTCCATCCGCTGCGACTGGCGGTACGGCTCGTGCGGGCCGCCGACCTCGGGGCCCTCGTCCCAGTCGAAGCCCAGCCAGCGCATCGAGTCGAGCAGCTGGCCGTACGACTCCTCGGAGTCGCGGGCCGCGTCGGTGTCCTCGATGCGGAAGACCAGCGTGCCCTCGTTGTGCCGGGCGAACGCCCAGTTGAACAGGGCGGTGCGGACCAGACCCACGTGGGGGTTACCGGTGGGCGAAGGGCAGAAACGGACGCGTACGGGGGAGCCGGGTGCGCTAGCCACGCTTGACAACCTTGTTGGTGAGAGTGCCGATGCCTTCGATGGTGACGGCGACCTCGTCGCCGACAGTGAGGGGGCCGACCCCCGCGGGGGTGCCCGTGAGGATCACGTCGCCGGGGAGCAGCGTCATGGCCTCGGTGATGTTGACGATCAGGTCCTCGACGGAGTGGATCATCTCGCTGGTGCGGCCCAGCTGGCGCTGTTGGCCGTTGACCGTGCACATGATGGTCAGGTCGGACGGGTCGAGGTCCGTCTCCACCCAGGGGCCGAGCGGGCAGGAGGAGTCGAAGCCCTTGGCCCTGGCCCACTGCTTCTCGCGCTTCTGGACGTCTCGTGCGGTGACGTCGTTGGCGCAGGTGTAGCCGAGGATGACGTCCTTGACGCGCTCGCGCGGGACCTCGCGGCACATCCGGCCGATCACGACGGCCAGCTCGGCCTCGTGGTGCACCTCGTTCGAGAAGGAGGGGTACGCGATCTCGTCGCCGGGGCCGATCACCGAGGTGGACGGCTTGAAGAAGGCGAAGGGGGCGTCGGGCACCTCGTTGCCCATCTCCCTGGCGTGCTCCGCGTAGTTGCGGCCGAAGGCCACGACCTTGTTGGGGAGCATGGGCGGCAGGAGCCGGACCCTCGTTTTTGAATCAGAAGGGGCCAGGGGGACCTTCGTGCCGGAGAGCTCGAAGTCCGTGAACGGATGGCCCTTGATGATGTCGAGCACGAGCCCGTCGGTCGACCCAGGAGGGCTCTCGCCCTCGACCGCGCCGAACGCGACGTTGCCGTCGATGGAGAACCTGGCGATGCGCACGAGATGCCTGCGCCCCTCACTGAGCTGGCTGGAGTCTGGGGCTCAAGGCTAACGCGGTGAGGGGTGCCCCGAGGATCCAGGCCGGATCGGCGAGCGGCGCCTGGCCTGGATTCTCGGGACACCCCTCAGGGGCGCGACCGCGCGGAATTGCGGTGGGCGGGGCCCGGAAGGACTACTCCGCCGCCATCGCCGCGACCGGGGCGTCCATCAGGATCGTGCGGCGGGGGTTGGCGGTCTGTGCGGGGAGCTCGACGGAGTGCTCCTGCTGCTCCGGCGTACGCAGTTCTTCGGCGTCCTCGAGGTGCGCCAGTGTCGTGCGTCGCGGGTTGGCTATGTTGAGGAACATCATCGTCTTCATCTGCGGTTTCGGACCCTGTCGGTACGGGCGCCCGGCGGCTTCAAGAACCGCCGCGCGAGCGCGGGTTGTCGGATTTGCCATCCCTGTAAAGCGCCAGGCTAAACATCCGATTCCCTGTGGAACGCGTGAAGGCGGCGTGATCGTCATGTGAGTTTCCTCACTCACTCGTAGGCAATCCGGTCAATTCGGACCCTCAACTCCCCATGCCGAAACGGACATTGCCCCACTGAAGCCCTTATTCCGCTCCTGATCATGGCGACTGGGACAGCGCTTGTCGGCGCATGACTCGTGCACCCGCGTCCGTTATCGACACAATCGCATTCCACGTGCCGTAACACCGTCTTCACTAGGTGTCACGATGGTCACAGCATGACCCATGGGCCTTGTTGGAGATCCGGCACTGTGCTGGAATTCCACGGAACCGCCGCGGGATCGAACCGGCGCGCAAGGGGCGCGAACGCAGCGCCGAGTGGCGGCGGGAAGGGGGGCCTGCGCCGGTCACTCACGACCACACATGGGGGCGCGTTCAGGGCGCTCCCAAGACGCCGACACCGTCTCGCCGTTCACCCGGAGAGGCGCCTGGTCCAGAGGTTGCGACGCTAGTGCAGGGACGTTTCAAGAGGGATGGCAGCGCTTCGGCGGAGCCGGAGCCGCACGGCGGGACCGGCACCGGTTCCTCGCCCCAGCACGCCCAGAACCAAGGACCGGCAGGGGCCGGCGACGGGGGTGACCGCTCCTCGCGCCCAGGTGCGCCCAAGGGTGCCCAGGGCAAGGGCGGTCCGACCGCGGTGACCGGTGGCCCCGGCGCACCGCCCGCCGCGCCGCCCACGGCGAAGAACCCCAGTGGCCCCGGCTCGCGAATAGCTCTGCGCAACTGGCGCATCTCCACGCGCCTGGTGTCGCTGCTCGCGCTGCCCGTGGTCGCCGCCACCTCGCTGGGCGCCCTGCGCATCAGCGACACGATGGACGAGATCCGGCAGCTCGAGAACATGAAGCTGCTGACCGACATGACGAAGCAGGCGACCGAGCTCGCCTCCGCGCTCCAGGAGGAGCGCGACAAGTCGGCCGGTCCGCTCGCCAACGGCACGAAGGCGTCCGACTTCACCGTCAAGGGCGTCCGCGACAAGACCGACCGTGCGCGTGCCGCCTTCATGGAGGGCACCCACGAACTCGACGACGCGGACAACAACGAGAACCTCGACGGCGTCCGGGACAACGTGGTGGCCATCGCCACCCAGCTGAACACCCTGAGCGGCATCCGCAACAACGCCTTCCAGAACGACAACAACTCCTCCCAGTCGATCGAGTCGTACCACCGGCTCATCGAGCAGCTGCTCGGCCTCTCCCAGGACATGGCCGAGGCGACCAGCAATCCGGAGATGATCCAGCGCACGCGCGCCCTGGCGGCCTTCTCCACCGCCAAGGAGTACGCGTCCATCCAGCGTGCGGTCATCGCCGCGGCCCTGCCGGCCACCGATGCCTCGTACGGCGATCTCTCCGAGAACGACCGGCAGTACGGCCTCTCCGCCTTCGAGAACCAGAAGGCCGAACTCACCAGCTTCGCCAGCATCTACGAGGGCAACCCGCGCGCGCTGACGAAGCCGCTCGACGAGCCGAGCCCGACCATCAAGGCGGCCGACACCTACGCGGAGCGTGTGCTCCGGCGTGAGAACGGTCTGCAGCTGCGCGACAAGCGCTCGTACCTGGACTGGGTCGACGCCGACTCCGCCAGGTACCTGGAGATGTCGAAGATCGAGCTGACCCTGCTCAACGAGATGGAGCAGAAGGCCCGCGAGCTGCGCAACGAGGCCGAGCAGGAAGCGATCATCTCCGGTGCGCTGATCCTGCTGGTGCTCGGTGTCTCGCTGGTCGGCGCCTTCGTGGTGGCCCGCTCCATGATCCGCTCGCTGCGCCGTCTCCAGGACACCGCGACGAAGGTCGCCCAGGACCGGCTGCCCGAGCTGGTCAAGCAGCTCTCGGAGTCCGACCCGCAGGACGTCGACACGTCCGTCGAGTCGGTCGGTGTGCACTCCAAGGACGAGATCGGCCAGGTGGCCGCGGCCTTCGACGACGTACACCGCGAGGCCGTACGACTCGCCGCCGAGCAGGCCCTCCTGCGAGGCAACGTCAACGCGATGTTCACCAACCTCTCGCGCCGCTCCCAGGGCCTCATCCAGCGTCAGCTCTCGCTCATCTCCGAACTGGAGTCCCGCGAGGCCGACCCGGACCAGCTGTCCTCGCTGTTCAAGCTCGACCACCTCGCGACCCGCATGCGCCGTAACGGTGAAAACCTTCTGGTTCTCGCCGGTGAAGAGCCCGGCCGCCGCTGGACCCGCCCGGTCCCGCTGGTCGACGTGCTCCGCGCCGCCGCCTCCGAGGTGGAGCAGTACGAGCGCATCGAGCTGGCCGCCGTGCCGACGACCGAGGTCGCCGGCCGCGTGGTCAACGACCTCGTGCACCTGCTCGCCGAGCTGCTGGAGAACGCCACCTCGTTCTCCTCCCCGCAGACCAAGGTCAAGGTCACCGGTCACGCGCTGCCCGACGGCCGCGTACTGATCGAGATCCACGACACCGGTATCGGCCTCTCGCCCGAGGACCTCGCGGCGATCAACGAGCGGCTCGCCTCGCCGCCCACCGTGGACGTGTCGGTCTCCCGCCGCATGGGTCTGTTCGTGGTCGGCCGGCTGTCCCAGCGTCACGGCATCCGCATCCAGCTGCGTCCGTCCGACTCCGGTGGTACGACCGCGCTGGTCATGCTGCCCGTCGATGTCGCCCAGGGCGGCAAGAAGGTTCCGGGCAACAAGCAGGGCCAGGGTGTTCCCACCGGCGGCGGCCCCGCCGCCGCGCAGGCCGCGGCCGGTGTCGCGGCGGCCCGTCGGGGCGGCGCCGGAGGCGGTCCCGCCCTCGGCGCGGGTGCTCCCAGCGGCGGCAACGGCGGACGGCTCAACGCCCCTCCGCAGCGCGGCCAGGTCGGCGCCGGTACCGGAGCACGTGCCGCGCTGCCCAGGCCGGACGCGGGCGGTCGCCCGGGCGGACCGGGCGGATCGCGTGGCCCCCAGCCCCCGCAGGGCAGGCCGGCCCCGGCCGGTGCCGGTGCCCCGCAGGGCTTCAACGACTTCGGCAACAACAACGACTTCGGTCGGCAGGACGCGTTCGGCGGCGCTCGCCAGGACACGATGGGCGGCAACAACCGCGGCCCCGTGCCCCCGCAGCCCCAGCAGCGTCCGACCGGTGGCGACCAGGGCCGTCGGACGCCTCAGCAGCCGCAGCTGCCGCCACGCGGTGGTCCGCGTGCCGAGCTGCCCGGCGGCAACCCGCAGCCGCGGGTGCCCAGCTGGAGCGACGACAACGCGCAGCCGCCGGTGCCGCGTTCCTCGATGGACGCCCCGCGCGGCCACGAGGAGCCGGACGCCACCTCGCAGCTGCCGAGGATCAACGACCGGCAGGGCCCGGCGTCCACGTCGGAGTTCCCGCGGATCGACGACCGTCAGGGTGCCGGTTCCACGGGCGAGTTCCCGCGGCCGGACTACGACGCCCAGCGTTCCGGCGCGGGTGCGCAGCAGAGCAACGGACAGTTCGTCCGCCCGGACGTCTTCGGTACGCCGAATTCCGCGCCGAATCCTTCCGGCGCCGGCCAGAACCCGTCCGCGGGCGGCCAGTACAACCGCCAGGACCCCGCCTCCACCGGCCAGTTCTCGATGCCCGGCTACGACGCCGGCTCCACCGGTCAGTACGCGGCACCGGGTCAGGACGTTCAGCAGAGCCACACCGGCCAGTTCCCGGCGCCGAACCACGGCGAGCGGCAGGGCGGCGGCACCGGGCAGTTCGAGCGTCCCGGCGCCAACGGCACGAACGGCACCAACGGCTCCCGCCCCCAGCGTCCGCAGTCGCGTCGGCGTCCCGCGCTCCCCCCGGAGCCCGAGGCGCTGCCGCCGGCGACGGGTCCCGGTGACGGGCGTACGCCGCTGTACGACACCCTGGAGACCAACTGGTTCAACCAGGCCCAGGCGGCCGGCAACGGCGAGCAGGCACCGCAGCAGCAGCCCGCACAGGCTGCCGCTCCCGCGGCCCCGCAGCGCCCGGCGCCCGCCGCATCGGGGTCCGCCTCCTGGCGGACCACCCCCAATGACGAACTCGGCCGGCAGGCCGAGCGGGTACGCCAGCCCTCCGCGGGTGGCGTGACCGTCTCGGGTCTGCCGCGCCGGGTCCCCCGCGCGAACCTCGTCGCGGGGACGGCTCAGCAGCAACAGCACCAAACCGGTCCGCAGGTCTCGCGTGCGCCCGATGACGTACGCGGCCGGCTGACCAATCTTCGTAGGGGCATCCAGCAAGGTCGGCAGGCCGGTACCGGCCAGACCGGCAGCTTCCCCAGCCCCACTCACCAGCAGGAGCGTTAGTTGAGCCAGATGAGCCAGGCGGCACAGAACCTCAACTGGTTGATCACCAACTTCGTTGACAACACCCCCGGGGTGTCCCACACCGTCGTCGTTTCCGCCGACGGACTCCTTCTGGCGATGTCCGAGGGCTTTCCGCGCGACCGCGCCGACCAGCTCGCGGCCGTCGCCTCCGGACTCACTTCACTCACGGCCGGTGCCTCCCGGATCTTCGAGGGCGGCACCGTCGCCCAGACGGTCGTCGAGATGGAACGCGGCTTCCTCTTCCTGATGTCCGTCTCGGACGGCTCGTCCCTCGCGGTCCTCTCCCACCCGGACTGCGACATCGGCCTCGTCGGCTACGAGATGGCTCTGCTCGTCGACCGTGCGGGTGCGGTGCTCACGCCGGATCTGCGGGCGGAACTCCAGGGCAGCCTGCTTCACTAGCCAGGTTCTACGTACGTCCGAATTTCACCGAACGTCCGCACAATCCGTCGGCCGACCTCCCCCCACCGGCCCCGTCAGACGGCACGACTGACCGACCTGCTGTCCCGCCCGGAGGATCAATGACCCCGCCCACCGCCTCTCATGATCCGTACGCACAGCCGTACGAGGATGAGGGCGACCAGCCGCTGGTACGTCCGTACGCGATGACCGGCGGCCGGACCCGGCCGCGCTACCAGCTCGCCATAGAGGCACTGATCAGCACCACGGCCGACCCGGCGCAGCTGATGGGGCTCCTCCCGGAGCACCAGCGGATCTGCCACCTCTGCCGTGAGGTGAAGTCGGTGGCCGAGGTGTCGGCCCTGCTGTCCATGCCCCTGGGCGTGGCACGGATTCTCGTCGCGGACCTCGCGGAGGCCGGACTCGTCGCGATCCACCAGCCCGGTGGCGACGAGAGCAATGGCGGCGCCCCGGACGTGACACTGCTCGAAAGGGTGCTCAGTGGACTTCGCAAGCTCTGACGGAGGTCGGGCGACCACCTCCGCGAAGATCGTGGTGGCGGGTGGTTTCGGCGTCGGCAAGACCACGTTCGTGGGTGCCGTCTCCGAGATCAACCCGCTGCGCACCGAGGCCGTCATGACGTCCGCCTCGGCGGGCATCGACGACCTCACCCACACCGGGGACAAGACGACGACCACCGTCGCCATGGACTTCGGCCGTATCACCCTGGACCAGGACCTGATCCTGTATCTGTTCGGTACGCCCGGACAGGACCGTTTCTGGTTCATGTGGGACGACCTGGTACGCGGCGCGATCGGCGCCGTCGTGCTCGTGGACACCCGTCGTCTCGCCGACTGCTTCCCTGCGGTCGACTACTTCGAGAACAGCGGACTGCCGTTCGTCATAGCCCTGAACGGCTTCGACGGGCACCAGCCATACACGCCCGACGAGGTCCGCGAGGCCCTGCAGATCGGCCCGGACGCCCCGATCATCACGACGGACGCCCGCCACCGCGCGGACGCCAAGAGCGCGCTGATCACTCTGGTCGAGCACGCCTTGATGGCTCGTCTCCGCTAGGGATCGTGCAACGGGCTGTGTTCTGGCGGGCCTGGCACACAAGTTGGCAACGCCGTACGGCAGTTGTCGTAGACGCACTGGAGCCGGCTGTGTCGTTTGACACGGTCGGCCTTGGTGTTCATAACGTTTCGACAGAGATATCGAGTGGTACCGACACGCGTCGCGGTCGTCTGATGCCGCTGTGCTCACATCGGCCCCGCCTTTTGGCGGGGCTCGCTCTTTATGACCGTTTTATCTAGGGCCTACATCACTCGGAATCCTTGGTTCCGAGTGTTTGGACGAGCACACCCTGACGTGCTGGAATGCCAGAACTGCCCAGTAGTAGGGGCCGGAAGACACACGCGGCACGACGAAGGTGCACACGCCGAGAGGTTGTTGGTCGAGTGAGGCGTAGCAAGAACGGTCCCGAGCCGTCGGCACGGGGCAACTTCACCCCGCCGCCGCGCGGAGCGGCACCCGCACATGTGTCCGGCTCGGAGCCGGCGGCCCCACCCGCGAAGAGCGGCGGCCGTCTGTCACCGCGCAACTGGCGTGTGCCGACCAGGCTGAACGCCATTCTGCTCATACCCGTGATCGTCGGGCTCGTCATGGGCGGCTTCCAGGTGAAGAGCTCCATAGACACCTGGCAGGAGGCCCAGGACGCGGAGAAGGTCGCCAAGATCGTCGACGCGGCCGGGCAGTACGCCGAGGCACTCCTCAACGAGCGCGACGTATCCGCCCAGCCGCTCCTCGAGGGCGACCGGGACAACGCGACGGTCAAGGAGGCCCGCGCCTTCACGGACCAGAAGCAGGACGCGTTCCACAAGGAAGTCGCCGGGATGCCGGCCGGCCAGGGCCTGGAGCGCCGGCTGAACCTGGTGGAGCAGGCCGAGCCCACGCTCACCCAGGTGCGCAAGGCCGCCTTCACCACCGCCATGGACCCGACGAAGACCGAAGAGGGCTACGTCACCGTCGAGCACCTCCTGATGGAGTTCTCGAACGAGCTGGGCCTCGGCACGGGCAACATCACGAGCTACGGCCGCACCGTGTACGCCGTCGCCCTGTCCAAGGGTGCCGCCTCGCTGCAGCGCTCGATCGGCATGCACCTCCTGGTCAAGCCCAGCAGCAACGAGAAGATCCTCAAGCAGCAGATCACGGCCTTCACGTCGTACGCCTACCTCGAGAACGTGGCCGTCCAGGAGTACGTCTCCGGCGGTACGGCGCAGGACGCCACGCGCCTCAAGCAGGTCATGGCCGAGAAGGAGGCCGAGGGCAAGAAGCTCGCGGCCGAGGCCAAGAGCAAGACCGAGGCGGCGGGCGGCACCTACAAGGCCCCGCCGAACATGCTCGGCATGATCCAGGCCATCGGCAGCGGCGCCTCCCCCGCCGACCTGGCCCAGCAGGGCATCACGCCCGAGACCTGGATGGCGGCCTCCACCCTCAAGTTCAACGGCTACAGCGAGGTCGAGCAGGAGCTCATCAACCGGGCCGTGGGCGACGCGGGCGACATCGCCACCGACGCCCAGCGCGACGCCTTCGTCAACGGTGCCATCGTCATCGTGGCCCTGCTCGCCGCCTTCATCATCGCCGGCCTCATGGCCCGCCAGATGAGCCGCTCGATGCGCCAGCTGCGCAACGCGGCCTTCGGGGTCGCCGAGCAGCGTCTGCCGATGCTGGTCGACCAGCTCTCGCGCACCGACCCGGGCCGGGTCGACACCCGGGTCACCCCCATCCCGATCACCACCACGGACGAGATCGGCGAAGTCGCCCGCGCCTTCGACCAGGTCCACCGTGAGGCCGTACGACTGGCCGCCGAGCAGGCCCTGCTCCGTGGAAACATCAACGCGATCTTCACCAACCTGTCGCGCCGCAACCAGTCCCTGATCGAGGGCCAGCTGACCCTCATCACCGACCTGGAGAACAACGAGGCCGACCCGGACCAGCTGGAGAACCTCTTCCGCCTGGACCACCTCGCGACCCGTATGCGCCGCAACGGCGAGAACCTCCTGGTCCTCGCCGGCGAGGAGCCGGGCCGCCGCTGGGACCAGCCGGTCCCGCTGGTCGACGTGCTGCGCGCCGCCTCCTCCGAGGTGGAGCAGTACGAGCGCATCGAGCTGTCGGGCGTACCGGAGGCCGAGATCCACGGCCGCGCGGTCACCGACCTCGTGCACCTGCTCGCCGAGCTCCTGGAGAACGCGACGACGTTCTCCTCGCCGCAGACCAAGGTCCGCGTCACCGCGACCCGTCTCCCGGACGGCCGCATCATGGTCGAGATCCACGACAAGGGCATCGGCCTCACCGCCGAGGACTTCGCGGACATCAACCACAAGCTGGCCAACCCGCCGACCGTGGACGCCGCGATCTCGCAGCGCATGGGTCTGTTCGTGGTCGGCCGGCTGTCCGACCGGCACGGCATCCGCGTCCAGCTGCGCCCCTCGGGCGAGCAGGCCGGTACGACCTCGCTCGTCATGCTCCCCGACATCATCACGCACGGTGGTGGCGGCGAGCAGGCACCGCAGCGCGACGAGTTCACCGTCTCGCAGATCATCCCGGAGCAGCAGCCCTTCGGCGGCGAGGAGTTCCAGAGCGGCGGCCAGCCGATGCGCACGGCCGCGGAGCTGGGCTTCGACGACAGCCGCTACGCCGAGGTCCCGGACGACATACGTGAGCTGGACCCCGTGGGCCGTTCGCTGATGCGTGAGGAGCGCAGGGCGGCCCTGGAGGCCCAGACGCACGGCGAGCTGGAGGGCGCGTCCCCGTCGTTCAACGGCGAGTTCGACCCCCAGCAGGGCTACGACAACGGTCAGCAGGCCTTCGACAACGGCGCGGCGGCGTACGACAACGGCGCGGCCGCGTACAGCGAGGCGCCCGCGTACGACCAGCAGACGCCGTACGAGGAGCCGCAGCAGGCGTCGTACGACGAGACGTACTTCCCGGCAGGCGGCGGATACCCGGAACCCTCCTATGCGGAGCCGGTCCAGGAGGAGCCCCAGCCGGCCCACGCTCCCGCGCGGGACAGCTTCTCGGCCTTCGAAGAGCAGTCCTACCAGGACGACTGGCCGCAGCAGAACGCGTACCAGAACGGCTACCGTTCCGAGTACGCTCCCGAAGCGGAGCCCGTGCAGGCCGCTGACGTGGCCGAGCAGGACCGCGTAGGCTTCGAGCGTCCGGGAACGGCCTCTCCCGCCGCCCACGCGCTGACCGACGCCGGGCTTCCGCGCCGCGGATCCACCGCGAGCGCGGGCGGCAAGCAGTCCGTGGGCCAGGAATCGCCGGCTCCCTTCGGCGGCGGCAACGACAGCAACTCAGGCGGCGGCAACGGCGTCGGCAAGGGCGACTGGCGGTCGAACAACGACCAGATGTGGCAGCGTGCCGAGCAGCTGAAGAAGCCCAAGGCGGGCGGGGTCACCTCCTCCGGACTGCCGAGGCGGGTACCCAAGGCCAATCTGGTCGAGGGCACCGCGGAATCGACCCCTCAGGGCGGCCCCCAGGTCTCCCGCGCACCCGAGGACGTCCGGGGCAGGCTGAGCAACCTGCGCCGCGGGGTCCAGCGGGGGCGTAACGCAGGAAGCGAAACGAACGGCCAGGGCTTCGGTCCTGACAGCACCTACAACCAGGAGCGTTAGTGTGAGCCCGATGAGCCAGGCGGCACAGAACCTGAACTGGTTGATCACCAACTTCGTGGACAACACCCCCGGGGTGTCGCACACGGTGGTGGTCTCCGCCGACGGACTCCTTCTGGCGATGTCCGAAGGGTTCCCGCGTGACCGTGCCGACCAGCTGGCGGCCGTCGCGTCGGGTCTCACCTCGCTGACCGCGGGCGCGTCCCGCATCTTCGAGGGCGGGAGCGTGAACCAGACGGTTGTGGAGATGGAGCGGGGATTCCTCTTCATCATGTCCATTTCCGATGGATCGTCGCTCGCAGTACTCGCACATCCGGAAGCGGACATCGGTCTCGTCGGGTACGAGATGGCCCTTCTGGTGGACCGTGCCGGTACGGTTCTGACGCCTGATCTGCGTGCGGAGCTCCAGGGGAGCCTTCTCAACTAGCAGACAAGCGATGCGTTTTGGCGTCCCGTGGCCGTAAGGTTTCGGGACGCGGCTCCACATTGATGGGCCCGGCACAGTCGGAGGAGGAGAAAGTGGCAACACCCCCAGGCGGTTCGTCTTCGGGCAACTGGTCCTATGGCCCTGGCCAGGGCCAGGGCGGCAACGACTCGCCGAACCGGTACAACTTCCCCTCCGCACCGTCCCCGCGGCGCCAACAGCCCTACGCACCCCAAGGTCCCGGGCCCTCCCCGTACGACCAACCGCCGGCGCCGCGCATCCAGCCCGTGCAGCCGCAGCGACGTTCCCCCGAACCGTCGCCCGCGGGGGGCGCCAGCAACCCGCTGGTCCGCCCCTACGCCATGACGGGCGGCCGCACCAGGCCTCGGTATCAGCTCGCCATCGAGGCACTGGTGCACACCACCGCGCAGCCGCACCAGATGCAGGGCCAGCTGCCCGAGCATCAGCGGATCTGCAACCTCTGCCGGGAGATCAAGTCGGTGGCCGAGATCTCGGCCCTCCTGACGATCCCTCTCGGCGTGGCCAGGATCCTCGTCGCCGACTTGGCGGAGGCGGGCCTGGTCGCCATCCATCAGCCCGGCGGCGACGAGAACGCCGGCGGTCAGCCAGACGTGACTTTGCTCGAAAGGGTGCTCAGTGGACTTCGCAAGCTCTAGCGGAGGGCCTTCCCGCTCCACCACGTCCGCGAAGATCGTGGTGGCGGGCGGCTTCGGCGTGGGCAAGACCACGTTCGTCGGGGCCGTCTCGGAGATCAACCCGCTGCGTACCGAGGCCGTGATGACGTCCGCTTCGGCGGGCATCGACGACCTCACCCACACGGGGGACAAGACCACCACCACGGTGGCCATGGACTTCGGTCGTATCACCCTGGACCAGGATCTGATCCTGTACCTGTTCGGTACGCCCGGCCAGGACCGTTTCTGGTTCATGTGGGACGACCTGGTACGCGGCGCGATCGGTGCGATCGTCCTGGTCGACACCCGCCGTCTCGCCGACTGCTTCCCCGCGGTCGACTACTTCGAGAACAGCGGACTGCCGTTCGTGATCGCCCTGAACGGCTTCGACGGCAACCAGCCGTACAACCCGGACGAGGTCCGGGAGGCTCTCCAGATCGGGCCCGACACCCCGATCATCACGACGGACGCCCGCCACCGCGCGGACGCCAAGTCGGCGCTCATCACGCTGGTGGAGCATGCCTTGATGGCCCGCCTCCGGTAGGCCTGCGGCGCTCAGCCGTACGAAGGGGCTCTTCCTTTTGGAGGGGCCCCTTCGCTTGTGTGTCGGCCGCGGGTGCGTCGTGGTTGCTCGCGCAGTTCCCCGCGCCCCTGAAAGACAAAGGCTCGCCCGCACCCCCTGCTCTTAAGGGGCGCGGGGAACTGCGCGACCAGCCCCCACGCACCCGCAGCCGACACACACGCGAATGGGCCCCCTCCCGAGTCGGGAGGGGGCCCATTCACAAAAGGCTCAGTGCCAGCTGTGCGGAGCGCGGAAGCCCGGCTCTCGCTCCAGCCGGCGCCAGCCGGCCTTCGCGCGGCCTCGGTGGGTCGGAGCCGCGGCCGGGGCGGAGGCGGCGCGAGCCAGGAGGATGGCCGTGATGGCGGCGACTTCCTCGGGCTCGGCGTGGCCCTTCTCGACGCGAATATCAGGGATGTCCATGTGTGTGAGTCTCCGTGAGAGAGGGGTCCGCGGGGTTGCCGCGATGGGTCCGTCGAGTTACTACTGCGGCGGGTTTCCGTGCTTGCGGGAGGGCAGGTCGGCGTGCTTCGTGCGCAGCATCGCGAGGGAGCGGATGAGTACCTCGCGGGTCTCGGCGGGGTCGATGACGTCGTCGACCAGACCGCGTTCGGCGGCGTAGTACGGGTGCATCAGCTCGGCCTTGTACTCCTTGACCATGCGCACGCGCATCGCCTCGGGGTCCTCGGCGTCGGCGATCTGCCGGCGGAAGATGACGTTGGCGGCGCCCTCGGCGCCCATCACGGCGATCTCGTTGGTGGGCCACGCGTAGGTGAGGTCGGCGCCGATGGACTGGCTGTCCATGACGATGTACGCGCCGCCGTAGGCCTTCCTGAGGATCAGTGAGATCCGCGGCACGGTCGCGTTGCAGTAGGCGTAGAGGAGCTTCGCGCCGTGGCGGATGATGCCGCCGTGCTCCTGATCGACACCCGGAAGGAAGCCCGGAACATCCAGCAGAGTGATGATCGGGATGTTAAAAGCGTCGCACATCTGGACGAAACGCGCAGCTTTCTCCGACGCCTCGATGTCCAGCACCCCGGCCAGGCTCTGCGGCTGGTTGGCGACGATGCCCACCACCTGGCCGTCGAGCCGGGCGAGCGCGCAGATGATGTTGCGGGCCCAGCGCTCGTGGATCTCCAGGTAGTCGCCGTCGTCGACGAGCTCCTCGATGACCTTGGTCATGTCGTACGGCCGGTTGCCGTCCGCCGGGACCAGGTCGAGGAGCACGTCCGAACGCCGCTCCGCGGGGTCCTCGGAGTCCGTGTGGGGCGGGTTCTCGCGGTTGTTCTGCGGAAGCATCGACAGGAGGTAGCGCACCTCGTGGATGCAGGTCTCCTCGTCGTCGTACGCGAAGTGCGCGACGCCGGAGGTCTCGGCGTGCACGTCCGCGCCGCCCAGGCCGTTCTGGGTGATCTCCTCGCCGGTGACCGCCTTCACGACGTCAGGGCCGGTGATGAACATCTGCGAGGTCTCGCGGACCATGAAGACGAAGTCCGTCAGGGCCGGGCTGTAGGCCGCGCCGCCCGCGCACGGGCCGAGCATCACGGAGATCTGCGGGATGACGCCCGAGGCGCGGGTGTTGCGCTGGAAGATGCCGCCGTAGCCGGCGAGCGCGCTGACGCCCTCCTGGATCCGGGCGCCCGCACCGTCGTTCAGCGACACCAGGGGCGCGCCGGCCGCGATGGCCATGTCCATGATCTTGTGGATCTTCGTGGCGTGGGCCTCGCCCAGCGCGCCGCCGAAGATCCGGAAGTCGTGCGCGTACACGAAGACCGTGCGGCCCTCGACCGTGCCCCAGCCGGTGATCACACCGTCCGTGTACGGCTTCTTGGCCTCCAGGCCGAAGCCGGTCGCCCGGTGGCGGCGCAGCTGCTCGACCTCGTTGAACGAGCCGGCGTCCAGCAGAAGCTCGATCCGCTCCCGGGAGGTCAGCTTGCCCTTGGCGTGCTGCGCCGCGGTCGCCTTGTCACTGGGTCCGCGAAGAGCCTCCGCACGGATCGCGTGCAGTTCGGCCACGCGCCCGCGGGCGTCGGTGGGTTCGCCTGCCGAGGATCCGGTCTCGTCCAAAACGGTCATGTAGCGACCTTACGAAGTCCACCAAGGAAAGCGGGCCGTCGACTCCGTACAGTCTCCGGCCCGTTTTACTGGTACCCCTGAACAGAACCACGACCGCGTGCAGGCGATCCGACTGCTCAGAGGGCGGGTGCCTTGTAGGGGTCGCACAAAGCCGTCAGCTGAGAGTCACCTCACATTCATGCGTGGCGCATGCCGTCCCCGGAGTGACACGCACCCTCAGGCGGCGTCCGGTGGCGAGCACCTCGACGCCGGGACCGGCGTGTACGACCCGGCGTACGGGACGGTCCCAGACGATCTCCAGGGCCTCTCCGGTGCGCGGCGGTTCGCTGACGGAGAGGGTAGCGGCGCGGCCTCGGTGGCGTACGAGCACGCTCGCGGGGGCCGAGGCGGTGAGCGGGCCCGCCCGGCCCGCCCGCCAGAAGTTGGCGGCGGTCAGGCCCAAGGAGGGCACGGACAGCGCCTGGCGGCCGGAGTCGTTGGCGAGGACCGACAGCCGGCGGGGGTCTGCGGCGAGGGCGGCGACCGCGCGGCGCGGGGCTCCGGGCAGGACGGCGTACGCGTACGTGGCGTCCACCGGGTCCGTGCCATGGTCGAGCCAGAGGGTCTGCCAGCGGCGGGTCCGGGCCTCGGTGGTGCTGGTGGTGTTGATGTCGGACCAGGCGCCGGTGCGGTCCTCGCGGAGGGTGCGCAGGGTGGACCGGTCCAGGACCACCCAGCCGCCGTGGCCTTCCAGGTGCGCCCACCCCGGGCCCCGTACGAGGGCCTGGGTGCCGCCCTCCCCCAGGTTGCGGTTGTCGACGACCGTCTCGACCGGGACGCCGTCGGTGGCCGTGATGCCCGCGCCCAGGCAGACGATGGTGTCCGCGAGGCAGAACCAGGACTTGCGGGCCTCCAGAGTCGACCCGAGGCCCTTCAGGTGCTGCCCGACCGCCCCGAACTCCCCGTCCGTGACGCCGCCGACCCAGCGCACGGCGGGCTTGGGCTCGCCCCACTCCCCGCCCGCCCTGTCCGCCAGCCGCTTGGTGGACACGGTCGTGCCGGGGAGCCGGTACCAGTCGACGGTCGGCCAGTACCAGTCCGTGTATTGATCGCTCGGCCCACCGGCCCACCAGTAGAGCATTCCGGCGCCCGTGTGCCAGCCGCGCGGGTTCTCGCCGTTGCCGCACTCGTAGTACGCGATCCGGTCGCTGGCCATGGCGATGTTCGCGGTGAAGCCGGGGCGGCGGTGGACGGCCCGGTCCATGGCGGCGAAGAGACGGTGGCCGACCGGTTCGGGCGCGGCCTCGACCGCCGAGTCGGCGACCGCGTGCAGCCGGGCCAGGTCTCCGACGCCGAACTGGGGTGCCGTCAGGAGGGGTGTGACGGTGTCCCGTTCGATCCATCCCTTGACGCTCGCGTGCCAGCGTTCGCGCTCCGCCGCGCTCGCGCCCTGGGCGAGGAGCGCGATCGCGGCGATCAGCCCCTGCCCGTGGAAGTGGTCGCTGCGCATGATGTGGCGGTCGTCGAGTCTGAGGTAACCGCGGCTGATGGCGCGCCCGTTGACGCTGTCCATCATCAGCCCGTCGTGGATCAGGGGCGCGTAGGCGCCTTCCACGCTGTCGAGAATGATCTGCCTGCCGGCATCGGTCACCTCCCACGTCGAACCGGCCAGCAGCGCGAAGAGGCGGCCGAGTCCGTCGAGCAGGACCTGTCCGTACGTTCCCGAGTAGGCGACCCAGGTGTGCTGGACGAACGACCCGTCGGCGTACAGCCCGTCCCCCTTCGTGACATACGGGAAGACCGGTGAGAGCGCGTCCCGGGCGAGTGCGAGCTTCTCGGGGGCACGGCCGAGGATGCCGCGCAGGGCGACGGAGCGGCACAGGTCGACGCGGTTGGCGCCGGTCGAGGTGCCCGAGTAGTCGCGGAGCATCGAGTCGGGGATGAAGTGGTCGACGGCCGCGCAGGCGGCGGCGACCTGTGCGGCGGTGAGTTCGCCGTGGAGGGCGGCCACGATGTCCATGAGGAGGCGGGGGCTGCCGATCTGCCACTCCCACCAGTTGCCGTAGCGGGTGGTGGAGGGGTTGTAGACGGTGGCGGAGAGGTGGTCGAGGCCGCGGAGGACGTCCGTGCGCAGGCCCGCGTCGCCGGTGGAGCCGGTGCCCTCCTGGACGTACGCCTGAGTCATCGTCCACAGCCGACTGTAGCTCTGGGTGATGCCTGTCGGCGGGTCAAAGGGGTAACCGGGCCAGAGGGAGGTCGCCGTCGGGGCCATGGTCTGCCGGAAGTCCCAGGCCAGCTCTCCGGTCTCGGCGAGGCGGGAGGCGTACGGCTCGGCGGTCGGGTCGTAGCCCGCCCCCAGGGCGATCTCCAGCCAGCGGAGGCGCAGGTTGTCGTACTCGTCTTCGTCGGGGGCCGCATGGGCGGAAGTGGTCGGCACGAGCGCCGGGCTCGCCGTGAGCGCCGCTGCCAGGAGGAACGTACGGCGGGTGGGGGTCATGTCAGGCGATGGTGCCCGAGATGCCCGTGTGCTCACCAGAGGGGCAACGGGTGATCTTAGGAGTAGACCAATGACAACCAGGCGTAATCGGCGCGACACATCATGCGTTCAGTTGAAACCCGTAAGGAATAGGTCTATGGTCGATGTCGTTGAACGTTAAACAGCTTCGGCGCAGGGCCGGGCTCGTCCCCTCAAGGAGTTAGTCATGGGTCTCTTCGGCAGCAAGGACAAGACCGACACCACCGCGGCGCCCGCCGCCGTGAACCCCGACCTTGCCGCGCTCACCGGCGAGTACACGATCGACCCGTCCCACACGACGCTCGGCTTCGTCGCCCGTCACGCCATGGTGACGAACGTGAAGGGCAGCTTCCAGGACTTCTCCGGCAGCCTGCACCTGGACGGCGCCGACCCGTCGCAGTCGACGGCTTCCCTCGACGTCAAGATGGAGAGCATCGACACCGGTTCCGCCGACCGTGACGGCCACCTGAAGAGCGCGGATTTCTTCAAGACGGACGAGTTCCCGACGATGACCTTCCGCTCCACCAAGGCCGAGGCCCTCGGCGGCGACGACTACCGCGTCACCGGTGACCTGACGATCCTCGGCACCACCCGGCCGCTCTCCATCGACCTGGAGTTCAACGGCGCCGCGAAGGACCCGTTCGGCAACGAGCGCGTCGGTTTCGAGGGCAAGGCGGAGATCCTGCGCTCCGAGTGGGGCCTCACCTGGAACGCGGCGCTGGAGACCGGCGGCGTGCTCGTCTCCGACAAGATCAAGCTGAACTTCGACATCTCGGCGATCAAGAACGCCGCCTGATCGGGTCCGGAGTTCTGTTTCTCCACTGATGTCTCTCCGCTGATGTCTCTCCACTGACGCATCTCCGAGCGCGCCCGTCGTCCGGCTCCCCGGTATCCCCCGGGAGCGGGAGGCGGGCGCTCGGCTGTGTCAGGGGCGCGCTGGGAGCGTGCCGGGGGTTCCGGTTCATGGCACCCGGGTCGTACGTTCTTCTTCGGCCGACGGAAGGCGATCAGCCGACCGGCGGACGACAAGCCGACTGAACGGTCATGGATCGCCGGAGGAACGGGGAAGGGCCGCGTGGACAGCGACAGGCGCGAACGGGCGGAACGCTTCGTCGAGTTGCATCGGGAGGGCTGCTTCCTGCTCCCCAACGCGTGGGACGTGGGAAGCGCGCGGATCCTGGAGTCGGCCGGCTTTCCCGCCGTGGCGACCACGAGCGCGGGGGTCGCGTTCTCCCTCGGACGCCCGGACCACGACTTCTTCGCCGACCACGCGCCGGAGGAGGGCCGCGTCGACCGCGAGACGATGATGCGCCGGGTCCGTGAGATCGCCGACGAGGTCGGGGTGCCGCTGAGCGCGGACCTGGAGGACGGATACGGCGAGGCGCCCGAGACCGTGGCGGCCACGATCTCGATGGCGCTCAAGGCCGGGGCCGCGGGCGGCAACATCGAGGACTTCACCGGCGACCGCGCCCGCCCGCTCCACGACACGGCGCTCGGGGTGGACCGCATCCGCGCCGCCAGGGCCGCCGTCGACGCGAGTGGCGAGCCGTTCGTCCTGGTCGGCCGGACCGACGCGCTGCTGGTCGGCGGTTCGCTCGACGAGTGCGTACGGCGGGCCAACGCGTATCTGGCGGCCGGCGCGGACTGCGCGTTCGTGCCGGGTGCCGGTGACGCGGCGACCATCGGCACGCTGGTACGCGAACTCGACGGCCCGCTCAACGTGGTCATGGGGCTCACCGGCAACGCGCTCTCGCTGGACGACCTGCGCGCGCTCGGAGTACGGCGGGTCACGGTCGGAGGCAGCATCGCCCGCACGATGTACCGCCATCTGCTGCGCGCCGCACGCGAGTTGGCCGACCACGGCACGTTCTCGTACGCCGACGACCAGATCTCCCAGACGGACCTCAACGAGCTTTTCCGGTACGGAGGTGGGGAGCCCGGGGCCTAGGGCTTGTCGGCACGTCGGCACGTCACCGGGCCCGGCGCCCCGACTCCAGCCCCTTGACCGCCTTCTCCAGCCGGGCTGCCCTGACCTCCGGGGTCCTCGCCTTCAGCAGGCCCAGGACGACCAGGTACTGATCCGTCCTGCCGAGTCCCTCGAAGAAGGCCTTCGCGCGCGGGCTGCGGTCCAGGGCGGCGGCCAGGTCGTCCGGGACCGTGGCGTTCCGCTGGGACTCGTACGCCCCCTCCCAGCGGCCGTCCGCCTTGGCCGCCGCCACCTCCGCGAGCCCCGGGGGCCGCATCCGGCCGGCCGCGGTGAGGGCCTCGACCTTGCGCACGTTGACCATCGACCAGAGGCTGCCGGGCCTGCGCGGGGTGTACCTCTGCAGGTAGTACGAGTCGTCGAGGCCCCGCCGCTGACCGTCGATCCAGCCGTGGCAGAGGGCCACGTCGAGGGCCTCCTCGATGGTGATCGACGGCAGGCCGGAAGCCTTCTTGGCGATCTTCAGCCAGATGCCGGCGCGGAGCCCGGGGTGGGCGGACATCCAGGCTTCGAGGTCCGCCACCTCCGTGAAGGTCCTGATCTCCACGCCGCCGAGGGAGTCGGGGGCTTCAGGAGTGCCGGAAGTCTCGGTGGGAGTGCCGGAGGTCTCGTCCATGGGGAGACAGTAGGACGGGACTAGGACAGTTTCCGTCCTACAGAGCAGTTTCCGTCCTACAGGGGCCGGTTGGCCGTACGGAACTCTGACGTTACTGTGCGCCGGTGTCCGCGTTCATACAGCAACTCCCCGCCCTGATAGGCGTGGTCGTCGGTGCCCTCGGCTCGTATCTGGCGATCGTGCGCGGGGACCAGGTCCGGTTCCGGCGCGAGCAGACGGCGCGCTGGGAGGAACGGCGCCTCATCGTGTACTCGGACTACGCCCGCGTCCTGAAGAAGAGCGTCACCCTGACCTACCGGGTCTCCGCCCACCTCGGCAACGACCCGCATCCCCACCCCCTCTCCCCCGAGGATGCCGCGCCCCAGCTGGCCTCGGCCCTCGAAGCCCGCGATCCGGTCGGCGAGGCGCTCCTGATGCTCGGCTCGCCGGACGTGGTGGAACGGGCGCGCGAGTGGGTCGTCCTCGTCATCGAGATGGAACGCTTCCTGGACAGCCGCACCCACGACCCCGAGGCCTGGTCGACGCTGCTGGCGAGGCAACGGGCGGCCCGGGAGCGGTACTACTCCGCGGTGCGCAACGATCTGGCCCTGCCACCCGGGCACTCGGGACGCTGGATCTTCGACGAGTCGGCCTCGGCAGGGTCGTGAGGAGGACACGTCGTGAGCAGGACACGTCGTGAGGAGGACGTATGGACGAGCACGGTCGTGATCCGCACATCCATGTCGAAGCGGAAGTGGCCCGGGGTGACGCCGCTGTCCGCAATGTGCTGGCGTCCACGTTCGGTCTGGCCGGTGACCTGCCGAGCGCTGTCGACACGGGGTGCGGGCTGCGGGTGCCGTACGCGATGACCTCTCCCCGTCCGGACAGCGTCACCTGCCTCGCCTGCCGTGAGCACGCGCGGCGCGAACATCTGCGGTTCGCCGAGATGCTCGAACGCCTGGGCCTCATGCCCGGATCGACCATCAGCGGCGCCCAGGCGAAGCAGGCCGCGGACTGGCATCGCGACCTCGCGGAGCGGTTCTCCGGCAATTGAGTAATTGCGTAATTGAGTGGACCGGGGAAGTCGGGCGTCACTAGCCTGCCCCCATGTCCAGCCCCGAGGCGTCAAGACTCCGGCCACCGGCCTTCCGGTGGCTGCTCGGGATGTCCGGCTGAAGCGTCGCGGTCAAGCGCGTACACGCTCCTGCCGTTGTCGCTGTCGTCACCGTCACCGTCACCGTCACCGTCACCTTCACCGTGCCCGTCACCGGAACGCCGTGCAGCCTGTCATGTTCGTTTTCGGGTGTGCGGAGTTCTGTCATGCCGTTCGGTCTGTATCTGTTGGGGCTCGCTGTCTTCGCTCAGGGGACTTCCGAGTTCATGTTGTCCGGGCTGGTGCCGGACATCGCGCGGGAGATGGGGGTGTCGGTACCGGCGGCCGGGTCGCTGACCTCGGCGTTCGCCGCGGGGATGGTGGTGGGGGCGCCGCTCATGGCCGTCCTTGCGCGGCGCTGGTCCCGGCGTGCGGCGCTGCTCGGGTTCCTGGGCGCCTTCCTCGTCGTTCATGGCGTCGGTGCGGTCACCGACAGCTTCACCGTGCTGCTGGTCACCCGGGTCGTGGGCGCGCTCGCCAACGCCGGGTTCCTCGCGGTCGCCGTCGTGACGGCCGTGGCGATGGTCGACGCCGACGCCAAGGGGCGGGCCACGTCCGTGCTTCTGGGCGGGGTCACCGTCGCCTGTGTGGCGGGGGTGCCGGGAGGCGCCCTCCTCGGGCAACTGTGGGGGTGGCGGGCCGCCTTCTGGGCCGTGGTCGTCCTCTCCGTGCCCGCCCTCTTCGCGATCGTGCGGTCAGTGCCGGGCGGGGTGTCCGGGGCCGCTCGCGCGAGTGTGCGCGGCGAGGTGCGGGCGCTGCGCGCGCCCCGGCTTCAAGTGGCCCTGCTTCTCGGGGCGTTGGTGAACGGGGCCACCTTCTGCACCTTCACCTATCTCGCACCGCTCATCACCTCGGTCAGCGGGCTGGGAGAGGCCTGGGTGCCCCTCGTGCTCGCGCTCTTCGGGTTCGGGTCGTTCGTCGGGGTCGCCGTCGCCGGGCGGATCGCCGACGCCCGGCCCGGCTGGGTCCTCGTCGGGGGCGGTGCTGCTCTGCTCGTGGGCTGGGGCCTCCTCGGCCTCACCGCCGGGAACCCGGTGGCGGCGGTCGTACTCGCCTTCGCACAGGGCGTGTTGTCGTTCGGCGTCGGGTCCACGCTGATCTCCCGGGTGCTGTACGAGGCGGCCGGCGCGCCCACCCTGGCGGGCGGTTTCGCCACGGCCGCGTTCAACGTGGGCGGGGCGCTCGGGCCGTGGCTGGGCGGGCTCGCGATCGGGGTGGGTCTTGGGTATCGCTCGCCGGTGTGGGTGAGTGTCGTGCTGGTGGGGCTCGCTCTGGTGGTGGGAGGGGCCGCGCGGCGGACAGGGGCTCTCGCGGTCCGCGTGAGCAGCGACGTCCACGCGGACGGGGGCCGTTCCGACGACGGCGGGCGCCCCCTCGGACGGCCCATGGAATAACCCGGTGCGGGTCGGCGGGCGGGCGGTTAGCCTCCGGGGATGACCTGGCTGCCCGCTGACTTCGTCCATCCACTGCGCGTCGACGTGCCCGGTGGGCATCATCTGCGGCCGATCACCGGGGGCGACGCCGCGATCGACTACCCGACGGTGATGGGATCCCGGGAGCGGCTGTGGTCCATCTTCGGGGAGGCCTGGGGATGGCCCGCCGCCACGATCACGTACGAGGCGAATCTGGCGGACCTGGAGCGGCACGAGGCCGAGATCGCCGCTCACGAGTCGTTCAACTACGTGCTGTTCGACGAGGCGGAGAGCGTCGAGTACGGCTGCGTCTACATCGATCCGCCGGAGAAGGCCGGTGCCGACGCCGAGATCTCCTGGTGGGTCGTCGACGAGCAGGTGGGGACCGCTCTGGAGCGGGATCTCGACGCGCTCGTGCCGCGGTGGATCGGTGAGGCGTGGCCCTTCGAGCGGCCGCGGTTCATCGGGCGGGACCTGTCCTGGAAGGAATGGCTGGCGCTGCCGGGTACGGCTCGCTGAGCCGTTGGGGCCCGTTCGTAGGTGTGTCGGCCGCGGGTGGGTGGGGGCTGGTCGCGCAGTTCCCCGCGCCCCTGAAAGGCAAAAGCTCGCGTGCACCCGTGCTTTTAAGGGGCGCGGGGAACTGCGCGAGCAACCACGACGCACCCGCAGCCGAACACGAAGGGCCCCGCCCAAAAAGCAGGGGCCCCTACGCGTCCCGCACCCTGAAGGCCGCGCCCGCGACCAGCAGCAACCCGAGTGCGTACGCCGCCAGTACCCCGAGGCCCGGCCATGGGCCGATCGGGAGGCGGGAGAGGTCGCGTGTGGCCTGGATGGCGAGGCCCGCCGGCATCGGGGCCCAGCGTTCGAGGCGGTCCCGCCAGCTCGGGTCGCCCAGGAGGTCGGCCAGGAGCGGGACCGCGTACAGCAGGCCGAGGCCCATCGTGATGGCGCCCGTGCTGTCCCGCAGCAGGGCAGCGAGGCCGAGGCCCAGCAGGGCCGTCAGGGTCAGGCAGAGGACCGAACCGAAGGCGGCACGGAGTGTGGGGCCGTCCGCCAGGGACGGGAGCGGGTAGCCGGCCTTCGGAGTGAAGCCGTTGCCGGGGAGGATCAGCCGGCCCGTGTAGAGGGAACACAGGATCGCCGCCGTTCCCGCTGCCGCCGTCATGGCGGCCAGGACCGCCGCCTTGGACGCCAGCAGCGACATCCGGTGGGGCATCGCCGTCAGGGTCGTGCGGATCGTGCCCGTGCCGTACTCCGCTCCCATCGACAGCGCGCCGAGGACGAGGGCGGTCGCCTGGCCCAGCCAGACGCCCGTCAGGCTCAGTTTCACGGTGTCCTCGTGGCAGTCGGCCGCCGACGGGCACGCACCGGTGCCGACGGCGGACACCGCGGCCGCGCCGACCACGACCGTGAGGACCGCGGTCGCCGCCAGCAGCCACCAACTGCTGTGCAGCGTACGGAGTTTCGTCCACTCGGCGTGCAGCAGGCGGAGCGCCGCCGAGCGGCTCACGCGTCCCTCCTGCGCAGGCGCCAGACCGCGAGGGCGAGCGCCACCACCACGTAAGCACCCAGCACCGCCAGGCCGTTCCAGGGTGCCATCGGGTAACAGCCGCTCTCCGGAAGGCAGGTGTGGTCCACCTGCGGGTAGTGGGTGACCCCCTGCTGGATCGCGAAGGCCGCCGCCGGGGTCAGCCGCAGCAGCCACTCCGCGGCCGGCAGCGGGAGGGCGAACGCCAGGATCTGCGGCAGAATCACCAGGACCACCACCGCCGTGATCGCGCCCGCGCTGCTGCGGAGCAGCGCGCCCATGGCCAGGGCGAGGACCGCTACCAGGGACAGCAGGAGCGCGCTGCCGACGACCGCCCGCGGGACCGCACCTTCCAGCATCGACAGATCCGGGAACGCGGGCGGTTCGAAGCCGTTGGAGCGGAGCGTGTCCTGGGTGAGCGGGAACGCCAGGGCCGTCGCCACGAGCCCCGCTGCGAACGTCGCTCCCCCGATCACCAGGGCCTTCGCCGCCAGCACCTGTTCGCGGCGCGGACTCGCCGTGAACGTCGTACGGATCATGCCGCGCTTGTACTCGGCGGTGATGAAGAGCGCGCCGAGCGCCACCATGAACAGGACGCCCATGGAGACGCCCTGGAAGCTCATCTGGACGGTGTCGGCGACGGTCTGGTCCGGGGCGATGTCGCCCTGGCCGGTGACCGTGAAGGCACCGACGCCGGTGACCTTCGTGCTGCCGGGGATCGGCCGGGCCGGGCCCGACGCCGGGAGGTTCGGGTCGTCCGGGTCGGGGGCGCCCACGTCGGTGCTGGTCCAGGACGGGTCGGCGGCGCTGCCGCGCAGTTCCACGTGGTCGAAGTCCGCCGTCGCGGTCGCGATGCCCGCGGTCGCGGAGGTGCCGCCGAAGGAGCGTCGGAGTGTGGTGTGCGCCGGGGTGGCGACGAACAGGCCCGCCCGGGCCGTCTTCGGCAGGTCCGCCGGGCGGACGGTCGCGATCTTCGTCCACTTGCTGCCGTCCGGCGACTCGTAGCCCGTCAGCTCCTGGCCCGAGCGGGTCAGCCGGAGCCAGCGCGCCCCGGCGGACGAGCCCTGCTCGTCGTGGGTGAAGTCCCACTGCATTCGGACGCCGTGGTCCGGGGTCACCATCAGGGCCACGTACGAACTGCCGGGTTTCGTGCTCGACTTGAGGATGACGCCTGCCTTCGCCCAGGGCTCCGGGGACCTGCCCTCCCGTCCCTCGATGCCGGACACCTGGACCGTGACACTGCCGTCCCCGGTGAGCGGCCGGTGGACGAAGCGGAAGGTGTCGTCCACCCGGGTGCCGTCGGGCGCGGAGACGATACGGACCCGGCCGTTGGAGTCGTTGACGGCGCCGCTCGCGCCGAGTTGCGAGATCACGACCGTGGCGGCGGCCGCCAGCACGAGGACCAGCAGCCAGCTCCGTACGGTCCAGAACTTGCTCCACTCCGCGCGCAGCAGCCGTCCGAACCCGTCCCGTCCCGGCTGGAGTCGGGACCTGTACGGGGTGCGCGGCGCGGATGCCGGAGGTGTCGGGGGAGTGAGTGAGGGCGGTGTCGAGGACGACGTCATCGGGTGACCTCGCCGTCCACCGCGGAGACGAACTCCGTGGAGTCCCGGGTCAGTTCCATGTACGCCTCTTCCAGTGTCGCCCGGTGCGACCCCACCTCCGCGAACGCGATTCCGGCCTCGGTGAGGAGCGCCACGATCCGTTCCGGCGGCAGACCGGTGACGGTGAGGGTGTCGCGGCCGGTCACCGCGACCGTGCCGCCCTTGTGGGCGAGCAGTTCCATCGCCTCCGTACGCGCACTCGTACGCAGGGCCACGCGGTCGCCGGAGGCTGCGGCCAGCAGGTCGGCGACGGCCGTGTCGGCGATCAGGCGGCCCCGGCCGATGACGACCAAGTGGTCGGCGGTGTCCTCGAGTTCACTCATGAGGTGGCTGGAGACGAGGATCGCCCGGCCCTCGGCGGCCAGTCGGCGCAGCAGTCCGCGGATCCACTGGATGCCCTCGGGGTCGAGGCCGTTGACCGGTTCGTCGAAGAGGAGAACGGGCGGATCGCCGAGGAGCGCGGCGGCGATGCCGAGGCGCTGGCGCATGCCGAGCGAGTAGCCGCCCGCCCTGCGCCGGGCCGGCTGTTCCATGCCGACCTGTTCGAGGACCTCGTCGACCCGGCGCATGGACAGGCCGTGCGAGTGGGCCAGCCAGCGCAGATGGTCGCGGCCGCGGCGGGCCGGGTGCAGCGCGGCGGCGTCGAGGAGTGCGCCGACCTCCAACAGCGGGGTGCGCAGGGCGTGGTAGGGGCGCCCGCCGATGAGGGCGTGGCCCGTGTCGGGGGCGTCCAGGCCGAGTACGGTCCGCATGGTCGTCGACTTGCCTGCCCCGTTGGGGCCGACGAAGCCGGTGACCTGGCCCGGTTCGACCGTGAAGGAGAGCCCGTCCACGGCGACGGTCCGCCCGAACCTCTTGCGGAGGTTCCGGACTTCGATGGTTGCGTCCATGTCAGCGAGGCTAGGGACCACGGCGGGCGGCGTCGTCCCGCCCGGGAGCAGTCTTCGCCGCCCCTGGCCCGGGGGACGGCATCCCCCGCGCGAGGGATACGGCACTGCTGACCTGGGGGACGCGGTCCGGCGCGGGCGGCGGCAGAATGGCGGACGTGGACGAGGCGGGCGACGCGAACGAGGTGGCGACCGGGCGGGCGGTTCCCCGGGCCGCGGAACACCCTTGTGCGGCTTGGCCGTTGGGGTTGTCTCGGCCATGGCCGGTGGGGTTGCGCCCACCCCGGCAGTCGGGGCCGCGCCGATCCTGGCCGTCGGGGCTGGGTCGACCTTGGCCGTCGGGGCTGCGCCGGGCCGCCGCCTCCCGCGCCGACATGCGCTCGCGCGACCGCGGCGGCGCAGACATCTTCGACCACAGCGGCGCAGACACCCTCGACGAGGGCGTACGGGCCGTCGACCACGGCGTACGCGCTCTCGGCCGAGCGATGCGCCGCCTCTTCCCCGCGTCACGCCCCCGCTCCTCGGCCCTGTTCTCCGCCGGTGCCGTCAAGGCCGCCGGTGTCGGCCCCTTCTCCCCCGTCGCCCTCTCCTCCGGTCTCGCGGTCCTCGCCGCCGTCGAGATCCTGGTCCGGGCCGACGGGCTGCGCGGGAATCTCGCGCTCGCCCTGCTGCTCGCGCTGTGCACCACGCTGCCCGTGGGGTTCGTCCTCGCGCCGGAGCGCGGGGCGCCCGTCCGCGGCACCGCGGCCATCGCGCTCACGACCGCCTGCGTGCTGGCCCTGGAGCCCTTCCGCGCCCTCACCCTCGCGGGGACGGCGGCCCAGCTGATCACCGTCCATGCGCTGGGCCGGGCGGGAACACCCCTGCTCAGCGGCCTGCTCGTGCTGCCGTACGTCGGTCTCGCGCTCGCCGCGGCGGGCGACCCCGCCGACTCCACCGTCCGTGTCGTGGCCGTCCTGGTCGCCACGCTCGCCTCCGCCGCGGCGGCCACGGGCATCACCCGGCACGTCCGGACGGCCGCGCAGGCGCACAGCGCCACGGAACGGGCCTTCGCGGACACCCTGCTCGAACACGCGGCACGGGGTGAACGGGCCCGTATCGCCAGGGAGTTGCACGATGTCGTCGCCCACCACATCTCGATGATCGCCGTACAGGCCGAGACCGCCCGGCTGACCACCCAGGGGCTGCCCGCCGACGGTGCCACCCGGCTGCTCGCCATCGGGGACACCGCACGGTCCGCGCTGACGGAGATGCGGCGGCTGCTCGGAGTGCTGCGCGAGGACGCGGACGTGGGGGTCACCCGGCGCCCCCAGCCGGGCCTGCGCCAGCTGATGGAGCTGGTCGACGACTCCCGGGACGCCGCGGGCTCCCGCATCCGGCTGATCGTCAGCGGCACGGTCGCCCCGCTCGACCCGGGCATCGAGGTCACCGCCTACCGCATCGTCCAGGAGGCCCTGACGAACGCCCGCCGGCACGCTCCGGGCGCCGCCGTGGACGTAGAACTCCGGTACGGGGAAGACGACTTGGAGCTCCGCGTACGCGACAACGGCCCAGGCCCCGGACCCAACCTCGGACCCGGACCCGGTTTCGGCCACGCGCACCCCACCCACCCCACGGCCACCGATCACCGCACAGACCCCACCGACCATGACCACGTCGGGCACGGCCTCCTCGGCATGCACGAACGCGCGGCGACCGTGGGCGGCACCCTGCGCACCGGCCCCGCACCCGGCGGCGGCTTCCTGGTCGAGGCCCGCCTCCCCGTACGGGCGGAGGCCCTCGCATGACGACCCCCGAAGCCGCTTCCGAAGCCGCTCCCGAAGCGGTCGCCGAGACGAACGCCGAGGCGGCGGCCGACGTACCGGCCGAACCCCACCCCGTCCGCATAGTCGTCGCCGACGACCACGAGGTCGTCCGCGCCGGATACGCCGGACTCCTCGCCACCCAGCCGGACTTCACCGTCGTGGGCACCGCGCGGGACGGCGCGGAGGCGGTCCGGGTATGCCGTGAGCAGCGGCCCGACGTGGTGCTGATGGACGTACGGATGCCGGTGTCGGACGGCATCCAGGCGACCGCGGAGCTGATGGGCGACACCGGACCCGCGCACCCGCCCCGCGTGCTGATCCTCACCACCTTCGACCTCGACGAGCACGTGTACGACGCCCTCATCGCCGGAGCGAGCGGGTTCCTCCTCAAGGACGTCACCGCGGAGCGGCTCTTCGACGCGGTACGGGTCGTCGCCGCCGGGGAGGCCCTGCTCGCGCCCGGGGTCACGCGCCGACTGATCGCGGAGTTCGCCCGGCTGAAGCCCAGGGCACCGCGTCGGGACGCGCTCGCGGTCCTCACCCCGCGCGAGTCGGAGGTACTGCGGCTGCTCGCCGAGGGGCTGTCCAATCCCGAGCTGGCCGGGCGTCTGCACGTGGGCGAGGAGACCGTGAAGACGCACGTCAGCCGGGTGCTCTCGAAGCTTGGACTGCGCGACCGGACCCAGGCGGTGGTCATGGCGTACGAGACGGGTCTGGTCGTGCCGGGGGCTGGGAGTTCGGCCTGACCGGACCGCGGACTCGGCCCGAGCGGAGGACGGTGGTCGGCCTGACCAGAGCACGGGAGGCGGCCTGACCGGATAAGGGCGGCCGAATTTCACCCCTTGTGGCGGCACTCACAGCGTTCACATAATCCCTCAACAGAAATTGACCGGCCCATGCCAGCAAACGCGATTATTTGTCGCATTCCTTGGCATGTGCCTGCCATTTCTGCCGCACCCGCATCCGGTTCCACCAGCTCGCATGTCAACCCCCCACGGAAGGCATCACGTTGAAGAACCTCATCAAGGCCCTCAAGAGATGCGCGGTCGCCGGTGCGGCCGCCCTCGCGGTCGTCAGCCTTCAGCCCGTCTCCACCGCGCAGGCCGCCCCCGCGCCCGTGGTCGGCGGAACCCGCGCCGCTCAGGGCGAGTTCCCCTTCATGGTCCGGCTCTCCATGGGCTGTGGCGGCGCGCTGTACACCCAGCAGATCGTGCTCACCGCCGCGCACTGTGTGAGCGGCTCCGGCAACAACACCAGCATCACCGCCACCGCCGGAGTCGTGGACCTCCAGAACACCAGCGGCCGGGTCCAGGTCAGGTCCACCAAGGTCCTCCAGGCCCCCGGCTACAACGGCACCGGCAAGGACTGGGCGCTCATCAAGCTCGCCCAGCCGATCAACCTGCCGACGCTGAAGATCGCGACGACCACTCAGTACAACACCGGCACCTTCACCGTCGCCGGATGGGGTTCGGCCACCGAGGGCGGCGCCCAGCAGCGCTACCTGCTCAAGGCCACCGTGCCGTTCGTCAGCGACGCCACCTGCCGTTCCTACAGCGGCTACAGCGGTCTCGTCGCGAGCGAGGAGATCTGCGCCGGCTTCACCGCGGGCGGCGTCGACACCTGCCAGGGCGACTCCGGCGGCCCGATGTTCCGCAGGGACGCCGCCAACGAGTGGGTCCAGGTCGGCATCGTCAGCTGGGGCATCGGCTGTGCCCGGCCCAACGCCCCCGGCGTCTACAGCGAGGTCTCGACCTTCGCGTCGGCCATCGCCTCGGCGGCGTCGACTCTCTGACGCCCGCCGCATCTCCCGTACGAGGTCCATGGGCCCGGTGCCGTGCGCGGCGCCGGGCCCATGCCCATGTCCTGGCCTCTTCGGCGACCGGAGGCCGCCGGTCTCAGAAGCCCCCTCCGAAGTCCCCGCCGCCCCCGAAGTCCCCGCCTCCGAAGCCGCCGCCGAAGTCACCGGAGTCGAAGTCGGCGCCGGACACGTCCCCGCCCTCGTATCCTCCGCCGCCGAAGTTCCCGTACCCGGAGCCGTAGTCCGCCGCGTACGACGGGCTGGCCATCATGGAGCCGAGCATGGTGCCGACGAGGAGGCCGGGCAGGATGCCGCCGCCGAAGTAGCCGCCCGCCCAGGGGCCGTACGCCGGGCCCGCCTCCCAGTAGGGGCGGCGGCCGTAGTCCGAATCGACCTCGCGGACGGCGGGGTCGTGGCCCTCGGCGAGCCGGACCTGGTCGGCGGCGCAGACGGGCACCTCGCGCGATGCCCCGCCCGACGGCGTCCAGGTGACGTCGGCGACCGACGGGCCGTGGCGCGGGTCGAAGAAGCAGGGGGCCCGGCGCTCGGGGACGGGCCGGTGCTCGCGGCGCGCGGCGAGCACGGCGAGCGAGAAGCGCCCGTCCTCCAGGGACTGGGTGACGGCCCGCACCTCCTCGGGGCGGGTGGCCGCGGCCATGAAGGACTTCGCCTTGTCGTAGGAGTCGAGGGCGCGCTCGTAGTCGGCGCGCATCGCGTCGTCCGCGCCCGCCTCCGCGGGGTGGAAGTCGAGCCGGTCCAGCTCCTCGCCGAAGGCGGTGATGTCCTCGTCGACGACGACGCGCAGCTTGTCGAGCGCGGCCTGTCGCTCGGCCTCCTTCCTGCGGCGGTTGCGGCGCACGAGGGTGTACGCGCCTGCGCCGCCCGCCACGACCACCGCGCCGGCCCCGATCAGGGCGCCCGTGTCCACGCCGCCCCCGCCCTCGGTCCAGCCGCTGGGCGCGGAGCCGCCGACATTGGCGAGGGCCCGGTCGGTGAAGTTGTCGAGCTGGGTCTTCGTGCCCTCACCCTGGACGCTGGTGACGAGGTTCCGCGTGCCGTCCTGCGACAGGACCGAGGAGTCGGCCTTCGCGTCGAACCCGTCGCCGAGCCTGACCGCGTACAGGCCGGTGATGCCGGTCGCGGTGCGCAGGTTCTGGAAGAGGTCCTGCTTCGGGAAGTCCGAGGGGAGTACGGCGACGAAGACCGGCTTGTCGGCCCTCTCGATCTTCTCGGCGAGGGCGTCGGCGTCCGCCGACGACAGTTGCCCCGACATGGCCGGGTCGACGTACACCGGGCTCTTCTTCAGGGCGTCGGCGACCGTCGAGACGTCCGTCGCCGCGTGGGCGCCCGTGGCCCCGACGGACAGCACCGCCAAGGCCGCGAACGCGATCAGGAGTACGGAGAGTCCTCGCCTGAGGGTCTGTGCGGCCTTCATACCTTCGAAGCTACTCCTGCGTGACCGAAAACGAACCTCAGGTCCGGTGGGCGGCACATTCGCCGCCCACCGGACCTGGCATGTATCGGTCCAGCAGGGTCAGACGGCTCGGTACGCCGCCGTCAGCTTCGCCACCGCCTGCCCGTACCGTCCGGTCAGCAGCAGGTGATCGGCGTCGGCGAAGGGCTTCGCGCTCGCCGCCGTGATCGTCTGCCCCATCTTCTGCTGGACGAGCAGCCGCGCCTTGGTGACGATGGCGCGCCCGGCCGTCTCGGACCCTGCCTTCTCGGCCACGGCGGCCGCGACGGCGAGGGCCTTCAGGGCGCTGGTGCCACCGCTCGGCACGGAGGTCAGCGTGGTCAGCCCCCATCCGTACGGGAACTGCGGATCGTACGAGGCGTCGCCCACGTTGATCGGCAGCTGGGACTCCGACTTCGGCCAGGTGAGCGGGAGCTGACCGGTGAAGGCCCGCTTCCCGTACAGCACGTCCGCGACGCCGTCGCCCTCGGTGCCCGGCAGCCAGGACGCGACCAGCGCGTCGATGTCACCGAGCTGGTCACCGACGAGCTGCGGCCGCCCGGAGACGACCAGCACCGCGCACTTCATGGCGCCGCACACCTTGTCGACGGCGGCCCGGTCCGCGGCGGAGAACACTAGGTCGTTGCCGTTGCCGACATCGCCGACGCCCTCGGCGTACGGAGTCTCGCCGACGACCACGACCCCCACGTCATGGCCGTCCGTCGGCGCCGACGCGTCCTTGGAGTACGTGACCTCGCCCCCGGCGGCCTTCCGCATGCCCTCCAGGACCGTCGTCCCGTCCGTGATCTTCCCGGACGAGCCCTGCCAGGTGATGGTCCAGCCACCGGCCTGGTTGCCGATGTCGTCGGCGTTGGACCCGGCGACGTACACCTTCTGCGACTTCTTCAGCGGCAGCACGCCGCCCGCGTTCTTCAGGAGGACCTGGGACTCGGCGGCCGCCTCGCGGGCCACGGCCCGGTGCTCGGCCGAGCCGATCTCCGAGGCCCCGCTCGTGTCGGCGTACGGCTTCTCGAAGAGGCCCAGTTTGAATTTCTGGGTGAGGATGCGGGACACGGCGTCGTCGATGCGCTTCGCGGAGATCCGGCCGGCGGTCACCTCGTCCGTCAGCGTCTTGTGGAAGTCCTTGTACGCGTACGGGACCATGATCATGTCGAGGCCCGCGTTGACGGACGTACGGACGTCGCTCGCGTAGTCGCCGGGGATCTGGTCGATGGCCTGCCAGTCGCTGATCACGAAGCCGTCGAAGCCCATGCGGTCCTTCAGTACGCCGTTGATCATCGCGGCGTCCGCGTGCATCTTCACCGGGCCCTCGGAGTCGCCGAGGATGTCGAGCGAGGAGTACGAGGGCATGACCGTGCCGACGCCCCGGTCCACGGCGTCCTGGTAGGGCGCGAGGTGGACGGCTTCCAGCTCCTGCCGGGTGACCTTGGTGATGCCCTGGTCGATGGTGTACGTGCCGGTCGTGGACGAGCCGTACTCGGTGCCGCCGTCGGCGACGAAGTGCTTGGCGGTGGCGAGGACCTTGTCGTTCCTCTTCAAGTCCTTGCCGCTGGGCGCCCCTTGGAGGCCCTGGATGACGGTCTCCATGGACTCGACGAGCGCCGGGTCCTCGCCGAAGGACTCGTAGGTCCGCCCCCAGCGCTCGTCGCGCGTCACGCACAGGCAGGGCGCGAAGTCCCACGGAATGCCGGTGGCCCGCACTTCGGCGGCGGTCACCTTCCCTGCCTCGTAGGCGAGTTGGGGATCGCGGGAGGCACCGATGCCGATGTTGTGCGGCATGATCGTGGCGCCGACGAGGTTGTTGTGGCCGTGCACCGCGTCCACGCCGTAGATGAGCGGGATCTGGAACCGGGTGGCCTGCGCCCGGAGTTGGAAGCCGTCGATCATCTTCGCCCAGGCCTCGGGCGTGTTCGGCGTCGGTGTGGAACCGCCGCCGGAGAGCAGCGAGCCGAGGTCGTAGGCGGCGATGTCACCCGGCGTGGTGAGCGCGCCGCGCTCGGCCTGGGTCATCTGGCCGGCCTTCTCCGCGAGGGACATCCGGGAGAGCAGATCGGCGACCCGCTTCTTCACCGGCAACTTCGAGTCGAGGTACGGGAGTCCGTGGGCGTCGATCACGACCTGCGGGTTCTCGGCGGGCGCCTTGGCACCGGTGACCGTCAGCTTCAGCGGGACGGTCTCGGCGTTCTCACCCGCCTTGTCGCGCAGGGTCGCCACGGTGACGGTCCGCGAGGTACCGGAGGCCGTGCCCGCCGGGAAGGTCAGCTCGCCCTTGACCGGGGTGTAGTCCTTGCCGGACTCACCGGTGCCGCCGGCCGTCTCGTACGCGACGGTGACCGGCTCGTCGATGGGCGCGGAGCCGGTGGTGGCGACCGTGATCTTCACGGCGGCCGAGCGGCCCTCCTCGACGGGGTACACGGCGGCGTCGGTGACGACGTTCGCGCGCAGCGCCTGGTCGGCCTTGCCGTACAACTCCACGCCGTCCATGGCGAACTGGTCCTTGGTGCCGACCGGGAGCGTGAGCGCGTAGCCCCACATCTCGGTGAGGCCGAGGACCTGGTCGATGCCTCCGACGGGCTGGTAGTCCGTGCGGTAGGTGAAGTCGGTGAAGGGGATCTCCAGCTGTTTCCAGCCGGTCCAGTCGTCCGTGAAGGAGGTCGTCCACAGCTCGGATGCCTCGCCGTTGGCGCCGCCGTCCTTGAGCTCGAAGTTGACCTTCTTGCCGTTGTTCCGGCCGTCCCACCAGAAGCGGATGCCCTTGCGCGCGGACCAGTCGTGGGCCGGCTTGTCGAAGGCGAAGTCGTGGGTGAAGCCGCCGTAGCCGCTGATGTCGTACGTACCGGAGAGGACCTTCTCGCCCTGCGGCGCGTCGTCCCGGGCGGCGAGTTCCAGCGTGGGCGGGTCGTCCGTGTCGCTGCCCCAGGTGAAGATGCCCTCGGCGGGCGGGTTCGCGAACGGGATCTCGCCCTCGAAGTTGTCGACGGGCGCGGGGGCGGGATCGTCCGCTCCGGAGGCGGGACCCGCCACGGCGAACGGGAGCAGCCCCGTCAGCAGGGTGGCGGAGACGAGCAGGGCGGTTCTTCGCATGGACCTTCCCTCGGCTCTGGTGCAGCTGTTATGACTTGACCTCTCATGACTTACCTCACGGCGTGAGTTAACTGGCGCCCCGGCAAGCCGTCAAGACTTCACGTCAGAAGCGGTACACAGCCAACTCCCGGCCGGATCAGGGCCGTTGCTCCTTCAGAAACTGAACGCGCACCCCCTTGACGCCCGTTCGAAGCCGTCATTTACTCACGCCTCGCACGCCCACATCCCCCACCTCCAGAAGGGCGGCGCACCATGAGCACCCCCAGAAGACCCCTCCGGGTGGCCCGGCTCCTCCTCGCCGGGCTGCTCACCACCGCGGGGCTGACGAGCGTCGGCGCCACGCCCGCGCAGGCCGCGGGCGAGCAGGTCACGGCCTGGCTCACCACGACGAACGACTCCGGCGGCCGGAATGTCGTGCGGGGTCTGCAGGCGCAGACCCCGTTCGCGTTCCAGGCCGGCAGCGGCGGAAGCGGCGAGAACATCTCCGTGGACGAGAACACGCGCTACCAGTCGTTCTCCGGCGGCGGCGCGTCCTTCACGGACACCGCGGCCTGGCTGATGGACGGCAGCGGGGCCCTGACCCAGGCGACCCGTGACGCGACCATGCGCAAGCTGTTCTCGCCCACCGAGGGCATCGGGCTCTCCCTGCTCCGCAACCCGATGGGCGGCTCCGACCTGGCCCGCTTCGGCTACACGTACGACGACATGCCGGCCGGGCAGACCGACCCGGACCTCTCCGAGTTCTCGATCGCCCACGACCTCCAGGACGTGCTGCCGCTCACCCGGCAGGCCAGACAGCTCAATCCGTCCCTCACGCTGATGGCGTCGCCGTGGACCGCGCCCGCCTGGATGAAGGACAACGGGCAGCTCAACGGCGGCTGGCTGAAGGCCGAGAACTACGGGGCGTACGCCAACTACTTCGTGAAGTACCTCCAGGCGTGGCGCGACCAGGGCGTCCCGGTCAACTACGTCACCGCCCAGAACGAGCCGACCTGTTGCTCCGGCTACCCCTCCATGAGCTGGAACGGCTCCGGCCTCGCGTACTTCACCAAGAGCGAGCTGCTGCCCAAGCTGCAGGGCGCGGGCCTGTCCACGAAGGTGCTGGCGCACGACTGGAACTGGGACACGTACGACGCGTACGCCGCCCAGACCGTCGACGACGCGGCGGTGCGCTCGCACCCGAACTTCGGCGGGATCGCCTGGCACGGCTACGGCGGCGACGTCGCCAAGCAGACCACCGTGCACAACCAGTATCCGCAGCTGGACGCCTTCGGCACCGAGCACTCGGGCGGCACCTGGATCGCCAACCAGCAGCGCGAGGACATGATGAACATCATCGACTACACCCGTAACTGGGCGAAGTCGGTGACCAAGTGGTCGCTGGCCGTGGACCAGAACCGCGGCCCGCACAACGGCGGCTGCGGCACCTGCGACGGTCTGGTCACCGTGCACAACGGCGACTCCCGGCACGGCCAGGTCGACTACACCGTCGAGTACTACACGATGGGCCACCTGACCAAGTTCGTACGGCCCGGAGCCCAGCGCATCGCCTCCACGGCCAGCTCGTCCGTGCCGAACGTGGCGTGGCGCAACACGGACGGTTCGAAGGCGCTGATCGCGTACAACGACGCGAGCGCGGCGAAGACCGTGACGATCAACTGGGGCTCGCAGCACGCCACTTACTCGCTCCCCGGCAAGACGTCGGCGACCTTCACCTGGTCCGGCACCCAGTCGGGCGGCGGCGACCAGGCGGGTTCGTTCGTGGGGCTCGCGGGCAAGTGCCTCGACGTGGCGGGCGGTTCGTCGGCCAACGGCACGGCGGTCCAGCTGTACGACTGCAACGGCTCGACCGCGCAGAACTGGACGGTTGCCGCGGACGGTTCGGTCCGTTCCCTCGGGAAGTGCCTCGACGTCACCGGCGCGTCCGTCGCCGACGGGGCGAAGATCCAGCTCTACGACTGCAACGGCTCGGGCGCGCAGCGCTGGTCGTACAACGCCTCGACCGGTGACCTCGTCAACACGGCCGCGAACAAGTGCCTGGACGTGAGCGACAACTCGTCGGCGAACGGGGCGCGGGCGCAGATCTGGAGCTGCACGGGGGCCGCCAACCAGAAGTGGCAGCTGCGGTAGGGGGGCGGGGTGATTTTCGCCCCCGCCGCCCCTACCCATTCCCGTCACATACTTGGGGGCTCCGCCCCCAAACCCCCGCTCCTCAAACGCCGGAGAGGCTGGTTGTTAGCCCGTCCGGCGTTTGAGGACGAGGCCGTTCAGGCCGATAGCGGGGGTCTGGGGGCGGCAGCCCCCAGGGGACGGGACGGGTAGGGGCGGCGGGGGCGAGAAACCCTGGGTGGCTACTCCGCCGGTTCCACGCCCGCGCGCAGCAGCCCGTACGTGTAAGCGTCCTCCAGCGCCTGCCAAGACGCCGCGATCACGTTCTCGGCGACGCCCACCGTCGACCACTCGCCCGTGCCGTCGGAGGTGGAGATGAGGACCCGGGTCGTGGACTGGGTGCCGTGCTTGCCCTCCAGGATGCGGACCTTGTAGTCGACGAGCTCCAGCTTGGCGAGCTGGGGGTAGATCTTCTCCAGGGCCACGCGCAGGGCACGGTCGAGGGCGTTGACCGGGCCGTTGCCCTCGGCCGTGGCGACGATGCGCTCACCCTTGGCGAAGAGCTTGACCGTGGCCTCGTTGGCGTGGCTGCCGTCGGGGCGGTCCTCGACGATGGCGCGCCAGGACTCGACCTCGAAGTACTTGCGGGCCTTGCCCTCGACCTCCTCCCGGAGCATCAGCTCGAAGGAGGCGTCCGCGGCCTCGTACGTGTAGCCCCGGAGCTCGCGGGCCTTGACCCGCTCGACGACCCGGCCGATCAGCTCGCGGTCGCCGCCCAGGTCCACCCCCAGCTCCTTGCCCTTGAGCTCGATCGAGGCCCGGCCGGCCATGTCCGAGACGAGCATCCGCATGGTGTTGCCGACCTGCTCGGGGTCGATGTGCTGGTACAGCGCCGGGTCGACCTTGATGGCCGACGCGTGCAGGCCGCCCTTGTGGGCGAAGGCCGAGACACCTACGTACGGCTGGTGCGTGGACGGGGTCAGGTTCACGACCTCGGCGATCGCGTGCGAGATGCGGGTCATCTCGGACAGCGCGCCCTCGGGGAGGACCTTCATGCCGTACTTGAGCTCAAGGGCGGCGACCACGGGGAACAGGTTGGAGTTGCCTACGCGTTCGCCGTAGCCGTTCGCCGTGCACTGGACGTGGGTCGCGCCCGCGTCGACGGCGGCGAGGGTGTTGGCGACGGCGCAGCCGGTGTCGTCCTGGGCGTGGATGCCGAGGCGTGCGCCGGTGTCGGCGAGGACGGTGGCGACGACGGCCTGGACCTGGGCGGGCAGCATGCCGCCGTTGGTGTCGCACAGCACCACCACGTCGGCGCCGGCCTCCGAGGCGGCCCGGACGACGGCCTTCGCGTACTGCGGGTTCGCGCGGTAGCCGTCGAAGAAGTGCTCGCAGTCGACGAAGACGCGCCGGTCCTGGGAGCGGAGGTAGGAGACGGTGTCGCGGACCATCTCCAGGTTCTCTTCGAGGGTGGTGCGCAGCGCCAGTTCGACATGCCGGTCGTGGGCCTTGGCGACGAGCGTGACGACGGGCGCGCCGGACTCGACGAGCGCCTTGACCTGCGGGTCCTCGCTCGCCCTGCCGCCCGCGCGGCGGGTGGCGCCGAAGGCGACGAGCTGGGCGTGCCTGAAGTCGATCTCCTCCTGGGCGCGGGCGAAGAACTCGGTGTCGCGCGGGTTGGCCCCCGGCCAGCCGCCCTCGATGAAGCCCACGCCGAAGTCGTCCAGGTGCCGTGCGATGGCCAGCTTGTCCGCGACGGTGAGGTTGATGCCCTCTCGCTGCGCACCGTCGCGCAGCGTCGTGTCGAAGACGTGGAAGGCGTCGTCGACTCGGGAGGGGCCGCGACGGGAGGAGTCGCGATTCTCGTCGGTTGCGTCCGTCATCTCTTGAGGCTCCTGTATCGGATTCGGTCTACCGGAATGACCGGCTCCACCGTCCATGGTCTCTCGCGCTCCGGTCCCGGCTGAAGGTGGGCCAGGAAACAGAAAAACCTCTCGCGGGTGCGAGAGGTCTGCGCGCGGGTCAGGACGACGGTGGCCGCCCGTACGTGGTCATACGGGGCGGTCACTGCGGACCGGCGCGCCTGCTGCCAATAATCATGGCGAACGAGAGCACGGAGGCAGTCTGGCACAGACCGCCCCCGCGCTCACCGTCCGTCTCAGGATGCGAGCACTCGGTTGATCACCGCAGGTGGCGTACGAACGCGTCGTCGCCCTCGTTGGTGTCGCCGGCCGGGATCAGCCCCGGGTCGGCGGACAGGAAGGCGATGCGGCGGGCGCCGTCGGAGATCCGGCCCGGGAGGACCTCGGCCGTGGCCGTACCGCCGGTGCTGTCGGGCGTGACCAGGGCGGTGGTGCCCTTCCTCAGGTCCCGCACATAGACGGGCCACTCCTTGCCGAACTCGGCGCCGGGCTCCGTCACCTCCGACATGAACGTGACGTAGCGGCCGTCGGGGCTCACCGCGGCGCTGCGGGTGTAGACCTCGCCGGGGCCGCCCTGGGTGCCGTGGATGCGCCGGTTGGCGCCGGTGGCGATGTCGTGCACGAACACGTTCCAGCTGGCGTCGTTGTCGTCGGGCACCAGGTGGGTGTCCCTGGACTCGAAGACGACCGTGCGGCCGTCGCCGCTGATGGACGGCTTCAGGGACTCCTTCTCGGTCACCGAGCCGTCGTGGGAGCGGTCGACCTGGGTGTGCTCGTCCGTCGTGCGGTCGTAGAGCCAGACGTCGCCCCAGTCGTCGCCGCGCGGGCCGTTCATGTAGTTGTACTGGTAGACGACACGGCGCCCGTCGTCACTGACCGTCGGCTCGAAGGCGTTCCGCGGTTCCCAGGTCGGCCGGGGGTGGCTGATCCGCTCGGTGGTACCCGCGATCCGGTCGCGCAGGAAGACCACGCTGGTGCCCTCGGCGGTCTCGGTGAGCGTGTAGACGGCGTAGCGGCCGTTGGGACTGACGGAGAACGCGCGGGGCGGCCCGGAGAATCCCTCGGGGACCTCGATACCGAACGTCTTCTCCCCTCCCGGCGTGACCAGGTCGTTCAGCCGCACTTCGTCGCCGTAGGCATAGACGATGCGGCCGTCGTCCAGGACCGCCAGCAGGTCACCGAACCCCGCGAAGCGGATCTTTCCGGTCTGCAGGTCGCGCCGGTACATGCCGCTGTGCGGCACGCCCGGGTCCACGTCCTCGGCGTCCGTGGTGAAGGCGACGTAGCGGCCGTTGCGGCTGATGACGGCCTTGTGCGTGATGCCGTTGCCCGCCTTCCCCTCGGGCGTGACGCTGATCGGTTCGGTGTGCGGGGCTCTGGGCGCGGAGTTCGCCGTGGTCGCCGGCAGTGCCATCGTGGCGGCGACCACGGCGGCGGCGAGTGCGGTACGTGCGCGGGCGTGCATGAGTTGTTCCCCCCTGTGTCGGTTCGGTCAGTTCGGGCGGCGGACGAAGCCGTCGGAGGTGCCGTTCGTGTCGTCCGGGACGAGCTGGGCGGACTGGCTGCTGAGGCCGATGCGCCGGGCTCCCGGGCCGATCGAGGAGACCGTCACGTCGTTGTCCGTCACGGGCCCGCCGCTGACGGACTCGCTGACCAGACGCGTGCTGCCGGTGCGCAGATCGCGGAGATAGACGTTGGCCGGTCCCAGCCGTCCGTCCGCCAGACGCGGATCCGCCTTGTAGGTCAGGTACCGGCCGTCCGGGCTGAGCACCGGTTCGCGGGGGTTCTCCTCGCCCGCGGCACTGGCGTCGATGCGCCGGGTGACGTCGGTGCGCAGGTCACGGACGTACAGATCCTGCGTGCCGGGGGTCTCGTCGGGGACCAGGTCGCCGCCCCAGTAGGTGAAGGCGATGGTCCGGCCGTCCGCGGAGAGCGAGTTGGGCCACGCGTACCGCTCCGCCGGGCTGCCGTCCGGCCTGACGTTGACCTGTTCCTCGGTGCCGGTGCGGCGGTCGTGCACCCACGTGACGCCGTACGAACTGCGGGGCACCATCTGCGTGTACGACACATAGCGGCCGTCGGCGCTCAGGCCGCCCAGGACCGCCGGATTGGTCGGACGGTCCCGGTTGTTGATCCGCTCCACCTCGCCGGTGCGGCGGTCGAGGACGTACACCGCTCCGAAGAGATCGGCGGGGTCCTTCTCCATCCGGTCGGCCTTGGCCCTGAAGGCGATGTAGCGGGCGTTCGCCGACATGGCGGCGTCGGCCGTGTAGGCGGAACCACCATCGAGAGCGACGCTGACACGCTCCGTGGTGCCGGTGCGCCGGTCGTGCAGATAGAGGTCGTAGACCCCCGCCTCCGTGGGCGGGTTGTCCCAGTGGACCAGATTCCTGGCGGTGGAGCGGAACAGGACGTACCGGCCGTCGGCACTGATACTCGCCCCGCTCGACGTGGCGTCGGCCTGCACACCGTCCGATCCGACGCTGACCCGTTCGACGGTCCCCTTGCGCAGGTCGCGCACAAAGGCGTCCCCGGAGCCGTTGGTGTCGCCCGGCACCAGGTTGGACGCGTCCGAACTGAACAGCGCGAAGCGGCCGTCCGCGCTGAACTCCGGTCCGTACGAGCTGTCGTCGCCCTGCTCCCCCGTCGCGGACAGTGTGATCCGCTCGGTTCCCGGCTTCGGTGCCGGGGCCTGTGGCACGGCCGCCGACATCGTTGCCGTGGTCACCAGCATCGCCCCCGCGATCACCGCGACGGACGCCCCACGCATGGTTCTGCCCATGCCTGCTTCCCCCTGTTTCCCCGTTGGCGCTGTTCCCCCGGCCCTGCGCCGAGGGCTCATTCGATGCAAACGCACCGGCGGGCACGGGTCAATCCGCCGAATTGAGTACAACCTGGACGGGCACTCAGGCGTCCGAGCGCGCCAGCGACTCGTCCAGGAACTCCCGTACGTGGCCGAGGATCTGCTCCCGGTCCGTGCCCCGCAGCCCGATCGCCACATGGATGGAGAAGCCGTCGAGGAGGGCCCTGAGCCGGGACGCGAAACGGTCCGGGTCCACCGGGCGGAACTCCCCGCGCGACACCCCCTCCGCCAGCAGCGCCACCAGGTCGCGGTGCCAGGCGCCCTCGATCGCGGCCTGTCGCTCGCGGGCGTCCTCGTCGGCGTTCTGCGAGCGGTTCCAGACCTCCAGCCAGAGGGT
This sequence comes from Streptomyces sp. NPDC050988, assembly GCF_044456225.1. NCBI lineage: Bacteria > Bacillati > Actinomycetota > Actinomycetes > Kitasatosporales > Streptomycetaceae > Streptomyces > Streptomyces sp. NPDC050988. Next base: position 26,433 of record NZ_JBITFQ010000017.1, on the reverse strand, counting down.
CCAGTGCGGGTCGCGGTGGCCGTCGGGCACGTACAGGTCGACGTACGCGTCGAGGCGCTCGCGCGCCGGGGCCGCCCGGGTGAGCAGCCGGCCGCGCTCCGCGCCGAGCCGCCCCTCGCTCCACTCCAGGGTGCGCAGCAGCAGCTCGTCCTTGGAGTGGAAGTAGTAGAGGAGGTGACCGCTGCTCATCCCGACCTCGCGCCCGAGCGCCGCCATGGTGAGCTTCTCCAGACCGCTCTCGGCGATCATGTCCATCGCCACGGCCAGGACATCCTCGCGGGGCGGGGCGGTGTTGCGCCGACGGGTCGTCACGCGACGGCCCGGGCGGCCTCGACGGCAGGATCGGTCGGCCGGTGGTCGCAGGCGGCACACGACAGTACGTTCACCCGTACGTTCTACCTGACCGCGGACGCTCTCAGGCCCTCGGCTGCTGTTGTGTGACGCAGTGGATGCCGCCGCCGCCCGCGAAGATCGCCCGCGCGTCCACCAGCGTGACCGTCCGGTCGGGGAACAGCCGCCGGAAGATCCCGGCCGCGATCTCGTCGCGCGGGTCGTCGAAGCCGCAGAGCACGACTCCGCCGTTGCAGAGGTAGTGATTGATGTAGGAGTAGTCGGCCCAGTGGCCGTCCGCCTCCAGGACCGTCGGGGCGGGGACCTCGACGACCTCGATCCGGCGGCCCCGGGCGTCGGTCTGTGCCCTGAGCAGCCCGATGATCTCCTTCGACACCTCGTGGTCGGGGTGCGCCGGGTCGGGCTGGGAGTGTGCGACGACGACTCCGGGCCGGGCGAAGGCGACGACGATGTCGACGTGGCCGAGCGTCCCGTACCCGTGCGGGGGATAGTCGCCGGTCAGCCCGCGCGGCAGCCAGATCGCCCTGCGAGTGCCGAGCTGGGCGTGGATCTCCGCCTCCACCTGCTCCTTCGTCCAGCCCGGGTTGCGCTCGGGCCCGAGCTGCACGGTCTCGGTGAGCAGCACCGTGCCCTCGCCGTCCACGTGGATCGCGCCGCCCTCGTTGACGAGCTTCGAGGTGTACGTCCGTGCCCCGGCCAGGTCCGACACGTACGCCCCGATCTTGGCGTCGTGTTCCCAGCGGGCCCAGTCCTGGGCGCCCCAGCCGTTGAAAGCCCAGTCCACGGCGGCGAGTTCGCCCTTCCCGTCGGTGAGAAAGGTGGGGCCGATGTCGCGCATCCAGGCGTCGTCGAGTTCCCGCTCGACGGTGTCGATGCCGGGGCCCAGCAGGGTCCGTGCCTCGGCCGACCGGCCGGGACCGCAGACGACCGTGACCGGTTCGAAGCGGTGCACGGCACGGGCCACCGACGCCCAGGCCGCACACGATCCGGCGAGGTCGTCCGGGTCGTCAAAGGTCACGTTGGGGCCCGGCCACGCCATCCAGGTACGCTCGTGCGGGGTCCACTCGGCGGGCATCCGGAAGCCGTCGGCGGCAGCCTTGTTCATCGGGGTCCTCATCGGGTCCTCGGGGTCCTCGTCGGGCCTCATCGGGTGTCTCACAGGAAGTACAGGCGGTTGAGGGAGACCGACTCGGCCGGCTCGGAGCGCAGCGGTTCGCCGTCGAGGGTGACGAGGCCGGTGCGCTGGTCCACATCGACCGTGCCCGTACGGGAGTTGAGGCGCAGGTCGGCCGGACCGATGCCGCGGGTGCCGCGAACCGCCACGCGACGACGGCGCGTTGGCATGGTGTCGTTGCCCTGGTCGAGCGCTGCCTGTGCCACGAAGGCGACGGAGAGGTCGGCGGGGGTACTCCCGTGCGCCCCGAACTGCGGTCCGAGGACCAGGGGTTCGCAGGTGTCGGTCGCCGCGTTCGGGTCGCCCACGACTCCGTACGCCGGGAAGCCGGACTTGAGCACGAGCTGCGGTTTCGCGCCGAAGAACTCGGGGCGCCACAGCACGATGTCGGCGAGCTTGCCGGTCTCGATGGAGCCGACCTCGTGGGCGAGGCCGTGCGCGATGGCGGGGTTGATGGTGAGCTTGGCGATGTAGCGCAGGACGCGCGCGTTGTCGTCGCCCGAGTCGCCGGAATGGTCCCCCTCGATCGGCCCCAGCTCCGCCTTCATCTTCCCGGCCATCGCGAACGTCCGGCGCACGGTCTCCCCCGCACGCCCCATGCCCTGCGCGTCCGAGGAGGTGATGCCGATCGCGCCCAGGTCGTGCAGGACGTCCTCGGCGCCCATCGTCCCGGCCCGTATCCGGTCGCGGGCCATCGCCGCGTCGCCGGGCAGGTCGGTCTTGAGGTCGTGGACGGAGACGATCATCCCGTAGTGCTCGGCGACCGCGTCCCGGCCGAAGGGCAGGGTGGGGTTGGTGGAGGAGCCGATGACGTTCGGAACTCCCGCCATTTTCAGCACGTTCGGTACGTGACCGCCGCCGCAGCCCTCGATGTGGAAGGCGTGGATGGTGCGGCCTTCGAGGACGCGCAGGGTGTCCTCGACGGACAGGCACTCGTTCAACCCGTCGCTGTGCAGGGCGACTTGGACGTCGTGCTCCTCGGCGACCCGAAGGGCCGTGTCGAGCGCGCGGGTGTGGGCGCCCATGTCCTCGTGGACCTTGAAGCCGGACGCCCCGCCCTCGGCCAGGGCCTCGACGAGCGGCGCCTCGTGCGAGGACGAACCGCGGCCCAGGAAGCCGATGTTGACCGGCCACGCGTCGAACGCGTTGAACGCGTGCCGCAGCGCCCAGGGAGAGTTGACGCCGACGCCCCACACCGGCCCGAACTCCTGCCCGACGATCGTCGTCACGCCGGACGCGAGCGAGGCCTCCATGACGCGCGGCGACAGCAGGTGGACGTGCGTGTCGACGGCTCCGGCGGTGGCGATCAGCCCTTCCCCGGAGACGATGGACGTACCCGTGCCGACCACGACGTCGACGCCGTCGAGGGTGTCGGGGTTCCCGGCCCGGCCGATGGAACAGATCCGCCCCTCGCGGATGCCGATGGAGACCTTCCGGATCCCCTGCGCCGCGTCAATGACCACGACGTTGCTGATGACGACGTCACAGGTCTCGCGGACGGCGGCGGCCTTGAGGTGCAGCCCGTCGCGCGCGGTCTTGCCGAACCCGGCGAGGAACTCGTCGCCGTACTTCTGGGCGTCGGACTCGACGCGGATCGTGAGCCCCGAGTCACCGAGGCGGACTCGGTCACCGGCCCGGGGGCCATGGGTGGCGGCGTACTCGTACGGATTCATCGTGTCGCCCCCTGCCCCTGAAACTCGTCCCCGGGATCAGCGGCTCCCAGATATCCGCAGGCGGCGGCCCTGTGCAGGGCCTCCTCCTTCGCGCCCGGCGCGTCCAGCGGGCCGTCCACGAGCCCCGCGAACCCGATCGCGATCCGCTCGCCCCCGACGGGCACGAGCCCGACCTCGACGCGTTCGCCCGGCCCGAACCGCACCGACGACCCTGCGGGCACGGCGAGCCGCATCCCGTAGGCGTCCGCGCGCGGGAAGTCGAGCCGCGGGTTGGCCTCGAAGAAGTGGAAGTGGGAGGTGACGGAGACGGGCACGGTGGCGGTGTTGGTGACCGCGAGCCGCACGACCGCCTCGGGCTCGGGCTCGGCGTGCGCGGGCCCGGGCAGCAACGCGCCCGGGGCCCGCTCCCCCAGCCCGCCGCCGATGATGGGGTCGGCCACGACCGCGAGCCGCGAGCCGTCGTCGAAGACGGCCTCGACATGCACCTCGGTCACGACGTCGGCGACACCCGGCAGCACGTCGTCGGGGCCGAGCACCGCCCGGGCCGCCTCGATGGCCTCGGCGAGCCGTCGCCCGTCCCGCGCGGCCTCGCAGACGGTGTCCGCGATGAGCGCGGTCGCCTCCGGAACGTTGAGCCTGAGACCGCGCGCCCGGCGGGCACGGGCCAGCTCGGCGGCCCCGAACAGGAGCAGCCGGTCACGTTCCGTGGGAGTCAGTCTCACGCCACGACACCTCCTTGCGTGCACAGGATTTAGAGCGTCACTCTAACCATGCCACTCACGGAAAGAAACCATTGACGCACGAACACGAACCCGGCACATTGAACGTCGCTCTAAAGTGCGGGGCGCAAGGGGCCGATCGAAGGGACCTGCCATGCCGGTGGAACAACACGGAGTCGACACCATCCCGGAGGAGGAGCGGACGAGTGGTCCCCGGGACCTGGTCTCGATCCTGCTCGGCTCGAACCTCTGCCTCGGCGTGATCATCTTCGGCTGGCTGCCGCCGTCGTTCGGCCTCGACTGGTGGTCGTCCGTCACATCGGTCGTGGTGGGCACGCTGGTCGGCACGGCCCTCACGGCTCCACTCGCGCTGGTCTCCCTGCGCACGGCGACGAACCTCTCGACGTCGTCCGGCGCCCAGTTCGGCGTCCGGGGCCGGCTCGTCGGCTCGGTCGTCGGGCTGCTGCTCGCCCTCGGCTACACGGCCCTGACCGTGTGGATCGGCGGCGACGTGATGGTGGGCGTACTGCACCGCCTGTTCGGACTGCCCGCCTCGGACCTCTCGTACGCGCTGGTCTACGCCCTGCTCTCGGCGGCCACCGTGGCGGGCGCGGTGTACGGCTACCGCGTGCTGCTCCGCATGTCCCGGATCCTGGCCGTGGGCATGACGGCCCTGCTGGTCCTCGGGGTGTTCGCGTACGCGCCGCACTTCACGACCTCCGCGCTGCCGGAGGCGGGCGGCTATCTGCTCGGCGGCTTCTGGCCGACCTGGCTGCTGGCGGCGGTGGCCGCGGGTCTCTCGGGCCCGGTCGCGTTCATCACGCTGCTCGGCGACTACACGCGCTACATCTCACCCGCCCGGCACTCCTCCCGCACGGTCCTGCGCGCGACCTGGCTGGGCCTGACCGCCGGGCTCCTGGTCCCCCAGCTCTTCGGCACCTTCACGGCGTACGCGGCCGGCGCGGCCCTCGACTACGCGGGCCCGCTGGTCGCCGCCGCCCCCGGCTGGTACCTGGTCCCGCTTCTGCTCGCCGCCTCCGCCGGGTCGGTCGGCAACGCGGGTCTGATGCTCTACTCGATGGGCCTCGACCTGGACGCGATCCTCCCGCGCGCCTCCCGTACCCGGGCCACGTACACGGTCGCCGTCGTCGCCACGGCCTGCGTCTTCGTCGGCCACTACGCGTCGAGCGCCCAGGACGCGATGACGTCCTTCGTACTGCTCCTCACGGCGGTCGGCACACCATGGGCGGTCATCACACTCATCGGCTTCGTACGCTGCCGCGGGGTGTACGACCCGGACGCCCTCCAGGTCTTCAACCGGCGTTCCAGGGGCGGGATCTACTGGTACTCGGCCGGCTGGAACATCCCGGCCACGGTGTCGTGGGGCCTGGGCGCCGTCACCGGCCTCCTCGCGGTCTCCCTGCCGTCGTACGAGGGCCCGCTGCTGGCGCTGACCGGCGGGGTGGACTGCAGTTTCCTGCTGTCGGGGCTGGTGGGAGGCACCGCGTATCTGACCCTGACGGCGCGGTCGCCTCAGGCACCGGCGCCCTCCGAGGTGTCGGGGACGGAGACCCGGCGGGCCTCGGTCTCCTCTTAGCGCGATAGGCCCGCCCCCCAACACAGGGGGCGGGCCTATCGCAACGTAACCGCCGAGCCGGAGCCTCAGCCCAGGTTGTGCATCCAGCCGTGCTGGTCCTTCGTCACGCCCCGCTGGATGTCGAGGAGGGCCTGGCGGAGCTTGAGGGTGACCTCGCCGGGCTCGCCGCCGGACTGCTGCCACTCGGCGCTGGAGCGCTTCACGGTGCCGACGGGGGTGATGACGGCCGCCGTGCCGCAGGCGAAGACCTCGGTCAGGGTGCCGTTCTCGGCGTCGCGCTGCCACTGGTCGATGGAGACGCGGGCCTCCTCGGACTCGTAGCCGAGGTCACGGGCGACCGAGAGGAGCGAGTCGCGGGTGACGCCCTCCAGGATGGAGCCGGTGAGAGTGGGGGTCACGATCTTGTCCCCGTACACGAAGTACAGGTTCATGCCGCCCAGTTCCTCGACCCACGTGTGCTCGACGGCGTCGAGGTAGCAGACCTGGTCGCAGCCCTTCGAGGCCGCCTCGGCCTGGGCGAGCAGGGACGCGGCGTAGTTGCCGCCGGTCTTGGCGTCGCCCATGCCGCCGGGGACGGCGCGCACACGGTCCTCGGAGAGCCAGATCGAGACGGGCTTCACGCCGCCCGGGAAGTACGCGCCGGCCGGGGACGCGATGACCAGGAAGAGGTACTCGTTGGCGGGCTTCACGCCCAGGCCGACCTCGCTCGCGATCATGAACGGGCGCAGGTAGAGCGACTCCTCGCCGCCGTGCGCGGGCACCCATCCTTTGTCCTGCTGGACCAGCGCGTCGCACGCCTCGATGAACGTCTCGACGGGCAGCTCGGGCATCGCCAGGCGACGGGCGGAGGACTGGAAGCGCAGGGCGTTGCGATCCGGGCGGAAGGTGGCGACGGAGCCGTCGGGCTGCCGGTAGGCCTTCAGACCCTCGAAGATCTCCTGCGCGTAGTGCAGGACGTTGGTCGCCGGGTCCAGGGAGAGCGGTCCGTACGGCGTGAGCTGGCCGTCGTGCCAGCCGCGGCCCTCGGTCCACTTGATCGTCACCATGTGGTCGGTGAAGTGGCGGCCGAAGCCGGGGTTGGCGAGGATGGCCTCGCGCTCCGCGCCGGAAAGTGGCGAGGCCGAGGGCTTGAGCTCGATCGTGGGCGTCGTCATGAGTAGATGTCCTTCACCGGTTTCGTGTGTGACGGGCCGCGCTCACGCCTGTACCTGCCAGTGGCCGGTGTTAGGACGTCCGAGCATTCCCTCATTCCGCGGCTCCGCGTTCGATTATCGCGCGTGCGGGGCCATGGACGAAAAGGGCGTGAATGCGACCCAGAGGATGATGGTGACACCCGGCGGGGACATAGAAAAGCCGCCGGGTGTTTGAGAGACCCGGCGGCTTCGAGAGTTTCGAGTGGCGCTGGGGGTCCCCCCGCGCCTTAAAGCTGTGGGGGAGGGTCAGCCGGCTACTCGTACGGCGAGCGCGTCGCCGATTTCCTCGGTGCTGCGGGCGGGCTTGCCGACGCGCTCCGCGAGGTCGGCGGAGACGGCGTCCTCGATGCGCGCGGACTCGGACTCGTGGCCGAGGTGGCGCAGCAGGAGGGCGACGGACAGGACGGTGGCGCTGGGGTCGGCCTTGCCCTGGCCGGCGATGTCCGGGGCCGAGCCGTGGACGGGCTCGAACATGGACGGGAACTCGCCGCTCGGGTTGATGTTTCCGGAGGCGGCGACGCCGATGCCACCGGAGACGGCCGCGGCGAGGTCGGTGATGATGTCGCCGAAGAGGTTGTCGGTGACGATCACGTCGAAGCGGGCGGGGTCCGTGACGAGGTAGATCGTCGCGGCGTCCACGTGGATGTAGTCCGTGGTGACCTCGGGGAACTCCTCGGCCACCTTGTTGAAGACGTTCGTCCACAGGTGACCCGCGAAGGTCAGCACGTTGTTCTTGTGGACCAGCGTGAGCTTCTTGCGCGGGCGGGCCTGGGCGCGGGCGAAGGCGTCACGGACGACGCGCTCCACACCGAAGGCCGTGTTCACGGAGACCTCGGTGGCGACCTCGTGCTCGGTGCCCTTGCGGATCGTGCCGCCGTTGCCCGTGTACGGGCCCTCTGTGCCCTCGCGGACCACGACGAAGTCGATCTCCGGCTGGCCGGCGAGCGGGGTGGCGACACCCGGAAGGAGCTTCGACGGACGCAGGTTGACGTGGTGGTCGAAGGCGAAGCGGAGCTTGAGCAGGAAACCGCGCTCCAGCACACCGGACGGCACGCTCGGGTCGCCGATCGCGCCGAGCAGGATGGCGTCGTGCTTCTTCAGGGCGTCCAGATCGGCCTCGGTGAGGGTCTCACCGGTCGCGTGGTAACGCTTGGCGCCGAAGTCGAACTCCTTGGTCTCCAGCTTCACATCCTGCGGGAGGACGGCCGAGAGGACCTTCAGGCCTTGGGCCACGACTTCCTGACCGATGCCGTCACCGGGGATCACTGCGAGATTGAGGCTGCGAGACATGTCGGCACCCTACTCCTCGTCCCACGGGATGACATGGGGAGTCCGCGATACGGACACCAGCGGGCGACCACCGGGTGGCCGCGCATCAATCTGTCGGCTCCCGTTCACCCATACGTATGGCGGTTGTTGGGACACGCTGGGAAGTTCCTCACCATGGACACTCCCGACGTCGGCATCCCGCCGCAGCTCGCACGCCGGATGAGCATGGCGGAGCAGTACGAGTACCTGCGGACGAAGTACTCGCGGCGCCGCGCCCTGGTGACCGCGGGCGCGGTGGCCGGCGGGCTGCTGACCGGCTGCTCCGGCTCGGGCTCCGGCACGGACACGGCGAGCCGGACGGCCTCGCCCCTGTCCGCCACGTCCACGCCCACCGGCACAGGGCGGGTGAACGGCTCGGTCGTCGCCCCCTTCGGCCGCCACCTCGCCTTCGGCGCGGACCCCAAGACCCAGATGCGGATCTCGTGGCAGGTGCCGCTCCCGGTCAGGAAGCCGTACGTGCGTGTGGGGCTGAAGCCGTGGGAGCTGAGCCGGAAGATCGAGGCCGAGGTCCGCGACCTGCACACCCCCGAGGTGGAGGGGCAGCGGCTCGCGGTGGAGCAGTACTACCTGCACGCGGCGCTCGACGGCCTGCGCCCCGGCACGACGTACTACTACGGCGTCGGTCACGAGGGCTTCGACCCGGCGTCCAAGGAGCGGCATTCCACGGTCGGTTCGTTCACCACGGCGCCCGCCCGCCCCGAGACATTCGTGTTCACCGCGTTCGGCGACCAGGGCGTCACCCCGGACGCGCTCGCGAACGACCGGCTGATCCTCGGCCGGGAACCGTCGTTCCATCTGCACGCGGGGGACATCTGCTACGCCGACGACACTGGACACGGCAAGAAGTCGGACTACTACTCCCCCACCACCTGGGACCTGTTCCTCAAGCAGACCGAGCCGGTGGCCAGGTCCGTCCCGTGGATGGTGACGACCGGGAACCACGACATGGAGGCCTGGTACTCCCCGAACGGCTACGGCGGGCAGTCCGCGCGCTGGGCCCTCCCGGACAACGGCTTCGACGCGAAGAACTCCCCGGGCGTCTACTCGTTCACGTACGGCAATGTCGGGGTGGTGGCGCTGGACGCGAACGACGTGTCGTACGAGATCCCCGCCAATAAGGGCTACTCGGACGGTAGGCAGACCGCCTGGCTCGACACTCGGCTCGGTGAACTGCGGCGGCAGGTCGACTTCATCGTGGTCTTCTTCCACCACTGCACGTACTCGACGTCGACCCACGCCTCGGACGGCGGGGTGCGCGACGCCTGGCTGCCGCTGTTCACCAAGCACCAGGTGGACCTGGTGATCAACGGGCACAACCACGTCTACGAGCGGACCGACGCCATCAAGGGCGGCAAGGTGGGCAGGCGGGTGCCCGTCGGCGCGTCGACCGATCCGACGCGGGACGGGATCGTGTACGTCACGGCGGGCGGCGCGGGCAAGAGCCTCTACCACTTCCCCGCCGGGGTGAAGGACAGCTACGAGGGGAAGATCGCCGACCGCGAGTCCGTCAAGACGTACCACTGGACGAAGTCGCGGGACCAGAACCCCGACACCGTGGAGTGGTCGAGGGTGCGGTACACCGGCTACTCCTTCCTCTCCGTGGAGGCACAGGCGGGAGCGGCCCCGAAGCTCAAGGTGTCGGCGCTGGCGCAGAGCGGCGAGCGCATCGACTACTTCGAGGTGCGGCGCGGAGCGTGAGGCCCCGCGCCGCACCTCGTGCGGGCGCGGCTCCCGGCTTGTTCCGAAGAAGGCTGGCGTGTTTCCGAGAAGGCCGGACCGGGCTCAGTGCCCGGTCGAGCCGCCGTTGTCCCTGCGGTCGAGGGCGCGCTGGAGCGCGGCGGCGGCGTTCTTGCGGTCGGACTCGCTCGAACGGGAGACGTGACGGACTCGGCGGGCGGTCGTCTCGGCCATGATGAATCGACTCCTTGCCTCCGGCAGCGGCCGCCGGAAGTGCGATGAGGGATTACGAGACGCCGGGTGGGGCGGGGAGCGGTGCCGCAGGGGTTGCCTGCCAGGGCTCCGGCTCACGACCGCCATTCGCTTGGTCTAGCGAGACGTTCGGCTCCTACAAAGCTAAGTGAGGACCGCGCATCTGTCTCCACAGTTAGTCGGACTTCCTACTATCTGAGACGGCGGATTGGGTCACACCGCGCTGACCTGCGCTTTCTGCATTGCCCCGCTGGAGGAGATCCCCAGAGGGCGTCTCTCAAGGACGTCTCTAGAGGACGTCTCTAGAGGACGTCGCCGTCGCGCCAGTCGAAGACCAGGCCGTGGGACGGGTCGAGGGGGCCGGCGGAGGCGGGGCGGACGAACGTGGTGCCCTCCTCGTCGGGGAGGTGTACGACGCCGTCCGGGCCGAGGGCGGAGATCCGGCCCGGCCAGACCTGCCAGCCGCGGGTGGCGTAGAGGGCGGCGCCCTCGTCGCTGGCGGAGAGCGCTCCGAGGGCGTACGCGCGGTCGACGACCCCTTCCAGGGCGGCCATGATCTGCCCGCCGAGGCCGGTCCGGCGTACGTCCGCGCGGACGGCGACCGCCTCGACGTACCCCGTGCGCAGGGAGCGGCCGCGGTGCAGCACCCTGCGCATGACCACCGAGCCGTGGGCGGCGAGTCCGGTCCCGTCGTGCGCGAGGGCGTGCATCCCGCCGAGCCCGTGGTCCCAGTCCTCGTCGGAGAAGTCCCCCTCGAACGCGTCGTCCAGGAGGGTGCGGACGGCGCGGAGTTCGGCGGGGGTGAGGTCCGCCGTGTGGGCGGTGCGCAGCCGGATGGTCATCGCCCCAGTATTCGTCCTGATTCCGCCGAGCCCGCTGATTCCGCTGATTCCGCGGGCTGCGGAAGCCGGGCCGCGGGAGCACGATGGGGGCCGAGCGGTCCGTGAATCCGGCTTCGGGAGGGAGACCCGATGACCACCGCACCTCCGCGTACGCGTGTGATCACCCAGCACCGCTTCGGCGGGCCCGAGGTTCTGGAGATCGAGGAACGGGAGCGGCCCGTCGCCGGTCCGGGGGAGGTTCTGCTGCGGGTGCGCGCGGCGGGTGTCAACGCCGTCGACCGGCTGGTGCGTTCGGGTGCCGCGCCGCTCTTCGGCGAACCGCCTTTCGTCCTCGGCAACGACGTCTCCGGGGTGGTGGAGGCGACCGGGTCGGGCGTCACCGGGTTCCGGCCCGGCGACGAGGTCTTCGGCAAGGTCCTGGGCGGCGGGTACGCGGAATACGTGGCGGCCCCCGCCGACCGGTTCGCGGCGAAGCCGTCGACCCTGGACCACGTCCACGCGGCGGGCGCCCCCACCGCGACCCTCACCGCCTGGCAGGCCCTGGTCGACCTCGCCCAAGTGGGCCCGGGCACGCGGGTGCTGGTCCATGCGGCAGGGGGCGGGGTCGGTCACGCGGCGGTGCAGATCGCCAAGGCGGAGGGCGCGTACGTCGTCGGTACGGCCCGCGCCGACAAGCACGAGTTCCTGCGCGACCTGGGCGTGGACGAGCCGGTCGACCACACGGCCACGGACTTCTCCACGGCCGTACGGGACATGGACGTCGCCCTCGACCTGATCGGCGGCGACTACGGTCCGCGCACCCTCAACAACCTGCGCCCGGGAGGCCTGTTGCTCTCCGCCGTCCCCGGAGACACGGGCCTGTCGGCCGAGGACGTCGAGGCGCGCGGGATGCGTTTCGCGGTCGTGCGGGTGGAACCGTCCGGCATGCGTCTGGCGAAGATCGCCTCACTGCTGGCGGGCGGCCGGGTACGGATCCACGTGGACGCGGTCCTGCCGTTCGCGGAGGCGGCGAAGGCCCATGAACTCGGGGAGGCGGGACACACCAAGGGCAAGATCGTCCTCAGTCTCCCGGAGTGATCCTCACACCGCCCCGAGCGACCCTTCATTGCTCAATGACGCATCGGCAATCCGACGTCTGATGCCGTCAGCACACCGCCCCCGGCCCGGAGGGGATGCTTCCGGGGCGGGGGCGGTTCAGTGAGACGCCGGCCCGTGTACGGGGACGCCTCGGCTCGTGGGCGCGTACGGGACCAAGCCCATGCGTGGGTACGGGACCAAGCCCATGCGCGGGTACGGGCTCAGCCCATGCGCGGGTACGGGCTCAGCCCATGTGCGGGTACGGGTAGTCGGTCGGCGGGACCAGGGTCTCCTTGATGGCGCGGGTCAGGGTCCAGCGCATCAGGTTCTGCGGGTCGCCCGCCTTGTCGTTGGTGCCGGACGCGCGGCCGCCGCCGAAGGGCTGCTGGCCGACGACGGCGCCGGTCGACTTGTCGTTGATGTAGAAGTTGCCCGCGGCGTAGCGGAGCTTCTCCATCGTGTACGCGGCGGCCGCGCGGTCACCCGCGATGACCGAGCCGGTGAGCGCGTAGTCGGACACGGACTCCATCTGGGCCAGCATCTCGTCGTACTGGTCGTCCTCATAGACATGCACCGCGAGGAACGGGCCGAAGTACTCCGTCGTGAAGACCTCGTTCGCCGGGTCCGTGCACTCGACGACGGTCGGGCGGACGAAGTAGCCGACGGAGTCGTCGTAGGTGCCGCCCGCGACGACCGTGCAGGACGGGTCGGCGTGCGCCCGGTCGATCGCCGCCTTGCTCTTGGCGAAGGAGCGCTCGTCGATGACGGCGCCGATGAAGTTCGACAGGTCGGTGACGTCACCCATTGTGATGCCGTCGATCTCGGCCGCGAACTCCTCCTTGAAGCCGGAGTTCCAGATGGAGGCCGGGACGTACGCGCGCGAGGAGGCGCTGCACTTCTGGCCCTGGTACTCGAAGGAGCCGCGGGTGAGAGCCGTCTTCAGGACCGCGGGATCGGCGCTCGGGTGGGCGACGACGAAGTCCTTGCCGCCGGTCTCGCCGACCATGCGCGGGTAGGTGCGGTACTTCTCGATGTTGTTGCCGACCGTCTTCCACAGGTACTGGAAGGTCTTGGTCGAGCCGGTGAAGTGGATGCCGGCGAGGTCGCGGTGCTCCAGGGCGACCTCGGAGACCGCGATGCCGTCGCCGGTGACGAGGTTGATGACGCCCTTGGGCAGTCCCGCCTCCTCCAGGAGCTGCATGAGCAGCACGGCCGCGTGGGTCTGCGTCGGCGACGGCTTCCACACGACCACGTTGCCCATCAGCGCGGGCGCGGTCGGCAGATTGCCCGCGATCGCCGTGAAGTTGAACGGCGTGATCGCGTAGACGAAGCCTTCGAGCGGACGGTGGTCGAGGCGGTTCCAGACGCCCGGCGAGTTGGCCGGCGGCTGCTCGGCGAGCAGGTCACGGGCGTACTTGACGTTGAAGCGCCAGAAGTCGACCAGCTCGCAGGGACAGTCGATCTCGGCCTGCTGGGCGGTCTTCGACTGGCCGAGCATCGTCGAGGCGGCGAGCGTCTCGCGCCAGGGGCCTGCCAGCAGCTCGGCGGCGCGCAGGATGATCGCGGCGCGGTCGTCGAAGGACATCGCGCGCCAGGCGGGCGCGGCGGCGAGGGCCGCGTCGATCGCGTCCTGGGCGTCCTGCTGGGTGGCGTTCGCGTACGTGCCGAGGCGGGCCTTGTGGTTGTGCGGCTGCACGACGTCGAAACGGTCGCCGCCGCCCATCCGCTTCTCGCCGCCGATGGTCATCGGCAGGTCGACCGGGTTCTCGGCCAGCTCCTTGAGCCTGGACTCCAGGCGGGCGCGCTCGGGAGAGCCGGGGGCATAGCCGTGCACCGGCTCGTTGACGGGGGTGGGGACCTGGGTGACGGCGTCCATGGCTTCCGTAACTCCTTAGTGAGCGGTGTTCTCGGGGCTCGAGCCCTGGTTCTCGGTTCTCGTTCTCAGCGTCTTGTGCCTTGTGCCTTGTGCCTTGTTTCTCAGCTCTTGGTGAGGGTCGAGCGTGCGAAGAAGAGGAGGTTGGCCGGCTTCTCGGCGAGGCGCCTCATGAAGTAGCCGTACCAGTCGGTGCCGTACGCGGTGTAGACGCGCATGCGGTGGCCTTCGGCGGCGAGCCGCAGATGCTCGTCGCTCCTGATCCCGTACAGCATCTGGAACTCGTACTCGTCGGGCTTGCGGCCGGCGCGCCGGGCCAGCTCCTGGGCGATGGAGATGAGGCGCGGGTCGTGGGACCCGATCATCGGGTACCCCTCGCCCTCCATCAGGATGCGCAGGATCCGCACGTACGCCTTGTCGGTCTCGGCCTTCTGCTGGTACGCGACCTCGGCGGGCTCCTTGTACGCGCCCTTCACGAGCCGTACGCGGCTGCCGCTGTCGGCGAGACGGCGGGCGTCGGCCTCGGTGCGGAAGAGGTAGGCCTGGATGACGCAGCCGGTCTGCGGGAAGTCCTTCCGCAGCTCCTCGTGGATGGCGAACATCGAGTCGAGGGTGGTGTGGTCCTCGGCGTCGAGCGTGACGGTCGTGCCGATGGCGGCGGCGGCCTCGACGACGGGGCGGACGTTGGCGAGGGCCAGCTCGTGACCGTCCTCCAGCGCCTGCCCGAACATGGACAGCTTGATCGACATCTCGGCCCGGGTCCCCAGCTCCAGCTCCTTGAGCCGGTCGACGAGCTGGAGGTAGGCGTCGCGGGCGGCGGCGGCCTGCTCGGGGTTGGTGATGTCCTCGCCGACGACGTCCATCGTCAGCTCCAGGCCCTTGGCCGCGAGGTCCTGAATGATCGGTACGACCTGGTCGACGGTCTCGCCGGGGATGAAGCGGTCGACGACCGGCCTGGTCACCGGGGCCGCCGAGATCAGACGACGCATCCGGTCGCTGCGCGACGCGGCGAGAATCACGGGACCCAGCACGGGGCACCTCCACAACAAGGCCGGCGGAAGGCCGTACCCACCACCGCCCGGCGGCGTTCCGGTACGACACGGAGAACCACCGTGAAACCTAAGGATCCCTCCGATCGTCGGCCATCGACAGCTGTCACGCATCCGTGCCCTGGATCTCAGACAGATGTATGAAGGCGCGGGGAAATGATGGAGAATGCCCGGGTGACATCAGATCCCAAGGGCGAATACCAGGAGCTGGTGGACGAGATCTCGGAGCTCCTCGGCGCCCCCGCGACGCTGGAGAACCGCGACTTCGAGCTGATCGCCTTCGGCGCGTACGACAGCGAGGGCGAGCTGGACGCCTCCGCGCTGGACCCCGTACGCGCCCGCTCGATCCTCACGCGCCGCTCGACCTCGGCGGTCCGGACCTGGTTCGAGGGCTTCGGCATCGCGCGCGCCACGGCGCCGGTCCGTATCCCGCCCACGCCCGAGGCGGGCGTGTACCGGGGCCGCGTCTGTCTGCCCGTACGCCACCGGGGTGTGGTCCTCGGGTACGTGTGGCTGCTTGCGGACGATCCGGGTCCCACCGACCGACAGCTCTCCGCCGCGATGGAGGTCACCCCGCGCATCGGCGCCCTCCTGGCGGACGAGGCCCAGGCGGGCGCGGACCTCAGCCGTGAGCTGCGGGCGGTCCTCACCGCCGAGAGCGGCTGGCAGCGCGACATGGCACTGGCGGAACTCCATACGGAGCTGGGCGCCCGCGGCGAGGGCCTGCACACGATGGTCTGCGTGGCCCCTTGGCCCTCGTCCGACCCCGACGACGCTCCGTCGGTCCGCACCATCCCGTCCGCCACCGCCGTCTGCGCCCTCCCCTGGGGCCCCACCGCCCAGAGCCTTGCTCTCCTGGTCCGCCTCCGCTCACCGGAGGTCCTCACCCCGGCGACAACGGCGGCCGCCCGCCTGCTGGAGAGGGCGGAGGGGGTACGGGGATCAGCGCGCCCCCAGTCCTCCACGGCGGAGCACGGCCCTGCTGGGGCTCACCAGCAAACCGGCGGCGTCCAGGGCCGGGGCCCGACCCAGCCGCCGAACCCGAACCCGGGCCAGGGCCAGGCCCAGGGCCGGGACACCGGGTCGGAGCAGCAGCCTGGCCGGGCGGGCGAGGCGGAGGCCGCGCGGGCGGCCGAGGGGACAGCCGAGGGGACAGCCGAGGGGACAGCCGAGGGGACAAGGGGGGCCGGGCGGACGGCAGGGGGGCCGGGGGCAGCCGGACGGACGGCGGAGGGGGCCGCGGGAGCCGGCCGGGCGGGCGGACAGACCCCGGAACCGTACGGCCCCCGCCCCGGCCGTGTCGTGGCCGGGATCGCCGTCCCGCACTCCGGTCTCGCCGACCTCGGCACCGCCTGGCAGGAGGCGTCGGCCGCCGCCCGCGCGGCGCTGGCCGAGCCGCGGCTGGGCCCGGTCGCGCACTGGTCGTCCATCGGCCCGTACCGCCTGCTGACGACGTTGCCGCCGACCGCGTCCCACGACCCCGCCGTACGTCCGCTCCTGGCCCCCGCCCACCGCGAACTCGCCCACACCGCCGAGGTGTTCCTCGACTGCGCGGGCCAGGCCGGCCGCACCGCCGCCGAACTGGGCATCCACCGCCAGACCCTCTACTACCGCCTCTCGCGCGTAGAACAACTCACCGGCCTCGACCTGGACGACGGCGAGGACCGCCTGCTCCTGCACATGGGGCTGAAGGCGCGGCGGCTCTAGGAAGCAGCGCCTCTGGGCGGCCGGCGTTCGCAAGCGCGGTCCGACGCGCTCCCGTTGTCACCGACTCGATCGCGGAGAACCACCGATCGCGGTGAGCGCGCGGTGGAGGGCGGTGTCGCTCGGTGCGCGGTCGCGCCAGCGGGCACCGATGTGGCCGTCGGGCCGGACCAGCAGCGCCCCCTGAGGGCTGAGACCACAGAGATCGGCGTGCTCCTCGGGAAGGCGCTCGATGTGCAACGCCCCTGGCGCGGTGGCCTGTTGCTCCCAGACGGCGGGGTCCGGGGTGAGCAGGGTGAACCACTCGCCGAAGGCGTCGAGCGTGGAGCGGGTGGGCGTGAGCCAGAGGTGCGGCATGCGGTGGCCGGGCTCCGCGGTGGGGACGTACTCCGTGCCGTTGTCGGACGGTTCGGGCGGCGTGCTGCCGTCGGTGAGGACGGCGTCGGAGCGGTAGGCGACGCCGAGCACGAGACCGAGTTGGGCGAAGTACCGGTCGGACCAGGGCAGTTCGACCCGGGCCGGCGCCGCTTCGCCGGCCCGGAGCTGCTCGTGGCGCAGACTCTGCGCTTCGAACATGAGCTTGCTGTTGGCCACCGCCTGGCGGAGGGTCCGGTGGGCGACGGGCTGTCGTTCCGCCTCGTACGAGTCCAACAGGCTTGGCCCGGCCCACCCTTGGAGGACGCCCGCCAGCTTCCAGCACAGGTTGTGGACATCGGCGATGCCGGTGTTCATGCCCAGGCCGCCGACGATCGGGATCGCGTGCGCGGCATCTCCGGCCAGCAGGACCCTGCCGTGCCGGAAGCGCTCGGCGACGAACGCGTTCATCACCCAGTGCTGAACCCGCGACACATCGGCTCGTACTCCGGCGTCGGGGCCGAGTGCGCGCGAGACGAGGCCGGGCCAGTCGGCATCCTCGGCGTCCTCGGGTGTGGGGCCGAGCCAGGCCCAGCCTCCTTCGGGGTAGAGCGGGAGGAAGGATCCGTGCGCGGTGAAGTAGACCCCGGCGGGCTGGTCGGCGCACCAGCCGTCGAGGTCGGCGTCGAACACGACGGTGGTGACGGCCGCCAGCACTCCGGGGCCGGTGGTGCCGATCCCCAGCCGCTGCCGGACGGTTGAGTTCGCACCGTCGGCGGCGATTACGTAGCGGGCACGGACGCGGGTCTCCGCACCGCCTCGGTGGTCGGCGAGTACGGCGACGACGCTGTCGGCCTCCTCGGTGAGGCCGACGAGTTCGGCCCCGAACCTCAGCTCTGCGTCCGCCGCCGCGAGCAGGGCGGGTTCCAGCCGATCCTGCGAGCTGACGACGCCGGTCACGGGGCTCTCGGGGATCGGCGCGTTGATCCCGACCATCGCCGCTGTGGCGAAGTCGCGGTCGTGCAGGGTGTCCCGGAAGCGGATGCGGCCGTACTCCGGTGCGAAGGCGCCGGCCGTGATCCCGTCGGCGAGTCCGAGCCCGCGGTAGATCTCCATCGAGCGCACGTTGACCAGCCGGGACCGGGGAAAGGGGGACAGCTCGCCGTACTTCTCGACCAGCGACACCCGCACGCCCCACCGCTCCAGCAACGCGCGAGCAGTGAGCCCGACCGGCCCGCCACCGACGATCAGTACGTCCATCTCGGCGTCCACCTCGGCGTCCACCACGGACATGTCGAGCTCCTTCTGCTCACCCTGGACCTGTTGGATCCGGGGACCTGTTGGATCCGGGGGCCTTCGGATCTGGGATCTGGGGACCTGAGGATCAGACCCAAGAAATACTCCCGACCATGCCTCTCCTCATGATCGACCTCGACAACACCCTGGTCGACCGCGACGCCGCCTTCCGGGAGGCCGCGTCGGTCTTCCTCGACGAGAACGCGCTCCCTGTGGACGACCTCGCATGGCTGATGTCCGTCGACGCCGGCGGCTATACGCCGAGGGAGGACGTTGCCCGGGCCATGGCCGATCGGTACGGCGGGGCCCTCTCCGGGGCCGCTGTCCGGGACTTCCTCGACCGGGGCGCGGCCGATCGTGTCGTACTGGCGGGGGCCACTCGCGACGCGCTCGACCGAGCCGTCGGCGCCGGATGGACGTGTGTGATCGTCACCAACGGCCGTGTCGTGCAGCAGGAGGCGAAGATCCGGGGCACCGGGCTGGACGGGATCGTCCACGGATGGGTGATCTCCGAGGCTGTCGGGTGCAAGAAGCCCGCGCCGGAGATCTTCCGTGCGGCGGCGGCCGCCGTGGGGGCGTCCCTGCGCGGGGCCTGGGTGATCGGGGACTCGGCGCACGCCGACATCGGTGGCGCGAGGGGGCTCGACGGCGTCCGGAGCGTGTGGGTGTCGGGCGGGCGGCCGTGGACCGACGAGACGTTCCGGCCCACGCACATCACCGACGACGCCTCGTCCGCCCTCGACCACGTCGTCGTCGGGCACCGCGACAGCGAGAGTCATTACTGAAAACGATTATCATCATGCTACGGTCGGCGCACGTCTCCATTGACCATCCCTTTACCCGGAGTGCTCCGTGCGCCTGCCCGCCCGCCTTCTCCCCCTCTCCGCGATCACCGCGGCCGCCGCCCTGCTGCTCACCGGGTGCTTCTCGGAATCCGCCTCGGACGATTCCGCGGGCGGCTCCGCGGACGGCGACGGCGAGCGCGTACGCGTCGCGATGATGAACCCGCCGCGCTCCGGGCTGTCGCCGCTGTCCGACGACGCGTTCAAGTTGTCGCGCTGGTCGACCGCCGAGACGCTGGTGACCCTCGACACGGACGGCGACGCCGAGCCCGCCCTCGCCACCAAGTGGCAGCAGAACGGCCGGACCTGGACGTTCGGGATACGGGACGGCGTCACCTTCCACGACGGTACGAAGCTCACCGCCGAGTCCGTCGTCCGGTCGCTCACGAGGGCCGCGACCGCCTCGCCCAAGCCGCGCATCCTCGACGGCGTGGACCTGACGGTGAAGGCCGACGGCGACTCTGTCGCCGTCACCACCGACACCGAGGACCCGCTCGTCCCGCAGCGGTTGAGCTCGCCGCAGCTGTCGATCCTGGCCGCGAAGGCGTACCGCGGGAAGACCGTCAGCCCGGTCGGCGCGGGCACCGGCCCCTTCGAGCTGACGAAGGTGAACGGCACGTCGTCGGCGACCCTCGACCGCTACGACGACTACTGGGGCGGCACGGCCAAGTCCCCCGGTATCGATGTGAGGTTCGTACCCGACGGCACCGCCCGTGCGGCCACCCTGCGCAGCGGCGAGGCCGACGTCGTCGAGGCGATACCGGTGTCGCAGGCCGCGCTGCTCGACAAGGACCTGGTCACCGAGGTGCCGATGCCGCGCACCAACACCCTGTACCTGAACACTGCGAGCGGCCCCTTCAAGGACGCCTCCCTCAGGGCCGCCGCCCGCGAGGCCCTCGACGCCGAGTCGATCGTCAAGGGCGTGTACGAGGGCCGCGCGGACGTCGCGAAGGGCCTGCTGGGCCCGGCCCTCCCCTGGGCCGCCGACCTGCGGAAGCCCGTCGAGCGCGCCAAGTCCGGTGATCCGGACGGGAGGACGATCACGATCGGTACGTTCACCGACCGCGCCGAACTGCCCGAGGTCGCCCAGACGCTGCAACAGCAGCTCGAGCAGGCCGGGTTCAAGGTGAAGCTGGACGTGCGCGAGTACGCGAACATCGAATCCGACGCTCTGGCGGGCGAGTTCGACGCGTTCATCCTGTCCCGGGCGACCGTCCTCGACTCGGGTGACCCGGCCGCGTACCTCTATAGCGACTTCGGTTCGAAGGGTTCCTTCAACATCTCGCAGTTGTCCGACAAGAAGGTCGACGCGGCTCTGGAGAAGGCCGCCGGGACGAAGACCGGTGACGCGCGCCGCCGGGCCGTCATCGACGCGGAGGCGGCGGTGCTGGCCACCGACGCCGCGATCCCGATGCTGCACGAGCGCGTGATCCAGGGCGACGCGGCCGGTGTCGTGGACGTCGAGCACGACCCGCGCGAGCGGGCTCTGATCACCGCGGACACGTACGTCAAGTGACGCTCATGGCACGCCTGTTCACACCTGGCGGCCGGGCCGCGCTCACCCGGCTCGGCTGCCTCGCCGCGGTTCTCGCCGCCGTCGGACTGCTCCCCTGGCTCTCCGGCCGTGACCCCGCCCTCACCGTCCTGCGCGCCCGCTCGGCCGAACAGGAGGGCACACCGGAGGCCCTCGCCGCGATCCGCGCCGACCTCGGCCTGGACGCGGGTCCCCTTTCCCTGCTGGGGAGTTGGCTCTCCGGCCTGCCGCGCGGCGACCTCGGCACGTCCTGGGTGTCCGGCACCGACGTCCTGCCGTCGGTCGTCTCAGGACTCCAGGTGTCGCTCGCTCTGATGGGCGCGGCGCTGGGGGTCGCGCTCCTGGTGACCTGCGCGGTCGTCGCTCCGGTGCTCGTACGCGGCCGGGGGTCGGCCGGCGCGTTCGCCGCCATGCTCGCCGCGCTGCCCGAATTCCTGCTGGCCACGGTCGCGTTGCTGGTGTGCGGGGTATGGCTGGGCGCGCTGCCGACCTCCGGCTGGCAGGGCCCGCAGTACATGGTGCTGCCGGCCGTCGCACTCGGCGTTCCCGCTGGCGGACTGCTCGGCAGGCTGGTCGCGGACGCACTCCCGCCCGTCCTCGACGAGCGGTGGGTGGAGCTGTGGCGGGGCGCCGGAGTCAGCAGGGCGCGCATCTCGGCCGCCGCCCTGCGTCGCGTACTCCCGCCGCTGGTACCGCAGTTCGGGATGGTAGCCGTCGGACTGACCGGCGGGGCGGTCGCCGTGGAGACGGTGTTCGCGGTGCCGGGCATCGGACGTACGGCGCTGGGGGCGGCCAAGTCGCAGGACCTGCCGCTGCTTCAGGGGTCGGTCCTCGCCCTGCTCGCCCTCGGCCTCGTCACGGGCGCGGCGGCGGCCGTCGTACGGCGCCGACTGCTGGGGCCCGCCCTGCGCGACGCCGGGCTGACACTGCCCGCTGCCCGCCCGGTCCGCGCGCACCCGGCCGTCCCGCTGACGCTCGGAATCACGCTGCTGACCTGCGTCGGCTGGGGCCTGCTGCGCGACCCGTACACGGTGGACACGACCGCCCGTCTCCAGGCACCCTCCTGGGCGTACCCCCTCGGCACGGACGGACTCGGCCGCGACGTACTGGCGCGGCTCGGGCACGGTGCCGCGTCGACGATCGGCACGGCGACCGCGGTCTGTCTGTCCGGCCTCGTCCTCGCGCTCGCCCTCGGATTCCTGCCGGCCGTGGCGTCGGGCGCCTCGGACATCGCCAACGCCCTGCCGCCGGTGATCGCCGGAATCCTGGTCGCGGCCGTCGTGGGCCCGGGCACGGGCGGTGCCGCGCTCGCCGTGGCCCTGCTCTCCTGGCCCGCCCTGTCGTCGCACGCGGCGGCGCTGGTGCAGGAGGTCCGCGCGTCGACGTTCCTGTTGGCCCAACGCGCCATCGGGGCAAGCCCGTTGTGGATCCTCACCCGCCACGTCCTGCCCTCGGTGGCGGCCCCGGTCACCCGCCACGCCCTCCTGCGCCTCCCCGGCATCGCCCTGGCCCTGGCCTCCCTCGGCTTCCTCGGCCTCGGCGCCCAGCCGCCCGCACCTGAGTGGGGACTCCTCCTGGACGAGTCACGGGCCTACGTGGAACGCGCCCCGTGGGCGGCTCTGGCCCCGGCGGTCGCCCTGGCCCTGCTGGCGGGCCTCGCGGTGTCGTCGTCGGCGTACGCGGAGGGCGGCCGCAGCAGAACGGCCACGCCGCCCGGCTCCGGTTCCGACTCCGACTCCCACTCCGGCCCCCGCCCCTTCTCCCGTACGGCCCTCTCCGCACTCCGTCCCCGCAAGGAGCCGACCCGATGAACCCCGAAGTCCTCCTCTCTGTCCGGGACTTGCACATCTCATTCGGCGCGGTCGAAGCCGTGCGGGGCCTGTCCTTCGACGTACTCAAGGGTGAAGTCCTCGCCGTGGTGGGCGAGTCGGGCGCGGGCAAGTCCCTGACGGCCCGCGCACTGCTGGGCATGCCACCACAGGAGGCGACGGTGACGGGCAGCGTACGAACGGGACCGTACGAGCTGGTGGGCGCCCCTCGTTCCGTACGCGCCGCCCTCTGGGGCCGCCGACTCGCCCTGGTCCCGCAGGACGCACTCTCGGCCCTCTCCCCCGTGCACCGTGTCACCGACCAACTCGCCGCCGCCATACGGTCCGTGGACAGGGTCTCCCGCAAAGAGGCGCGGGCCCGGGCGGTGGCCGCGCTGGAGGAGGTGGGCATCCCCGCGGACCAGACGCGGGCCTACCCGCACGAGTTCTCGGGCGGCATGCGCCAACGGGCCGTCATCGCCATGGCGTTGCTCCACTCCCCCGCCCTCGTGATCGCCGACGAACCGACCACCGCCCAGGACCCGGAAACCCAGCGCCAACTCCTCGACCTCCTGACCCATCGCAGCCGGACCGCCGGCACGACGCTGGTCCTGATCACCCACGACCTCCCCATGGTCCGCGACCACGCCGACCGAGTACTGGTCATGTACGCGGGCCGCCTGGCCGAGGAGGGCCCGGTGGAGGAGGTGTTCACCCGTCCCTGGGCGCCGTACACGGCGGGCTTGCTGACGTCACTGCCCCAGTCCACGACGCCCCCTAAGGGGCGCGGGGAACTGCGCGCCCAGCCACAACGAACCCGCAGAGGACGACTCCCCTCAATCCCCGGCACCCCACCCAACCCCACCGCCCTCCCCCCAGGCTGCGCCTTCGCCCCCCGCTGCCCGCTCGCGGAAGCACCCCGCTGCCACACAGAACACCCCAAGCCCCAAACCCACGACAACCACACGGTCGCCTGCCACCGCAGTCACGAACT
Source organism: Streptomyces sp. NPDC050988 (assembly GCF_044456225.1). Classification (NCBI taxonomy): domain Bacteria; kingdom Bacillati; phylum Actinomycetota; class Actinomycetes; order Kitasatosporales; family Streptomycetaceae; genus Streptomyces; species Streptomyces sp. NPDC050988. The sequence goes on along the minus strand of NZ_JBITFQ010000017.1, from coordinate 3,095 downwards.
CCCCGACCACCCCGCCGAGTTGTTCCTGGAGTCCACGTGAGCCCCCTCCTGGACGTACGCGACCTGGTCGTCCGCCACGGCACCCGCACCACCGTGGACCACGTCTCCTTCGACATCGACCCCGGCGAGACCCTCGGCCTCATCGGCCCCTCGGGCTGCGGCAAGTCGTCCACGGCCATGGCCGTACTACAGCTGCGCCGCCCCACCGGCGGCGAAGTATGGTTCGACGGCCACGAGTTGACCTCGCTGAACGAGAAGCGGCTGCGTCCGCTCAGACCGGCGATGCAGCCCGTTTTCCAGGACCCGTACGGATCGCTCGGCCCCCGCCACCGCATCCGAGACGCCGTCGCGGAACCCCTGCGCGTACAGGGGTGTTGGGACCGGACCAGCGGCCCCGAGCGCGTGGCCCAGCTGCTGGAGCAGGTCGGCCTCGACCCGTCACTCGGTGACCGGCGTCCGCACGAACTCTCCGGCGGTCAGTGCCAACGCGCCGGAATCGCCCGTGCGTTGGCCTGTGAGCCGAAGCTCCTGGTGCTCGACGAACCGGTCTCCGCACTCGACCCGTCCCTGCGCGCCGGCATCCTCAACCTCCTGGCCGAGCTGCAGGAACGCCTCGGCCTCGGCTACCTGTTCATCTGCCACGACCTGGCACTCGTACGCCACTTCTGCGACCGCGTGGCGGAGATGCGCGAGGGCAGGATCGTCAGGACGACTCCGGCACCGCCCCCGTCGCCGAACCCTCCGCAGTCGCCCCCGCGATCACCCGTCGCAACCCCTCGGTGAGTTCCTCCGCACTGGCCGCGATCTCGGGGGCGAAGGTCCACTGCGCGATGAGCCCCATCATCAGGGTCATGTAGAACTTGCCCAGCGTGTCGACGTCCCTCTCCGGCACGTCCTCCTCCACCCCGCCCATCAGCAGCGGGATGATGCCGCGCGCCCCTTCGCGCTGGGCCTTGGCCAAGTGGTCGCGCACGCCGGGCATCTTGTCGCCCATGACCACGATCTCCATGCTGAGATGCCACACCGAACCGGGCCTCCGCATGGTCCCGACGACATTCGACCACACCTCCTGGAACCGCTCCAGGGACCCCGGCTCCGTGGTCGCCGTGGCGCTCCCGCCCGCGTCGAAGTCGTCGGACAGCCCCTCGACGATGGAGACGTAGGCCTCCGCGAGCAGCGCGTCCTTCGACCCGTAGTGGTAGCCGATCGACGCCAGGTTCGTCCCCGACTCCTTGACGATGTCGCGCGCCGTCGTGCGCGCGAAGCCCTTCTCCAGCAGGCAGCGCTTGGCGCCTTCGAGCAGATCCTCACGGTGTCCCATGCGGCTCAGCGTACCTCCGCGACAGACAAGCGTCCCAGACCGACGTTTGAGACGAACGTATTGGACGGCAGTTTTATACGTGCGTACTAGACAGACGTTTAATACGCCCGTACATTCCTCGGTATGACGAATCCCAGCGCGCCCGCCCCTGGCGCTCCCACCCGTGCCGGACGCCGCGAATGGACCGCACTCGGCGTCCTGATGCTGCCGCTGCTCCTGGTCTCCATGGATGTCTCGGTCCTCTACTTCGCGATCCCGCAGATCAGCGCGGACCTGGAGCCGACCGGCACCCAGCAGCTGTGGATCTTCGACATGTACGCGTTCGTGCTCGCCGGGCTGCTGATGACGATGGGCTCGCTCGGCGACCGCATCGGCCGCCGCAGGCTGCTCCTGGTCGGCGCCGCCGCCTTCGGCGCGGCCTCGCTGGTCGCGGCGTACGCCGACAGCGCCGAGACGCTGATCGCGGCCCGCGCGGTGCTCGGCATCGGCGGCGCGACGCTGATGCCGTCCACCCTGGCGATCGTCCGCACGCTCTTCACGGACCAGGCCCAGCGTTCCAAGGCGATCGGCCTGTGGTCCGGCGTGATGACGGCCGGCGTGGCGCTCGGCTCGGTCATGAGCGGCGTCCTCGTGGAGCACTTCTGGTGGGGCTCGGTCTTCCTGGTGAACCTGCCCGCGATGGTGCTCCTGCTGGTCCTCGGCCCGATCCTGCTCCCCGAGTCGAAGAACCCGTCGCCGGGCCGCTTCGACCTGCTGAGCGTGCCGCTGTCCATGGCCGCCGTCCTGCCGGTGATCTACGGCCTCAAGGAGATCCCCTCCGAGGGCTGGAACGTCCGCTACGTCCTGTCGGTGACCGTCGGCCTGCTCTTCGCCGCACTCTTCGTCCACCGCCAGCGCACGATCGAGTCGCCGATGATCCCGCCCTCGCTCTTCCGCGGTCGCGGCTTCGCACCGGCCGTCTCGCTGAACCTGCTGTCCTCGTTCGGGATGATGGGCTCGGCGCTCTTCACCACGCAGTACCTGCAGTCGGTGCTCGGCAAGAGTTCCATGGAGGCCGCGCTGTGGGGCCTGCTGCCCACCGTGCTCGTCGGCGTGGCCGCACCGGTCGCCGCACAGCTGGTCCAGCGGGGAGTCAACCGGGCGTACGTCGTCTCCGGCGGCTTCGTCCTCGCGGCCTGCGGTTACGGGATGCTGACGGCGGCCGGCACGGATTCGCTGTGGCTGGTCCTCGCCGGGGCCGGAGTGATCGCCGCCGGGATCGTCACCGTGATGTCCCAGATGATGGACCTGGCGCTGGGCACCGTACCGGTGGAGAAGGCGGGCACCGCGTCCTCGGTCCTGGAGACCGGCGCGGAGTTCGGCGGCGCGCTGGGCATGGCGCTCCTCGGTTCCATCGGCACCGCGGTGTACCGCCATGACATCCCGGACGCGGCTCCCGCCGCGGCCCACGAAACGCTCGGCGCGGCCCTCGCCGTGGGCCAGCAACTCCCGGGCCGCGCGGGCGACGCCCTGGTGAGCGCGGCCCGCGAGGCCTTCACCAGCGGAATGCACGCAGCGGCGATCGCGGGCGCGCTGCTCCTGCTGGGTGGGGCGGCACTGGCGGCGGTGACCCTGCGCCGGGTCCGCGTCCGGGAGACGGAGTCCGTCGAGCCGGAGAAGGTCTGCGTCTGACCAACAGGTTTCGCCCCCGCCGCCCCTACCCTCCCCCACTCTCGGCTTCGCTCGAGCGGGGGGACCCCCATCGTCCCTGACTCAGGGGCTCCGCCCCCGAACC
>NZ_JBITFQ010000016.1:0-189182 GCF_044456225.1 Streptomyces sp. NPDC050988 | reverse complement strand
CTACTCAGGGGCTACGCCCCCGAACCCCCAAAAGATTGCGCAGTTCCCCGCGCCCCTTAGGTTTTTAGGGGCGCGGGGAACTGCGCGACCAGCCCCCACCGGGCCCGCACCCAAAAACACACCCCCACGGGGCCTGGGGCGGAGCCCCAGGGGACGGGAATGGGTAGGGGCGGCGGGGGCGAGAAAAGACCCCAGACGCACCACGGCGCCCACCATCGTCCGGTCGGGGACAAAAAGCAGGCGCCGCGTTCAGTTCCGTACGCCTTTGTACGGGACGTCTTTGGGGTGGAGCGTCAGACCATGACGGATCAGACCATGAAGGATCAGACCATCAGGGAGCGGTCCGTGGGGCGGATCGGGGCCGGCAGTTCACTCGCCCCGGTCAGGAAGCGGTCGACCCCGCGGGCGGCCGAGCGCCCCTCCGCGATGGCCCAGACGATGAGGGACTGACCGCGCCCGGCGTCACCGGCGACGTACACGCCGGGGACGTTGGTCGCGAAGTCGGCGTCGCGGGCGATGTTGCCACGCTCGTCCAGGCCGAGGCCGAACTGGGAGACCAGGCCGTTCTCCTGGTCGGTGCCCGTGAAGCCCATGGCGAGGGTGACGAGCTGGGCGGGGATCTTGCGCTCCGTCCCCGCCTTCTGCGTCAGCTTGCCGTCGATGAACTCGACCTCGACGAGGTGCAGCCACTGCACGTTGCCGTCCTCGTCGCCCTCGAAGTGGGTGGTGGAGACGGAGTAGACGCGCTCGCCGCCCTCCTCGTGCGCGGAGGTGACCTTGTAGAGCATGGGGAACGTCGGCCAGGGCTGGTGCGGAGCCCGGTCCTCGCCCGGCTGGGGCATGATCTCCAGCTGCGTGACGGAGGCCGCGCCCTGACGGTGGGCGGTGCCCACGCAGTCCGCGCCCGTGTCGCCGCCGCCGATGACGACGACGTGCTTGCCCTCGGCGGTGATCGGGGGCGCCACGTAGTCGCCCTCCTGCACCTTGTTGGCGAGCGGCAGGTACTCCATCGCGAAGTGGATGCCGTTCAGCTCACGCCCGGGGACGGGCAGGTCGCGGGAGACGGTCGCGCCGGCCGCGATGACCACGGCGTCGTACCGCTTGCGCAGGTCCGTCGCCTTGAGGTCGCGGCCGATCTCGATGCCCGTACGGAAGCGGGTGCCCTCCGCGCGCATCTGCTCGATGCGGCGGTTGATGTGCCGCTTCTCCATCTTGAACTCGGGGATGCCGTAGCGCAGGAGGCCGCCGACGCGGTCCGCGCGCTCGTAGACGGCGACCGTGTGACCGGCCCGCGTGAGCTGCTGGGCGGCGGCCAGGCCCGCCGGGCCCGAACCGATGACCGCGACCGTCTTGCCGGAGAGCCGCTCGGGGGCCTGGGGCGCGACGTCGCCGCTGTCCCATGCCTTGTCGATGATCGAGACCTCGACGTTCTTGATGGTCACGGCGGGTTGGTTGATGCCGAGGACGCACGCCGACTCGCACGGGGCGGGGCAGAGCCGACCCGTGAACTCCGGGAAGTTGTTCGTGGCGTGCAGACGCTCCGAGGCGGCGGACCAGTCCTCGCGGTACGCGTAGTCGTTCCACTCGGGGATGAGGTTCCCGAGCGGACAGCCGTTGTGGCAGAACGGGATGCCGCAGTCCATGCAACGGCTGGCCTGCGTGGGGATGATGGGGAGCAGCGAGCCCGGAACGTAGACCTCGTTCCAGTCCTTGAGACGCACGTCCACCGGACGGGTCCTGGCGACCTCGCGGCCGTGGTTGAGAAAGCCCTTGGGATCAGCCATTGGTCGCCGCCTCCATCATCTTCTCGGTGATCTCGGTCTCGGTGAGACCGGCTCGCTCGGCGGCGTCCTTGGCGGCGAGCACTGCCTTGTACGTGCTGGGGATGATCCTGCTGAAGCGCTCCACCGACACGGCCCACTCGGCGAGGAGCTTCTCGGCGACCGTGGAGCCGGTCTCCTCGGCGTGGCGGCGCACGACGTCGTGCAGCCACTGCTTGTCGGTGTCATCCAGCTCCTCGACCGCGCCGAGGTTGCCGACGTTGACGTTGTCGCGGTTCAGGTCGATGACGTACGCGATGCCGCCCGACATACCGGCCGCGAAGTTGCGGCCCGTCTCGCCGAGCACGACCGCGTGACCGCCGGTCATGTACTCGCAGCCGTGGTCGCCCACGCCCTCCGAGACGACCGTCGCGCCGGAGTTGCGGACGCAGAACCGCTCGCCGGTACGGCCCCGGAGGAACAGCTCGCCGCCGGTCGCGCCGTACGCGATGGTGTTGCCCGCGATCGTCGAGAACTCGGCGAGGTGGTCGGCGCCCCGGTCGGGACGGACGATCACCCGGCCGCCGGAGAGGCCCTTGCCGACGTAGTCGTTGGCGTCGCCCTCCAGGCGCAGCGTCACACCGCGCGGCAGGAAGGCGCCGAAGGACTGGCCGGCCGACCCGGTGAAGGTGATGTCGATGGTGTCGTCGGGCAGGCCCGCGCCACCGAACTTCTTCGTCACCTCATGGCCGAGCATGGTGCCGACCGTGCGGTTGATGTTGCGGATCGCGACCTGGGCGCGCACCGGCTGCGCACCGGTCGCGGAGTCCGCGGCGAGCGCGTCGGCGGCGAGCTTGATCAGCTCGTTGTCGAGCGCTTTCTCCAGGCCGTGGTCCTGCTCGATGACCTGGTGGAGCGGGGTGCCCTCGGGCAGCTCGGGCACGTAGAAGAGCGGGGACAGGTCCAGGCCCTGCGCCTTCCAGTGGGTGACCGCGCGCTCCACGTCGAGGTGCTCGGCGTGGCCGACGGCCTCCTCGATCGTGCGGAAGCCCAGCTCGGCGAGGATCTCGCGGACCTCCTCGGCGATGAACTCGAAGAAGTTCACGACGTACTCGGCCTTGCCCGCGTACCGGTCGCGCAGCACCGGGTTCTGCGTGGCGATGCCGACCGGGCAGGTGTCCAGGTGGCAGACGCGCATCATGACGCAGCCGGAGACGACGAGCGGCGCGGTCGCGAAACCGAACTCCTCGGCGCCGAGCAGCGCGGCGATGACGACGTCACGGCCGGTCTTCAGCTGGCCGTCGGTCTGTACGACGATGCGGTCGCGCAGGCCGTTGAGCAGCAGGGTCTGCTGGGTCTCGGCGAGGCCCAGCTCCCAGGGGCCGCCCGCGTGCTTCAAAGAAGTAAGGGGCGAAGCGCCCGTACCGCCGTCGTGGCCGGAGATGAGGACGACGTCCGCGTGCGCCTTGGAGACACCCGCGGCGACCGTGCCGACGCCGACCTCGGAGACCAGCTTCACGTGGATCCGCGCCTGCGGGTTCGCGTTCTTCAGGTCGTGGATCAGCTGGGCGAGGTCTTCGATGGAGTAGATGTCGTGGTGCGGCGGCGGGGAGATCAGGCCGACACCCGGGGTGGAGTGCCGGGTCTTGGCGACCCACGGGTAGACCTTGTGGCCGGGCAGCTGGCCGCCCTCGCCGGGCTTGGCGCCCTGGGCCATCTTGATCTGGATGTCGTCCGCGTTGACCAGGTACTCGGAGGTCACACCGAAGCGGCCGGAGGCGACCTGCTTGATGCTTGACCGGCGCGCCGGGTCGTACAGACGGTCCGCGTCCTCGCCGCCCTCACCGGTGTTGGACTTGCCGCCCAGCTGGTTCATGGCGATGGCGAGCGTCTCGTGGGCTTCCTTGGAGATGGAGCCGTAGGACATGGCGCCGGTGGAGAAGCGCTTGACGATCTCGCTGGCCGGCTCGACCTCGTCGATGGAGATCGGCTCGCGGCCGGACTTGAGGCCGAACAGGCCGCGGAGCGTCATCAGCCGCTCGGACTGCTCGTTCACGCGGTCCGTGTACTTCTTGAAGATGTCGTAGCGGCGGGTGCGCGTGGAGTGCTGGAGGCGGAAGACCGTCTCCGGGTCGAACAGGTGCGGCTCGCCCTCGCGGCGCCACTGGTATTCGCCGCCTATGTCGAGGGCGCGGTGCGCGGGCGCGATGCCGCTGGCCGGGTACGCCTTCGCGTGGCGGGCGGCGACCTCCTTGGCGATGACGTCGATGCCGACGCCGCCGATCTTGGTGGCCGTACCGATGAAGTACTTCTGGACGAAGGCCGTGTCGAGACCGACGGCCTCGAAGACCTGGGCGCCGCGGTAGGAGGCGACGGTCGAGATGCCCATCTTGGACATGACCTTGAGGACGCCCTTGCCGAGCGCGTAGATCAGGTTGCGGATGGCCTGCTCGGACTCCATGCCGGGGAGGAACGTTCCCGCCCGGACGAGGTCCTCGACGGACTCCATCGCGAGGTACGGGTTGACGGCCGCGGCGCCGAAGCCGATGAGGAGGGCCACGTGGTGGACCTCGCGGACGTCGCCGGCCTCGACCAGCAGGCCCACCTGGGTGCGCTGCTTGGTGCGGATGAGGTGGTGGTGGACGGCCGCGGTGAGCAGCAGCGAGGGGATCGGCGCGTGCTCGGCGTCGGAGTGACGGTCCGAGAGGACGATCAGCCGGGCGCCGTTCTCTATGGCGGCGTCGGCCTCGGTGCAGATCTCCTCGATGCGCGCGGCGAGCGAGTCGCCGCCGCCGGAGACCCGGTACAGGCCGGAGAGCGTCGCGGCCTTCATGCCCGGCATGTCGCCGTCGGCGTTGATGTGTATGAGCTTGGCCAGCTCGTCGTTGTCGATCACCGGGAAGGGCAGGGTGACGCTGCGACAGGACGCGGCGGTCGGCTCCAGCAGGTTGCTGGCGGGGCCGAGGGAGGAGCGCAGCGAGGTGACGAGCTCCTCGCGGATGGCGTCCAGCGGCGGGTTGGTGACCTGCGCGAACAGCTGGGTGAAGTAGTCGAAGAGCAGGCGGGGGCGCTCGGAGAGGGCCGCGATCGGCGAGTCCGTGCCCATGGAGCCGAGGGGCTCGCCGCCGGACTTGGCCATGGGCGCGAGGATGACGCGCAGCTCTTCCTCGGTGTAGCCGAAGGTCTGCTGGCGACGGGTGACGGAGGCGTGCGTGTGCACGATGTGCTCACGCTCCGGGAGGTCCTCCAGCTCGATCTCGCCGGCCTCCAGCCACTCCGCGTACGGGTTCTCGGCGGCGAGGTCGGCCTTGATCTCGTCGTCCTCGATGATGCGGTGCTCGACGGTGTCGACGAGGAACATGCGGCCGGGCTGCAGGCGGCCCTTGCGGACGACCTTCGCGGGGTCGATGTCGAGGACGCCGACCTCGGAGCCGAGGACGACGAGGCCGTCGTCGGTGACCCAGTAGCGGCCGGGGCGCAGACCGTTGCGGTCCAGTACGGCGCCGACCTGCTTGCCGTCGGTGAAGGTGACACAGGCCGGGCCGTCCCAGGGCTCCATCATCGTGGAGTGGAACTGGTAGAAGGCGCGGCGGGCCGGGTCCATGGAGTCGTGGTTCTCCCACGCCTCCGGGATCATCATCAGCACGGAGTGCGGGAGCGAGCGGCCGCCCAGGTGCAGGAGTTCGAGCACCTCGTCGAAGGACGCGGAGTCGGAGGCGTCGGGCGTGCAGATCGGGAAGATCCGGTCGATCTTCTCCTGGTCGCCGAAGAGGTCGGAGGCGATCTGCGACTCGCGGGCCACCATCCAGTTGCGGTTGCCCTTGACCGTGTTGATCTCGCCGTTGTGCGCGACGAAGCGGTACGGGTGGGCGAGCGGCCAGCTCGGGAAGGTGTTCGTGGAGAACCGGGAGTGCACGAGCGCGATCGCGGAGGCGAAGCGGCGGTCGGACAGGTCCGGGAAGAAGGGCTCCAGCTGGCCGGTGGTCAGCATGCCCTTGTAGACGATGGTGCGGGCGGAGAGCGACGGGAAGTACACGTCGGCCTCGCGCTCGGCGCGCTTGCGCAGCACGAACGCCTTGCGGTCGAGATCGATGTCCTGGCTGGAACCGTCCGTCACGAACACCTGACGGAAGAGGGGCATCGTCGAGCGGGCGGTGGCGCCGAGGAGTTCGGGAGCGGTCGGGACCTCGCGCCAGCCGAGGACCGTCAGACCCTCGTCGGCGGCGATCGTCTCGATCCGTGAGACGGCCTCATCGGCGGTGTCCTCCGGAAGGAAGGCGATACCGACCGCGTACGAGCCTGCCTCGGGCAGCTCGAATTCGACCACCTCGCGGAAGAAGGTGTCGGGCACCTGGGAGAGGATGCCGGCCCCGTCACCGGAGTCGGGCTCCGAGCCGGTCGCGCCGCGGTGCTCCAGATTGCGGAGCACGGTCAGCGCCTGCTCGACCAGCGCATGGCTCGCCTCACCGGTGAGGGTGGCCACAAAGCCGACGCCACAGGCGTCGTGCTCGTTGCGCGGGTCGTACATCCCCTGCGCGGCAGGGCGAGCATCCATGAAGGACCAGTTCTGGCCATTCGCGGAGTGCTGGGACGGCTGGCGCGGCGTACGCATCGGCTCTCCCGTCGTCGTCGTGGCATATGCAAGTGCCGAGGGACGACGTTGGCCCTCTGCGAAAGGTGCAAAATTTCGTGCAGGTTACATGATGGAGCCGTTCTCGGGAACCGGATACGGCGTTCCAACATGCGGACGCCGCGGGTCGCGGCGGAGGCCGCTCGTGGCGGCTGAACAAGGGGACCTTTTCGGACAGATCAATGACCGTCGGCCCGATCGCGGCAGGCAACGTCGCCCAACGCTTCAATTGCTGTGCAGGCGTCATTGCCCGCAGCGCTTACGGCTCATGCCCAGTGGTTAAGGATTCGAAACCGCGGAGTAACGACTACTTATGCAGTCCCTTGCATAGCTGCTCGACTCAACGGCGCGCGGGTCATCCTACGGCCGTACCGAACAGAGTGCCCAGGGCGTACGTCACACCGGCCGCGGCGCCACCCAGCGCGAGCTGTCGCAGTCCGCTGTACCACCAGGACCTCGCGGTCACCCTGGCCACGATCGCACCGCACGCGAAGAGCCCGAGGAGCGCGAGCAGCAGCGCGGGCCACAGGGCGGTCGCGCCGAGCAGGTAGGGAAGTACGGGGAGCAGGGCACCCAGGGCGAACGAACCGAAGCTCGACACGGCGGCGACGGACGGCGACGGCAGGTCACCGGGATCGATGCCCAGCTCCTCCCTGGCGTGTATCTCCAGGGCCTGCTCGGGATCCCTCGACAGTTGCCGGGCGACCTCACGGGCGAGACCGGGCTCGACGCCCCGTGCCTGGTACAGCTCGGCGAGCTCACGCTCCTCGTCCTTCGGGTGCTTCCTCAACTCCCGCCGCTCGACGTCGAGTTCGGCCTCGACGAGTTCGCGCTGCGAGGCGACGGAGGTGTACTCGCCGGCCGCCATGGAGAAGGCACCGGCGGCCAGCCCCGCGAGCCCGGTGATCACGATCGTCCGATGGGACACGGCACCGCCGGCCACGCCCGTCATCAACGCCAGGTTGGAGACCAGACCGTCCATCGCACCGAAGACGGCGGGACGCAGCCAGCCGCCGCTGACATCCCGGTGCGTGTGGTTGTCACGGTGCGCCTCGTGAAGCGCCGCCTCGGTCTCGATGATGGCCATGCCCGGATCTCCCAAAGTGCCACTAGGACTGGAACTGCACTGCAACTTAGACTATTTCTACTCTTGGACAACACCCAAGCTACGCCCGAAATTTCACTCCCGCCAGCAAGGAAGGCCGTACTTACCTGGGCTTTCGCCGCCCTTCGCTCATCCGTAGAGACCTGCGCACAAATGTCGACCGGGTGACGCTGAGGCGTGCGAGGCTCCGCCGAACCACTTGATGGGGACAGATCCGCAAAGGGTCCCTCAGACCTTCCGGGACCCCGCGATGGAGAGGCACCGTCATGGCTTCGATTGCCTGCGTTCCCTCGGTCCCGGCCCCCGGGGACGCCGCCGGTCTCCGCGATCGGGCGCGCGGCGCGCTGCTGGGACTCGCCGTCGGTGACGCACTGGGGGCGCCCGCCGAGAACATGAAGCCGTCCGAGATCCGCGCACGCTGGGGCCGCATCACGGGGTACGTGACCGAGACCCCGGCCGGCACGGACGACACGGAGTACGCGATCTTCTCCGGGCTGCTCCTGGCCCGGCACGGTTCGGCTCTCACACCCCGGCATGTGGAGGCGGCCTGGCACCACTGGATCGCCGACCTGGACGAGGGGCCCTTCCGGGGCGCGGGCTTCAGCGAGCGGGGCACGCTGGAGAACCTGCGGCGGGGCCTGGCCGCCCCGATCTCGGCCCAGCACCGGCACGCCTGGAGCGACGGTCTCGCCATGCGCGCGGCCCCCTTCGGTGTCTTCGCGGCGGGCCGCCCCGCGGAGGCCGCCCGCCTGGTGGCGATCGACGGTTCGGTGAGCCACGACGGCGAGGGCATCTACGGCGGCCAGGCGGTCGCGGCGGGCGTGGCCGCGGCGATGGCGGGCGCCCCGACGATGGTGGTGGTCGCCTCGGCGCTGGCGGTGATCCCCGACGACTCCTGGACGGCCCGCTCCCTACGCCGCGCCGTCGCCTGCGCCCACCGCGGCGAACGCGCCGTCCGCTCCGCCGTCGTCATCGGCGGCTACCCCTGGACCGACCTCGCCCCCGAGGCCGTCGCCCTGGCCTTCGGCGCGTACGCGGCGGCCGACGGCGACTTCACGGAAGCGGTCCTCACCGCCGTGAACATGGGCCGCGACGCCGACACCACGGCAGCGGTGGCGGGCGCCCTGGCCGGCGCGACGAAGGGCGCCACGTCGATCCCTCCCACCTGGTCGGCAGCCATCGGCCCGGCAAAGGGCAGCTGCCTCCCATCCATGCAGGGCCACCACATCCTCGACGTGGCGGACCTCCTGACCCCGGACGAGGACGAGGTACCCCAGTGAAACCAGAACTACTGAACGACCCGAACGAGGGCGCCCCTTCAGGGGCGGCTTCGCCAGGGGCGCGGGGAACTGCGCACTCAGCCCCCACTGACCCGCACATCACACTCCGGACCCCCACCACCCCTTCAGGGGCGCGAGGAACTGCGCGCCCAGCCCCCACGAACCCGCACATCACACTCCGGGCCTCAGCCCCATCAGGGGCGCGGGGAACTGCGCAACAAGCCACAACGGACCCGCACATCGCACACCGGCCCGACGCCCCGCGGCGAATCGAAGGCCTCCTCCTCGGCCTGGCGGCGGGCGACGCCGCAGGCTGGCCCGCCGCCAGGCACAGAGCCGCCCGCATGCCCGAGTGGACCAGACGCCTCACCCGAGAACTGGACACCTTCGCCGAACAGAACGCCACAACCACCCTCCCCGTCCCCATCGCCCTGAACCAACCCCCGGAACCCCTGCGCCTCGGCCCCTCGGACGACGCCGAATGGGCGGCCTTCGCCGCGGAAGCGGTCCTGCGCGCCACCGACCCCGGCGCACTCGGCGACCTGAGCCGAGAACGCCGCATGCGCGCCGCCATCGACCTCTCCTGGAACGCCATCGCCAGCGAAGTCGCCGCGGCAGCGGACCGCGCCCCCGAGGTCGAGTCGGCCGTACTCCCCCTGCGCGCCCGCATTTCCGTACGGGCGGGTCTCGGCAACCTCGCCACCGGCCTGCGCCCGCCCGCCACCGGCCACGACAACCCCCACTACTTCGACGACGCGGCCTGCGTACGAGCCTGCGTGCTGGCCGTGGCCCACGCCGGGGACCCCCAACTCGCCGCGGAACTGGCCGAGTTCGACGCCCGCTACACCCAGGACGGCGACGGCGTGCACGGCGCCCGCGCGATGGCGGCGGCGCTCGCCCTCGCCCTGGCCGGCGAGGACGCCGACACCTGCGTGACAGCCGCACTCGCCGAACTACCGGAGTCCACGGAGATCGGCCGCAACGCCCGCCACGCGCTGACGCTCGCCCACGAGGCCGACAGCGCCTTCAGCCTCGTACCCCTGCTGGAGCACCAGATCGTCGACCACGTCTACAGCTACGGCATCGCCGCCGCCGAGACCGTCCCGGTGGCCCTCGCCCTCGCCACCGCCTCGCACGGCCGGATCGCCGAGGCGGTACCCGCGGCCGCGTGTCTGTCCCGGGTGGCGGACTCGGCCCCCGCTCTCGTCGGCGCGCTGACCGGCGCGATCGGCGGCGGCACGGCGATCCCGGTCTCCTGGCGAGACGCGTGCCGCACGCTCTCGGGCTGCGCGCTCCCCCGCCTGACCGGCACGGACCTGGTGGAACTCGCCGAACTGCTGGCAGCCACGGAACTGGCCCTCTCGGGGGGATGATTCGGACATGACGCCCACCGCACCCGCAACCCTGGAAGAACGGATCACCCGCAGCCTCGTCGGGGCCGCCGTCGGCGACGCGCTCGGCGGCCCCGTCGAGGGCTACTCCCCCGAGCAGATCGCCGAACGCCACGGCGGCCGGGTCCACGGCATCGTCGGCCCCTGGAACGGCGACGACTGGCGCACGGCCCGCCCCATCGCCCCGTACCACAAGGGCGACGGCCACGTCACCGACGACACCTTGATGACGCACGCGCTGGTACGGGTGTACGCGAAGGTCCGCGACCACCTGGACGCCTACGCCGTCGCCGACCACCTGGTCCCCGACCTGATGACGACCCCGCGCTGGATCCCGGAGCTGGAGGCCGAGGCACTCCCCCTCCACCGGATCTTCCTGGCGGAGAAGTGGCTGGTGACGAGGATCCACTACGGCCACGTGGACCCCCGCGAGGCCGGCACCGGCAACATCGTCAACTGCGGTGCCGCGATGTACATGGCCCCGGTCGGCCTGGTCAACGCGGCCAACCCGGCGGGCGCGTACGCCGAGGCGCTCGACATCGCGGGGGCCCATCAGTCGTCGTACGGACGCGAGGCCGCGGGCGTGTTCGCGGCGGGGGTGGCGGCGGCCTGCACGCCCGGCGCGACCCCGGACTCGGTGATCGAGGCCTGCCTGTCCCTGTCGAAGGACGGCACACGGGCGGCCATCGAAACGGTCTGCGACACGGCATCGCGCTACGCGGACTTCGAGTCGGCGCTACGCCCCCTGCGCGAGGCGGTGGCGCCCTACGACACGGTCGGCCCCGACTACCGCGCCCCGTCCCTGGGCGCCCGTCGCCCCTCCCGCATCCATTCCATCGAGGAACTCCCGGTCGCCCTCGCCATGTTGCTGATCGCCCGCGGCGACTACCGGCACACAGTCCTGGGCTCGGTGAACTACGGCCGCGACTGCGACTCCATCGCCACGATGTCCGGCGCTCTCGCGGGCGCCCTCGGTGCGGAGATCCCGCCCGACTGGGCCAAGACGGTCGCGGAGTCCAGCCGCCTGGATCTGCAGGCCCCCGCGACGACGCTCACAGAGGTGACCCGCGAGATCTTCACCCGCGACACCGCCCGCCGCCGCACCCACGAGACGGCCTACGCGGAGCTGTCATGACCCTCCTCCTGCGACTGACCTGGGTCCAGCCGGAGGACCTACTGGGCCACGAACTCCACCAGGCGGAGGAGGACGGCCGAGAACCATCGGCCATCGCGTCACGCTGGCACAGGGCAGGCGGCCCCCAGTCCCCCCAACGAGCAGGCGCTTCCTCTCACCCGGTCTCCCCCTACCTAAGGGCACTGGCCCAGGACCTCCTGGACGAACTGACGGACCTACCAAGCAGGTTGAAGGACAAGGAACCAACAGCCCTGCCCAGGATCCGGGCCCTATGCCCCAACTGGCCCACAACGGCAGAGGACCCCCTCTGCACCGCTGTGGGCAGGCGTTCCGCAAGGGCGGAACGGGTGGGCACAGCGGACCCCAGCCGCAGCTCCGGGGGTCTGGGGGCAGCGCCCCCAGTTTCGGGAAGGGGTGGGTCTGGGGAAGAAGAAACATCCCTGCCCCCCACCACACTCCACCCCCGCCTGGAAGCCGCCTGGCTAGGCAGAGCCGCAGGCTGCCTACTCGGCAAGCCCGTAGAAAAACTCCCCTTGGACGGCATCAGAGCGCTGGCCAGAGCCACCGGCAACTGGCCCCTGACCACCTGGTTCACAGAACGAGGCCTCCCCCCGCACCTCAAGGCCACCCACCCCTGGAACCGCCGCTCCGCGACCACCTCCCTCGCCGAGAACATCGACGGCATGCCGGAGGACGACGACCTCAACTACCCCCTCCTGAACCTCCTGCTCCTCCAACGCCACGGCAGGCACTTCACCACCACGGACGTGGCCCGCCTCTGGCTGGACGAACTCCCCGCAGGCCGTACGTTCACCGCGGAACGCGTCGCCTACCGCAACCTCCTCGACGGCATCGAACCCCCGCACACGGCCCGCCACCGCAACCCGTTCCGCGAATGGATCGGCGCCCTGATCCGCGCGGACGCCCACGGCTGGACCAACCCGGGCGCCCCGGCGACCGCCGCGGAACAGGCCCACCGGGACGCCACCCTCACCCACACGGCCAACGGCGTCTACGCGGCGATGTTCGCGGCGGCCGCGATCGCCGAGGCGGCCACGGGTACGAGCGACATCCACGCCTGTCTCCGTACGGGCCTCACCGTCGTACCCCCCGAGTCCCGCCTCGCCGAAGCCGTCCGCCACGGGATCCAACTGGCCATGGAACACCGGGACTTCGAGACCATCGTCGACGAACTGCACGCCACCCACGCCGCGTACCACTGGGTCCACGCCATCCCCAACACGGCCCTCCTCGCCGCCGCCCTCACCCACGCGGACGGGGACTTCACGGCGTCCATCTGCCGTGTCGTGTCGGGTGGCTGGGACACGGACTCGAACGGCGCGACGGCCGGCTCGATCACGGGCCTGCTCGCGGGCGCCCCCGAAGCGATCCCGTCCCGCTGGACGACCCCCCTCAAGAACCGACTGGCCACGTCCGTCGGCGACTTCAACGGCACCGGCTTCGACACCCTCGCCGACCTGACAGCCCAACTGGCGACCCGTCCGACCACCTGACCGAACGCCGCCCCCCTCCCTCCGCATGGCCAACTCCCCAGCCCCAGCCCAAATCCCCCACCAGGAGTCCCCCCACCCATGACGCACACCGCCGTGACCGCACCGGCACCCCTCACCGGCCTCCGCGTCCTCGACCTCGCCACGCTCTTCGCCGGCCCCCTCGCCGCCACGATGCTCGGCGACTTCGGCGCGGAGGTCATCAAGGTCGAGCACCCCCGCAGACCGGACCCGTCCCGCGGCCACGGCCCGTCGAAGAACGGCATCGGCCTGTGGTGGAAACTCCTCGGCCGCAACAAACGCACGATGACGCTGGACCTCTCCACCAACGGCGGCCGAACCACCCTCCTCCGCCTCGCCGCCTCCACCGACGTGATCATCGAGAACTTCCGCCCCGGGACCCTGGAGAAATGGGACCTCGGCTGGGAGGAACTGTCCGCCGCGAACCCCCGCCTGGTCCTGGCCCGCGTCACCGGCTTCGGCCAGTTCGGCCCGTACGCGCACCGCCCCGGCTTCGGCACGCTCGCCGAGGCGATGAGCGGTTTCGCCGCGATCACCGGCGAACCGGACGCCCCGCCGACCCTCCCGCCCTTCGGCCTCGCCGACTCGATCGCGGGCCTGGCCACGGCGTACGCGGTGATGACGGCCCTCGCCGCCCGCGACCGCACGGGCCGCGGCCAGGTCGTCGACATGGCGATCATCGAGCCGATCCTCACGGTCCTGGGCCCGCAGCCGCTCTGGTACGACCAGTTGGGCCACGTCCAGCCCCGCACGGGCAACCGCTCCCAGAACAACGCGCCCCGCAACACCTACCGCACCGCCGACGGCAGTTGGGTCGCCGTCTCGACCTCGGCCCAGTCGGTCGCCGAACGTGTGATGCGCCTGGTCGGCCGCCCCGACCTGATCGTCGAACCCTGGTTCACCACCGGCGCGGAACGGGCCCGCCACTCCGACGTCCTCGACGAGGCGGTCGGATCGTGGATCGCCCTTCACACCCGCGAGCAGGTCATCGCGGAGTTCGAGAAGGCGGAGGCGGCGGTGGCCCCCATCCAGGACGTACGCGACGTCATGACGGACCCTCAGTACGCCGCCCTCGACACGGTCACCACCGTCGACGACCCCGAACTGGGCCCACTGCGCATGCAGAACGTCCTCTTCCGCCTCACCGACACCCCCGGCGGAATCCGCTGGGCGGGCCGCCCGCACGGCGCCGACACGGACACCGTCCTCGCCGAACTCGGCCTGACGGAGGCCGAGATCACCACGCTCAGATCGGAGGGCGCCCTGTGACCACGGAAGCCACCGGCGCCACAGGCGCCACGGGAGCGACCGACGCCTTCCCTCTCACCTGGCTCTACGTCCCCGGCGACCGCCCCGAGGTGGTGGCCAAGGCCCTGGTCGCGGGGGCCGACGTGGTCGTCGTCGACCTGGAGGACGCGGTCGCCCCCGACCGCAAGGAGTACGCCCGCGCCGCCACCGCCGACCTCCTGTCCGAGCCGTCCCCGCTCCCGGTCCCGGTGCACGTGCGCGTCAACGCCCTGGACAGCCCGGAGTCCGTCGCCGACCTGCGGACCCTCGCCGCGCTCCCCGCCCTGTCGAGCCTCGCTGGCATCCGCCTGCCCAAGGTCACGACGCCCGCCCAGGTCGTACGTACGGCGGACAGGGCCCCGCACATCCCCCTGTACGCCCTCCTGGAATCGGCCCTCGCCGTCGAGCACGCCTACGTGATCGCCACGGCCCACCCCGCCCTGCGCGGTATCTCGCTCGGTGAGGCCGACCTCCGGGCCGACCTCGGCGTACGCGACGACGCGGGCCTCGACTGGCCCCGCTCCCGAGTGGTCCTTGCCGCCCGGGCGGCAGACCTGGCCCCGCCGCCCCAGTCCGTCCACCCCGACGTACGCGACCTCTCCGGTCTGGCCGCGTCCTGCGCCCGCGGCCGCGCGCTGGGCTTCCTCGGCCGCGCGGCCATCCATCCCCGTCAGCTCCCGGTGATCGAGACGGCCTACCTCCCGACCCCGGAGGACATCGAATCGGCCGAGTCGGTCGTCAAGGCCGCGGCCACCCACTCCGGCGCCCAGGCCCTCCCGGACGGCCGCTTCATCGACGCGGCGGTGGTGGCTGCGGCCCACCGCACCCTGGCACTGGCCCGCCGCCGCTAGCCGTGCACGCACACGTGGAGGGGGCGCCCCAACTGCTCGGGGCGCCCCCTCCACGTACGAACGAGGTCAGACCTTCTTCGCCGACTCGGCTTCTTCGTCCTTCGCCTCGGCGGAACTCGACGAGTCGTCGGTCTCCGGCTCGGAGGAGCCGGAGTCTGAGACGGCCTCGGCCGTCTCCGACTCGTCCTGGGGCTTTTTGGCCTCGGACGTCTCAGCGTCGGACTTCTTGTCCTCCGAGTCCTTGTTCTCGGAGTCCTCGTCCTCGGACTTCTTGTCCAGCTTCACCGCTGCGCCGTCGTCGTCGGTGTCCCCGTCGGAGGCACCCGGTTCGACGACCTCTTCGCGTCCCGGACGGCGCCGGGCCGACAGCACGATGTAGAGGACGGCGAGGAGGAAGACGACGATCGAGGTCCACTCGTTGAGACGCATCCCCAGGAAGTGGTGGGCCTCGTCGACCCGCATGGCCTCGATCCAGAAGCGGCCCGCGCAGTACGCGGCCACGTACAGGGCGAAGGCGCGGCCGTGGCCGAGCCTGAAGCGCCGGTCGGCCCAGATGACGAGGACCGCGACACCGATGCACCACAGCGACTCGTACAGGAAGGTCGGGTGGTAGTAGCCCGGCACCCGGCCGTCCGTCGAGGACGTGATGTGCAGCGCCCAGGGGAGGTCCGTCTCCCGCCCGTACAGCTCCTGGTTGAACCAGTTGCCCCAGCGGCCGATGGCCTGCGCGAGGGCGATACCGGGCGCGAGGGCGTCGGCCCACGCGGGCAGCGGGATCCCACGGCTGCGGCAGCCGATCCAGGCACCCACCGCGCCGAACGCGATGGCGCCCCAGATACCGAGGCCGCCCTCCCAGATCTTGAAGGCGTCGACCCAGTCCTGACCCTCGCTGAAGTACAGCTGGTAGTCGGTGATGACGTGGTAGAGCCGTCCGCCGACGAGACCGAACGGCACGGCCCACACGGCGACGTCCGCCACGGTGCCTGGTCGGCCCCCGCGCGCGATCCATCGCTTGTTGCCGAGCCAGACGGCTACGAAGACGCCGATGATGATGCAGAACGCGTAGCCGCGCAGCGGAATGACGCCGAATAGTTCGTACACTCCGCGCGACGGGCTGGGGATGTAGGCAATTTCCATGGCGGAGTCGACGCTACCCTGCCGGGCGGCAGGTACGGCAACCCGCCCGGGCTACGGCTCCATAACGAGACCGACGGGACCCACGAGGCCTCCGGTGCGGATGTGACACCCGCGAAGCGCCGCGCGGCCCACCGGCCTCCTGCTCGACCTCAGACCTCAGCGCCTCCCACCACGGCGCCTCGCGACCTCTGCCTCAGTCCCCGCGCCTCACGCCTTGTCGGCCTGCTGCACCATCTGCTTCAGCTTCGCCGGGGTCATCGACTGGTCCTGGTAGATGTTCTTGCCGTTCAGCAGCACCGTCGGTGTGCCGCTGAAGCCGCCGCCCTGGAAGGCCTGGTGGGACTTGGCGACCCAGCTGTCGTGCGCGCCGTCGTCGACGCACTTCTTGAACGTGCCGGTGTCCAGCCCGTCGACCTTGCCGGCCAGCTCGATCAGTTTGCTGTTCTTCGCGTACGCGTCGTCCGTCTCGGCGGGCTGGTTCTCGAACAGCACGTCGTGGTACGCGGTGAACTTCCCGGCGTCCTGGGAGCATGCCGCTGCGTTGGCCGCGCGCAGGGAGCCGCTGCCGCCCATGTTCCCGTCGATCAGGGTCGCGAGGTGGTACTCGACCTTGAGCTGTCCGGCGTCCGTCAGCTCGTGGATCGTCGAGCGGTAGGCGTCCTCGAAGCTCTTGCAGGCCGGGCAGCGGAAGTCCTCCCACACGGTGAGGGTGGACTTGGCGCTCTCCTTGCCGACGGGGATGGCGAGGCTGTCGTCGCCGTTCGCCCCCGAGGGGGCCGTCACCGGGCCCGACGTGTCGGTCTTGTCCTTGCCCGCGTTCGCCGCCAGCACGCCGCCGATCGCGGCCAGTGCCAGGACGCAGACGACGGCACCGCCCACGATCAGCACGCGCCGGCGCTTCTCCGCCGTCTTCTGCTTCGCTCGCTCTTCCGCCAGCCGCTCGCGGGCGGTGCGCTTTCCCTCACGGTTCTTCTCGCTCACATCCCGCAGAACGAACCGGGGAGGCGCACCGCGCCTCCCCGGCCCCAGGTCCACCCGTTCGAGTGAGCGGATTGTCCGTTACGTGCTCGAACGGACATGGGTCACGCCGTGCCGCGCACACCCTTCGCGAGGTCGGCGGCGAGGGCGCGTACGGCGTCCAGGCCCGCGGCCTCGTCCGGGGCGTCCAGCATCCGCTTCACGAAGGCGGAGCCGACGATGACGCCGTCGGCGAAGCCCGCGACCTCGGAGGCCTGCTCGGCGTTCGAGACGCCGAGGCCGACACAGACCGGGATGTCGGTGGTGGCCTTGGTGCGCCGCACCAGGTCCTGGGCCTGCGCGCCCACGGACTCACGCGTGCCGGTGACGCCCATCAGCGAGGCCGCGTAGACGAAGCCGGAGCCCGCCTTCGTGATCTCGGCGAGCCGGGCGTCCTGGCTGCTGGGCGCGACGACGAAGACGGTCGCGAGGCCGTGCTTCTCGGCGTGCTCCCTCCACAGCGCGGACTCCTGCACGGGCAGGTCGGGCAGGATGCAGCCCGCGCCGCCCGCCTCGGCCAGCTCGGCGGTGAAGCGCTCGACGCCGTAGCGGTCGATCGGGTTCCAGTACGTCATGACGAGGACGGGTTTGCCGGTCGCCTCGTACGCCTCGCGGACCGTGCGCATGACGTCCGCGATCTTGACGCCGCCGCGCAGGGCGATGTCGTCGGCGGTCTGGATGACCGGTCCGTCGAGGACGGGGTCGCTGTGCGGCAGACCGACCTCGACGACGTCCGCGCCGCCCTCGAAGACGGCCTTGACGGCCGCGATCCCGCCGTCGACGGTCGGGAAGCCGGCCGGCAGGTAAGCGATGAGCGCGGACCGCCCCTCGGCCTTCGCACCGGCGAGGGTGTCGCTCAGCAGTTGGATGTTGCCGCTCACTTGGCGTCCCCCTCGATCTCCGCGCTGTCGCTGTCGGCGTCCGCCTCGACGACGGCGTCGGCACCCTCGTCGTACAGGCCGAAGTAACGGGCGGCCGTGTCCATGTCCTTGTCGCCGCGCCCGGAGAGGTTGACGACGATCAGCCCGTCGGGCCCCAGCTCCTTGCCGACCTCCAGAGCGCCGGCCAGCGCGTGCGCGCTCTCGATCGCCGGGATGATGCCCTCGGTACGGGAGAGCAGGCGCAGTGCCTGCATCGCCGCGTCGTCGGTCACGGCACGGTACTCACCGCGTCCGCTGTCCTTGAGGTACGAGTGCTCGGGGCCGATGCCCGGGTAGTCAAGTCCGGCCGAGATCGAGTACGGCTCGGTGATCTGGCCCTCCTCGTCCTGGAGGACGTACGACCGCGAGCCGTGCAGGATGCCGGGCTCGCCCGCGGTGAGGGTGGCCGCGTGTTCGCCGGTCTCGATGCCGTGTCCGGCGGGCTCGCAGCCGATGAGGCGTACGTCCGCGTCCGGGATGAAGGCGTGGAAGAGGCCGATGGCGTTGGAGCCGCCGCCCACGCAGGCGACGGCCGCGTCGGGGAGACGGCCCGCGCGCTCCAGGATCTGCCGCCTGGCCTCGACGCCGATGACGCGGTGGAAGTCGCGGACCATGGCGGGGAAGGGGTGGGGTCCGGCGACGGTCCCGAAGAGGTAGTGGGTGCGGTCGACGTTGGCGACCCAGTCGCGGAAGGCCTCGTTGATGGCGTCCTTCAGCGTGCGGCTACCGGACTTCACGGCGATGACCTCGGCGCCGAGCATGCGCATCCGGGCCACGTTCAGGGCCTGGCGCTGGGTGTCGATCTCGCCCATGTAGATGGTGCATTCGAGGCCGAACAGCGCGCAGGCGGTGGCCGTCGCGACGCCGTGCTGGCCCGCGCCGGTCTCGGCGATGACCCGGGTCTTGCCCATGCGCTTGGTGAGCAGGGCCTGCCCGAGCACGTTGTTGATCTTGTGGGAGCCGGTGTGGTTCAGGTCCTCGCGCTTGAGGAACACCCGGGCGCCACCGGCGTG
This sequence comes from Streptomyces sp. NPDC050988, assembly GCF_044456225.1. Lineage (NCBI taxonomy): Bacteria > Bacillati > Actinomycetota > Actinomycetes > Kitasatosporales > Streptomycetaceae > Streptomyces > Streptomyces sp. NPDC050988. Next base: position 170,124 of record NZ_JBITFQ010000016.1, on the reverse strand, counting down.
TTCGGCGAAGCGCCGGACCTCGGTGAGGGAGCTGGGGCGGCCGGTGTAGTGGACGAGCAGGTCGTCCAGTTCCCGGGCGAACTCGGGGTCGGACTTCGCCTTGTCGTACTCCACGGCGACCTCGTCCACGGCGGCGACCAGCGCCTCCGGGATGAACTTTCCGCCGAACGCGCCGAAGTACCCCTCGGCGCTGGGGACCTGACCCTCGGGGTCGGGAATGAAGAACTCGCTGGACATGCGGTTACCTCGCAGGGGCGACAGCCCCGGGATTGGTCGGAAGGGGGTCACGGGGATCGCATGTCACCTTCGATGAGCCATGTTCGACAGCGCCCCGAAGGGGCGCGGGGCTGAATCGACATGCGGCTCCGCCTCGGGGCGCGACCAGCCCCCACCGGCCCGCGGGTTCATCACGGGACTTCCAGCGGAACGCCTGGACGCGGCTCAGCTCACCGCAGGTGACACGCGCCGACGCCATCGCATCCCGTTGACCTGGCCGGGCTCGTCACCGATGACGTACCGCACGCGGCGACCGTGCACCCGCCGCGCGGGCGCCCGGCAGCCGCGCGGACGGCAGCCGCGGGCGAGCCGTGCGTAGGGGCCACGGGCCACCGAGGGGCCCGCGGCGGCCGACCGTACGCGCGCCGGACCACCGTCGGGGCCGGGGCCCGGACGGGTGGTCGTGGCGGCGAGGGAACGGTCGGCGTACATCCGGAGTGTCAGCCCCGTCCGTGCCGCAGCGCGGGGTGCGCGCCCGCGGCGACCAGGTCGGAGACGGCCGTCTTCGGGTCCCGGCCGGTGACCAGGGACTCGCCCACCAGCACCGCGTCGGCGCCCGCGTTGGCGTACGCGATGAGGTCGTGCGGGCCGCGGACGCCGGACTCGGCGATCTTCACGATGTGCGCGGGGATCTCGGGTGCGACGCGGTCGAAGGTGCCGCGGTCGACCTTGAGGTCCTTGAGGTTGCGCGCGTTGACGCCGATGACCTTCGCGCCGGCGTCCACCGCCCGCTCGACCTCGTCCTCGTCGTGCACCTCGACGAGCGGTGTGAGCCCGATGGACTCGGCGCGCTCGATGAGGGACTCCAGGGCGGGCTGGTCGAGGGCGGCCACGATGAGCAGCGCGAGGTCCGCGCCGTACGCCCGGGCCTCCCACAGCTGGTAGGAGGTGACGATGAAGTCCTTGCGGAGCACCGGGATGTCGACCCGGGCACGGACGGCCTCCAGGTCGGCCAGCGATCCGCCGAAGCGGCGCTGCTCCGTGAGGACGGAGATGACGGCCGCACCGCCCGCCTCGTAGTCGGCGGCGAGTGCGGCGGGGTCGGCGATCGCGGCGAGCGCGCCCTTGGACGGGCTGGAGCGCTTGACCTCGCAGATGACCTTGACGCCGTCACCGCGCAGGGCCGCGACACCGTCCTTGGCAGCCGGAGCCTTCGCGGCGCGCTCCTTGAGCTCGTCGAGGCTGACGCGCGCCTGCCGCTCCGCGAGGTCGGCACGGACTCCGTCGATGATCTCGTCGAGCACACTCACGCGAGCGGCCCCCTTCCCAGACGGTTGACAGTTGAAGCGCTTCTGCGGTTGACCCGGGTCCGTCCCGCTTCGGACGAAACCGATGGTCACTGCGATGGTATCCGGAGGAGGGCTTAGGCCTCGCATCCGGTTGACGCCGGTCCCTCCCCCACCCTCGAACAAGCTTCGCATGCCCGGGCGAGAGGTGCCCCCATACTGGGCGTTCACCGATTGATCAAGGATGCAGCCAGCCACCGAACGGCAGGTTCCGGACAACCGTGAAGACCAGCAGCAACGCGCCCAGGCCCCACAGGACGGACGGCCGGGGATCGATGCGCAGCGGCCGCCCCCGGACGGTACCGATCACCCAGACGGTCCACACGACGGCGAACACCAGATACCCCACGACGGCGACCGCGTTGGCCCCGAGCGCCGCCACGAGGTCCCCGTGCGCGACGGCGTGCGCGCTGCGCAGTCCTCCGCAGCCGGGGCAGTACACGCCGGCGTACTGGAGCAGCGGACAGGCGGGGTAGTGCCCCGGCTCGTTCGGGTCGACGGCCCCCACGTACGCGAAGGCGCCGGCCACGGCCGCGAGGATCCCGCCGGGCACGAGGAGCCGCCGCGCCACGGACCCCTGCGGCACGGGTCCTGGAGCGGGCGTCACCCTCTGGGTCTCGGCGTTCACCCCACGCATTCTGCCGCGCCGGGGCGCACACCGCACACATGCCTGTACGCGAGCGAGCGCGTCCGTACGCGAAAGAGGCGGGCCCGGCGCTCGAAGCCGGTCCCGCCTCTCGACATGCCGTGAAGGTCAGCTCTCGGCGGACGCGGACGCCACCTGGTGGGAGCGGGGGGCGGCCTTCTGCTTGCCCAGGCCCGCCGCACTCATCGCCATGCCGACCACGCCACCGAGGGCCACGACGACCATGCCGGCCCAGAAGCCCAGCGGCTCGGCCATCACCATGAAGGCACCGGAGACACAGAAACCGATGATGACGATGGTGGTGCCGGTCCAGGCGGCCGGAGTGTGACCGTGGTTGCTGCCCGCCATGACTTAGCTCCTCATGATTTGTGTTGTTCTGTGCGTGTGTGAGTCGGACACTCACCGCCCATTGTCCCGCACGCGTACGTGCGGCCTGCGCGGGGGTACTGAGCCCTGTCAGCGGCGGGTGTCCGTGCCCCGTAAGGGGCGCGGGGAACTGCGCGACCAGCCCCCCCCCGGCCCGCGGTCGACGTACGGCATCCCCACGGAGTGCTAGGCCCCGGTGGGGTCCTCCCCCCGGTCCAGCGCCTTCCAGATCTCCTCGGGCCGGTCCGGGTCGGCCGGGACCCGGGGCTTGCGCACCCGCGGAGTCCCGTCGCGCTCGTACCGCCCCGACATGGCCGGCCACAGCCGTCCGTACCGCAGGGCGAGGAGCCCGGCGAGAAGCAGCAGCACACCCCCCGCCGCGGCCACGTAGGGCCAGGCGGTGTGGGTCATGGCGTCCACGGTCGCCCCACTGTCGCCGGAGGCCTGCGCGGCCTTCTCGTCGAGCGCGGAGGTGTCGGAGGCGCCGAGGAGCGCCGAGACGACCGTGCCCGCGCCGGAGAGCGCGAGGAGACCGGCGACCAGGAAACGGCCGGCACGGCGGACGGCGAAGACGGCGACGAGAGCGGCGAGGCCCACTATGGCGAGGGACGCGGGCACGCCCGTCACATCGCCGCCCTTGGCGCTCAGCGGGAAGTCGCCGCCGGCCACCGTCGCGGTGCCCTCCGACCAGCCCTGCCGCGAGGCGAGCAGCGCGACGACCGCGCCGAGCGCGCCGAACAGCAGGGCGAGGGCGAGGCTTCGGCGGCCGGACCTGGCGGGTCCGGGGGCTTCGGATCGGGGGTGCGGAACAGCAGTCACGTACTCCACTATCGCCTGAACCCCGGGCGAACCGTCACCCGGGGTTCACGTGACTCGCGTCCCACTGTCCGCGTACGTCCGGCTGTACGGCCGTTTCCCGCGGTCCTGGCCGATGTGTGGCCGATGTGTGACCTACGGTCGTCCGAGCCGGTTCGCCGTGTGGACCGCGCGCAGGACGGCCGCCGCCTTGTTGCGGCACTCGGTGTCCTCGGCGACGGGGTCCGAGTCGGCGACGACTCCGGCGCCGGCCTGCACGTACGCCGTGCCGTCCCGGAGCAGGGCAGTCCGGATGGCGATGGCGGTGTCGGAGTCGCCCGCGAAGTCGAGGTAGCCGACGCAGCCGCCGTACAGCCCGCGCCGCGAGGGCTCCAGTTCGTCGATGATCTGCATCGCGCGGGGCTTGGGGGCTCCGGAGAGGGTGCCCGCGGGGAAGCAGGCGGTCAGTACGTCGAAGGCCGTACGCCCCTCGGCCACCCTGCCCGTCACCGTGGACACGATGTGCATGACGTGCGAGTACCGCTCGATGGACATGAAGTCGACGACCTCGACGGAACCGGGCTCGCAGACCCGCCCCAGGTCGTTGCGTCCGAGGTCGACGAGCATCAGGTGCTCGGCGCGCTCCTTGGCGTCGGCGATCAGCTCGTCGGCGAGCGCCTGGTCCTCCTGGACGGTGGCGCCGCGCGGCCGGGTGCCCGCGATGGGGTGCACCATCGCCTGTCCGTCCTCGACCTTGACCAGGGCCTCCGGGGAGGAGCCCACGACGTCGAAGCCGTCGAAGCGGAAGAGGTACATGTACGGGGACGGGTTGGTGGCCCGCAGGACCCGGTACACGTCCAACGCGCTTGCCGTGCAGGGTGTTTCGAAGCGCTGGGAGGGGACGACCTGGAAGGCCTCACCGGCCCGGATGCGCTCCTTGATGTCCTCGACGGCGACCTGGTAGTCGGGGCCGCCCCACAGCGCGGTGTACTCGGGAAGCTCGGACGGCGGAAGCGCGGCCGGGGGCTGTGAGACGGACCGCGAGAGGTCCGCCTCCATGGCGTCGAGGCGGGCCACCGCGTCCGCGTACGCCTCGTCGACGCCCGTGTCGAGGTCGTTGTGGTTGATCGCGTTGGCGATCAGCAGGACCGAGCCGTCCCAGTGGTCCATGACCGCGAGGTCGCTGGTGAGGAGCATGGTCAGCTCGGGCAGCTTGAGGTCGTCGCGCTCGCCGGGGCCGATCTTCTCCAGTCGGCGCACGATGTCGTAGCCGAGGTAGCCGACCATGCCGCCGGTGAACGGGGGCAGCCCCTGGTCGTACACGAGGTCGTGAGGGGTGTGCAGGGCCTCGATGGTGGCGCGCAGGGCGGCGAGGGGGTCGCCGTCGACGGGGACACCGACGGGCGGGGTGCCGACCCAGTGGGCCTGGCCGTCGCGGGCTGTCAGGGTCGCCGCCGAACGGACGCCCACGAACGAGTAGCGGGACCAGGAGCGGCCGTTCTCCGCGGACTCCAGGAGGAAGGTGCCAGGGCGCTCGGCGGCGAGCTTGCGGTAGAGCGCGACGGGCGTGTCGCCGTCCGCGAGGAGCTTGCGGCTGACGGGGATGACACGCCGGTCGGTGGCCAGCTTGCGGAAGGTCTCGAGGTCCATGGCGGCTGACCTTACTGATCCACGGCCGGTACGCCGGAATCGGCGTCCTTGGTGTCGACGGCGCCCTTGGTGTCGGCGGGGCCCTCGGCGTCCTTGAGGAGCACGTCGGCGTCGAAGCAGGTGCGGTCGCCGGTGTGGCAGGCGGCGCCCACCTGGTCGACCTTGACCAGCACGGTGTCCGCGTCGCAGTCGAGGGCGACGGACCTGACCCACTGGAAGTGGCCGGAGGTGTCGCCCTTGACCCAGTACTCCTGACGGCTGCGCGACCAGTAGGTGCACCGGCCGGTCGTCAGCGTGCGATGCAGCGCCTCGTCGTCCATCCAGCCGAGCATCAGCACCTCTCCGGTGTCGTACTGCTGGGCGATGGCGGGGACGAGCCCGTCGGCGCCGCGCCTGAGGCGGGCGGCGATCTCGGGATCCAGGCTGCTGGGCGTGCCGGGCGGGGGCGTGCTGGTCATGACGACCATTGTGCCGCGCCGGTCGGACACTCCTGTGCCCTTGTCCACTGGGCGGACCGCGGAGGCAGTCGTAGGCTTGCTGACATGTCGACCCATGCCAAGCGTGAACGACTTCTCCTCGCGGATCTGTTGGAGACGGAGGGCCCGGACGCCCCCACTCTGTGCGAGGGCTGGAACACCCGTGATCTCGCCGCGCACGTGGTCGTGCGCGAGCGCCGCCCGGATGCCGCGGGCGGCATCCTGATCAAACAGCTCGCCTCGCGCCTCGACCGGGTGATGGCCGAGTTCACCGACAAGCCGTACGAGGAGCTGATCCAGCTCATCCGTACGGGGCCGCCGCGCTTCTCGCCCTTCTCCCTGAAGCAGATCGACGAGGCGTCCAACGCGATCGAGTTCTATGTCCACACCGAGGACGTACGCCGCGCCCAGCCCGACTGGGTTCCCCGCGAGCTGGACCCGGTCTTCCAGGACGCCCTCTGGTCCCGCCTGGAGCGCACGGCCCGCCTGATGGGCCGCGGCACCCCCACGGGCCTGGTCCTGCGCCGCCCGGACGGCCAGACGGCGGTCGCCCACCGGGGCACCCCGGTCGTGACGGCCACGGGCGAGCCGTCCGAACTCGTCATGTTCGTCCACGGCCGCCAGAACGCCGCGGACGTGGAACTGGAGGGCGACAAAGAAGCGATCGCCAAGCTGCACGAGGCGAAGCAGCTGGGCCTCTGACAGCTGCTTCGGCAGTGACGGCCGCTTGCGTGGTCCGGTCACCCCGGTGGTTCGGCTACTTCGGGAGTTCGGCCCGGCGGAGGTCGCGTACGCACAGGGCGAGCACCCCGCCGAGGCCGCACACGGCCGCGCTGACGACGAAGACCGGGCCCGTGCCGCACTCGCCGATCGCGGCGGCGGACAGCGGCATGCTGAGCGGGGCGAGGCCGAGGCTGACGATGCCGGTCACGGAGCTGACCCTGCCCAGGTAGGCGGGGTCGGTCCGGGTCTGCAGCAGTGCGCCGCACAGGGCGCCGCTGAGGCCCGTGAGCAGGCCGACGAGGACGGCGACGCCCGCGGCCGCGACGACGTTCGGCACGTGGGCCAGGGCGCCGACCGCGACCGAGCCCGCCAGGATCGTCACCGCCATCACGCGTCCGGCGTGCGGAAGGCCTCCGCGTACGGCGAGCAGCAGCGCGGCGGTGCCCGCGCCCACGCCGAACCCGGCGAGCACCCAGCCCACCCCTGAGGCGCCCCAGCCTCGCTCGTCGGCGAGCAGGGTCAGCCCCACGTTGAGCGGTCCGACGAAGCCGAGGTCCCCGAGGGCGATGGCGACGATCAGCGGGGCGAGGACGCGGTGGCGGCGGATGTAGCGCAGTCCGTCGCGGAGGTCGCTCCAGGCGGTGGGGCGTTCGGTGGCCCTGTCGTCCCCGGGGAGGTCGGCCACCCGCAGGGAGACGAGCAGGGGCACGGACACCGCGATCAGCAGCCCGGCCAGTCCGAAGGCCGCGGCGGGCCCGCCCAGCGCGATGCCCAGACCGCCGAGCGGCGCGCCCACGACGTTGGCGAAGCGGATGGCGAGGCCGCGCATTCCCTGGACGCGGGTGAGCTGGCCGCGGCCGGTGATGCGGGCGGGCAGGGCGCCCACGGCGGGCATGAAGACGGCGTCGACCGTGCCGAAGACGAGGGCGAGCAGCGCCAGCGGCCACAGCCCGGGGGTCGTGGCGAAGAGCAGCGCGGCCACCGCGAGCACGGCCGCGCACCGCACGGCGTCACTGCCGATGACGACCTTCCGGGGCCCGAACCGGTCGGCCAGCACTCCCCCGCCGAGCATCAGCAGGGCGCGCGGCACGGCGCTCACGGCCGCCACGATCCCCGCCTGCGCGGGCGTGCCCGCCTGGACGGCGGCCCAGGTCAGCGCGAGGTAGTAGATGTTGTCGCCGACCATGGACGCGGTGTAGGCGCCGAGCCAGCGCAGGACGTTCGGGTCGCGGTGGGCCGGTCTGCCGGAGACGGCGGTCGGGGGTATGGACGTCGTGGACATACGGGCGTGCCCTCCCAGGGCTGCGAACTCTCAGGTGCGGAACGGGAATCCGTACACATGCAGCGCCACGTTCTCGCGCCCCTCTGTCGCGCCGGCCGCCTCGGCGGCGCGGCCCTTCTCGTCGTACTTCCTGGCGAGGGCGAGCAACTCCTCGCCGAGTTCGGCCAGTTCGGCGGAGGTCAGCCGCAGCAGCGACTCGTTGTCCGGTGCGGCGGAGTTCCACTCGGCGCCCCAGGTGGGGCGTTCGTCGAGGTAGCGGCGGTACATGTCGGCCCGCTGCTCGTGGAAGAGCCTGGTGGCGGCCAGATGCGCGGACGCCCTCTCGGGTGCGTCCCGGAAGTCCTTGTCCTTGATGCTCACGCCCTGCGAGGAGGGCTGCCACCAGCGCTCGCGGGCGTCCCCGCTCTGCGGCTCGGCCGCCTCGATCAGCCCGTGCTCGGCGAGCTTGCGCAGGTGGTAGCTGACCAGTGAGACCGCTTCGTCGACCTGCTCGGCGAGCTGCGAGGCGGTCGCGGTGCGGGCCACGCACAGCCCTCGGTACAGCTGCATCCGCAGGGGGTGGGCCAGGGCCTTGAGGGTGCCCAGGTCCGTGATCGGGAGGTTCTCCGTGCCGCTCATGACACCACCGTAGATACGAAAGAAAAGTTGCGCAATATAAATTGCGCAACTTTTCTTTCCCTTCCCGCCACGAGTAAGCCCCGGCCACCAGGCGGCCGGGGCTTACCGAAACCCCTCCTACGCAACCTCTCCTACGCGTGAACGAGTCTCCGGGTCGTCACCGCACCGGATGCCCCGCCTCCCGCAACGCCTGCTTCACCTCGCCGATCCGCAGGTCGCCGAAGTGGAAGACGGACGCGGCGAGCACGGCGTCCGCGCCCGCGGCGACGGCCGGCGGGAAGTCGGCCAGCCGGCCCGCGCCGCCGGAGGCGATCACCGGCACCGTGACGTGCTTCCGTACGGCCTCGATCATCTCGATGTCGTAGCCGTCCTTCGTGCCGTCCGCGTCCATCGAGTTGAGCAGGATCTCGCCCGCCCCCAGTTCGGCGGCCCGGTGCGCCCACTCGACGGCGTCGATGCCGGTGCCCTTGCGGCCGCCGTGGGTGGTGACCTCGAAGGTGCCCTCGGGGGTCCGGCGCGCGTCCACCGACAGCACCAGCACCTGCCGCCCGAACCGCTCGGCGATCTCCCGGATCAGGTCGGGGCGAGCGATGGCGGCCGTGTTGACGCCGACCTTGTCCGCACCCGCGCGCAGCAGCTTGTCGACGTCCTCGGCGGTGCGCACACCGCCGCCGACCGTGAGCGGGATGAAGACCTGCTCGGCGGTGCGGCGCACCACGTCGTACGTGGTCTCGCGGTTGCCGGAGGACGCGGTGATGTCCAGGAACGTCAACTCGTCGGCGCCCTCGGCGTCGTACACCTTGGCCATCTCGACGGGGTCGCCCGCGTCGCGCAGGTTCTGGAAGTTGACGCCCTTGACGACCCGGCCGTTGTCGACGTCCAGGCAGGGGATGACTCGTACGGCCAGGGTCATGACTCGGGTGCCTCTCGGTACGCCTCCACCTCGACCTCGACCACCAGGCTGGGGTCCACGAAACCGGAGACGATGATCATGGATGCGGCGGGCCGGACGGAGTCGAACAGCTCCTTGTGAGCGCGTCCGACGTCCTCCACGTCGCGGGCATGGGTGAGGTACATGCGCGTCCGTACGACGTCCTCGCGGCCGAGATCCAGCTGCTTCAGCGCCGCCAGCGCGACGTTGAACGCGTTGACCGCCTGCTCGTACGGGCCGCCTCCGGCGATCTCGCCGTCCACTATCGACGTGCAGCCGGAGACCAGCACCAGCCCGTTCGGCAGCTCCACCGCGCGGGAGTACCCGAAGGCCTCCTCCCAGGGAGTTCCGGTCGTGACGCGTCGCAGGTCACTCACTTGGCTACCGCCTCCAGGGCCTCTTCCAGGGTGAACGCCTTCGCGTACAGGGCCTTGCCGACGATCGAGCCCTCGACACCGAGGGGCACCAGCTCGGCGATGGCACGCAGGTCGTCGAGCGACGAGACCCCGCCGGACGCCACCACCGGGCGGTCGGTCGCCGCGCACACGTTCTTCAGCAGCTCCAGGTTCGGGCCCTGGAGCGTGCCGTCCTTCGCGATGTCCGTGACGACGTACCGCGCGCAGCCCTCCTTGTTGAGGCGCTCCAGCGTCTCGTAGAGGTCGCCGCCGTCGCGGGTCCAGCCGCGCCCGCGCAGGGTCGTGCCGCGTACGTCGAGACCGACCGCGATCTTGTCGCCGTGCTCGGCGATGACCTTGGCGACCCACTCGGGCGTCTCCAGGGCGGCCGTGCCGAGGTTCACCCGGGTGCAGCCGGTGGCGAGGGCCGCGGCGAGCGTCGCGTCGTCACGGATGCCGCCGGACAGCTCGACCTTGATGTCCATCGCCTTGGTGACCTCGCCGATCAGGGCGCGGTTGTCGCCCGTGCCGAACGCGGCGTCCAGGTCCACGAGGTGCAGCCACTCGGCACCCGCCCGCTGCCAGGCGAGGGCCGCCTCCAGGGGCGAGCCGTACGAGGTCTCCGTACCGGACTCGCCGTGGACGAGGCGGACCGCCTGGCCGTCACGGACGTCGACGGCGGGGAGGAGTTCGAGCTTGGCCATGGTCTACAGGGTTCCGATCCAGTTGGTGAGCAGCTGCGCTCCGGCGTCGCCGGACTTCTCGGGGTGGAACTGCGTGGCCCACAGAGCGCCGTTCTCGACGGCCGCCACGAAGGGCTTGCCGTGCGTCGACCAGGTGACGAGCGGGGCGCGCATCGTCGGGTTGGCGACTTCGAGGTTCCAGTCGTGGACGGCGTACGAGTGCACGAAGTAGAAGCGCGCGTCCGTGTCCAGGCCGGCGAAGAGCTGGGAGCCCGTCGGTGCCTCGACGGTGTTCCAGCCCATGTGGGGCACGATGTCGGCCTGCAGCGGCTCGACCGAGCCGGGCCACTCGTCGAGGCCCTCGGTCTCGACGCCGTGCTCGATGCCGCGCGCGAAGAGGATCTGCATACCGACGCAGATGCCCATGACCGGGCGGCCACCGGCGAGACGGCGGCCGACGATCCAGTCGCCGCGCGCCTCCTTCAGCCCCTTCATGCAGGCGGCGAAGGCGCCCACGCCGGGCACCAGCAGGCCGTCCGCGTTCATGGCCTTGTCGAAGTCACGCGTTATCTCGACGTCGGCACCCGCGCGCGCGAGGGCACGTTCCGCCGAGCGCACGTTCCCGAAGCCGTAGTCAAAGACGACTACTCGTTTCGAAGGGGAGCTCAATTCCACACCTCCAGCCTCAGGACGCCCGCGACGAGACACATGCCGGCGCCGATCGACAGCAGCACGATGAGACTCTTCGGCATCTGCTGCTTGACGAAGGAGTAGACGCCGCCGAGCAGGAAGAGCCCGACGACGATGAGGATGGTGCTGAGGCCTGTCATGGCTTTACAGCGCGCCCTTCGTGGAGGGAAGGATTCCCGCGGCGCGCGGGTCACGCTCGGAGGCGTACCGCAGGGCCCGGGCGAGCGCCTTGAACTGGCACTCCACGATGTGGTGCGCGTTGCGCCCGTACGGCACGTGGACGTGCAGTGCGATCTGGGCCTGCGCGACGAAGGACTCGAAGATGTGCCGGGTCATCGTCGTGTCGTACTCGCCGATCATCGGCGCCATCTTCTCGGGCTCGGTGTGCACGAGGTACGGGCGGCCGGAGAGGTCGACGGTCACCTGGGCGAGCGACTCGTCCAGGGGAACGGTGCAGTTCCCGAATCGATAGATCCCCACCTTGTCGCCGAGCGCCTGCTTGAAGGCGGCGCCGAGCGCGAGGGCGGAGTCCTCGATGGTGTGGTGCGAGTCGATGTGCAGGTCACCCTCGGTCTTCACGGTCAGGTCGAACAGACCGTGGCGGCCGAGCTGGTCGAGCATGTGGTCGTAGAAGCCGATTCCTGTCGACACGTCGACCTTGCCGGTTCCGTCGAGATCGATCTCGACGAGGACCGACGTCTCCTTGGTCACCCGCTCGACTCGTCCTACGCGGCTCATGCGCTCTGCTCCTTCTTCAGTTCACGTACCGCGTCGAGGAACGCGTCGTTTTCGGCGGGGGTTCCGGCGCTGACCCGCAGCCACCCCGGTACGCCGTTGTCCCGGACCAGGACGCCCCGGTCGAGGATCTTCTGCCAGGCCTCGTGGGAGCCGTTCTCGCCGTCGAACCGCCCGAACTGCACGAAGTTCGCGTCCGACTCGGTCACCTCGAAGCCGATCGCGCGCAGTTCGAGGACCAGCCGGTCCCGCTCGGTCTTCAGCTGCTCGACGTATCCGAGCAGCGTGTCGGTGTGCTCCAGGGCGGCCAGCGCGGTCGCCTGGGTGACGGCAGACAGGTGGTACGGCAGCCGTACCAACTGGACGGCGTCCACGACCGCCGGGTCCGCGGCGAGATAGCCGAGGCGCAGCCCGGCCGCGCCGAAGGCCTTCGACATCGTCCGCGAGACGACGAGATTCGGCCGACCTTCGAGCAGCGGAAGCAGCGAGTCGCCGTGGCTGAACTCGATGTATGCCTCGTCGACGACGACCATCGACGGCTTCGCCGCCTGCGCGGCCTCGTACAGCGCGAGGACCGTCCCGGGCGGAACCGCGTTGCCTGTGGGGTTGTTGGGGGTGGTGATGAAGACGACATCGGGCTTGTTCTCGGCGATCGCCTGCTCGGCGGCCGCGAGGTCGATCGTGAAGTCCTCGTTGCGCGGACCGGAGATCCATCCCGTGCCGGTACCCCGCGAGATCAGGCCGTGCATCGAGTACGAGGGCTCGAAGCCGATCGCCGTGCGGCCGGGCCCGCCGAAGGTCTGCAGCAGCTGCTGGATGACCTCGTTCGAGCCGTTGGCCGCCCACACGTTCTGGAGGCCGACCGCGTACTTGCCGGTCTTCGTCAGGTACCTGGCCAGCTCGGTACGCAGCTCGACCGCGTCCCGGTCGGGGTAGCGGTTGAGGTTCCGCGCGGCCTCGCGCACCCGCTCGGCGATCCGCTCGACGAGCGGCTCGGGCAGCGCGTACGGGTTCTCGTTCGTGTTCAGCCGTACGGGGACGTCGAGTTGGGGCGCGCCGTACGGGGACTTGCCGCGCAGCTCGTCGCGTACGGGGAGATCGTCGATGCCGGTCACTTGCTGGGTACCTTCCAGTCGAACCTTGCCTTGACGGCGGCACCGTGGGCAGGGAGGTCCTCGGCCTCGGCGAGCGCCACCACGTGGTGCGCCACCTCCGCCAGGGCGTCGCGCGTGTAGTCCACGATGTGGATCCCGCGCAGGAAGGACTGGACCGACAGACCCGAGGAGTGGCAGGCGCAGCCGCCGGTCGGGAGCACGTGGTTGGAGCCGGCCGCGTAGTCGCCCAGCGAGACGGGCGCCCAGGGGCCGACGAAGATCGCACCGGCGTTGCGGACCCGGTCCGCCACCGCGCTCGCGTCGGCCGTCTGGATCTCCAGGTGCTCGGCGCCGTACGCGTTGACGACCCGCAGGCCCTCCTCCACGCCGTCGACCAGCACGATCGCGGACTGCCTGCCGTTCAGTGCCGGGACGATCCGGTCCTCGATGTGCTTGGTGGCCGCGACCTGCGGTTCCAGCTCCTTCTCCACCGCGTCGGCCAGCGCGACCGAGTCGGTGACCAGGACGGCGGCGGCCAGCGGGTCGTGCTCGGCCTGGCTGATCAGGTCGGACGCGACGTGCACCGGGTCGGCGCTCTCGTCGGCGAGGATCGCGATCTCGGTCGGACCGGCCTCGGCGTCGATGCCGATCCTTCCGGCGAAGTAGCGCTTGGCGGCGGCGACCCAGATGTTGCCCGGGCCCGTGACCATGTTGGTGGGCGGGCAGGACTCGGTGCCGTACGCGAACATCGCGACGGCGGTCGCACCGCCGGCCGCGTACACCTCGTCGATCCCGAGCAGCGCGCAGGCGGCCAGGATCGTCGGGTGCGGCAGGCCGCCGAACTCGGACTGGGCCGGGGAGGCGAGGGCGATCGACTCGACGCCCGCCTCCTGCGCCGGGACCACGTTCATGATCACGGACGACGGGTAGACGGCCCGGCCGCCGGGCGCGTACAGCCCGACCCGGTCGACCGGCAGCCACTTCTCGGTGACCGAGCCGCCGGGCACGACCTGGGTGGTGTGCGTGGTGCGGCGCTGCTCGCGGTGGACCATGCGGGCGCGGCGGATCGACTCCTCCAGTGCCGCGCGGACGGCCGGATCGAGCTGCTCCAGCGCGTCGGTGAGCGCCCGCGCCGGGACGCGGACGGACTCCAGGCGCACGCCGTCGAACTTCTCCGCGTAGTCGATCAGCGCCGCATCTCCCCGATGATGCACGGCCTCGCAGATCGGACGCACCTTCTCCAGTGCGGCCGAAACGTCGAAGTCGGCTCGGGGCAGCAGGTCGCGCAGAGCCGAGCCCTCGGGGAGGGCGTCGCCACGCAGATCGATTCGGGAGATCACGAACCAATTCTCTCAGACGGGGATCGGGCACCGGACGGCTGTATCAATCGCTGATACGGGCCGTGGACCACCGGTCCGCACGTGGCCCGATTTCGTTCCTGGCGCGGGTTCCGGAAGATCGCCTTCACCGTCGGCGTTCAGGCTGTCACCCAGCGGGCATCACAGGAACGACTGTACGAAACCCGCGAGTAGCGGGGGAGAAAGGGAAGACCGTGACCCAGGGGGCCGGCGTCCGCGCCGGAGAACTGCCCGATGACCTGACCGCCGCCGAAGCCGGGATGTGGCAGGCGTTCCGCAACGGCAGCGTGTACGACCTGCGCGCCGGGGACCCAGCCGTCGACGATCCGCACGGCGGCCATCCATGGGGCCCCGAGCGCTGTGTGCGGGCCCGGACAGTGGCCTGGCTGCTGCTGGACGGACCGCCCGCGCTCGACGGCCGCGTCGCCTCGCTCAAGCTGACCGGCGTCCAGATCGTCGACGTCCTCGACCTCGCGGGCGGCACGATCGAGCCGTACGTCGAGATCAAGGGCTGCCGGTTCGAGAAGGAGATCCTGCTGCCGGAGGCCCGGTTCACGACCGTGCGCCTGGTGGACTGCGCGGTGCCGCGTCTTGAGGCGGCCCGGGTGCACACCGAGGGCGATCTGCATCTGCCGCGCTGCCGCTTCCACAACGGCGTACGCCTCACGGACGCGCACATCGGCACCGACCTGCTGCTCAACCAGGCGGTCGTCTACCGGGACCGGCGCGGCCGCTCCCTCACCGGCGACGGGATGACCGTCGGGCAGGACCTCCAGGCCGAGATGCTGGAGTCGCACGGCGAGCTGAGCCTGCGCGGCGCGAAGGTCGGCGTCTCGCTGAGTCTGCGCGGCAGCCGGCTGGCCAACCCGTACGGGAGCCGCCGCGCGCTGAACGCACCGCAGCTGACCGTCGAGCGCACGCTGTATCTGACCCCGGCGAGCGTCGGCGACCCCCTCCACACCAGTGGCCGCACCCCGGCGCGCGGCACCCGCGTCCAGCGGTTCGAGTGCGAGGGCGGGATCCGGCTCGACGACGGCCGGTTCGGGGACGCGGTGGACTTCGAGCAGGCCCGCCTCGTCCTGCGGGACGGCCAGGAGGTCTCGCTGCGCCGCGTCCAGGTGCCCGAGCTGCGCTTCCTCGGCGAGCGGCCACAGCGCGGACGGGTCGTGCTGAACGGCGCGAAGGTGGTCAACCTGATGGACCAGGCGACCAGCTGGCCGGGCGCGGGCCAGCTGCAGATGGGCGGCTTCCAGTACGAGTACCTGGTGCCGCGCGGCCCGTTCCCGCTCGCCCGGCGCCTGGAGTGGGTGGCCGCGGCGACCCCGGAGTACAACCCGGAGCCGTACGAGCGGCTGGCGACCGTGCTGCGCAACGGCGGCGAGGACGAGGACGCCCGCGAGGTGCTGCTCGCCAAGCAGCGCCACCGCCGCGAGAACCTGCCGATCGCCGCCAAGCTCTGGGGGTACGCGCAGGACTGGACGGTCGCCTACGGGTACCGGCCGGGGCGGGCGGCCGTGTGGATGGCCGTGCTGTGGGCGGCGACCTCCATAGCCTTCGCACACGCCGATCATCCGCCGCTCAAAAGGGGCGAACATCCGCCGTGGAACCCGTCGCTGTTCGCCCTGGACCTGCTGCTTCCGGTCATCGATCTCGGCCAGGTCGGCTTCTGGCAGCTGCGCGGTGGCTGGCAGTGGCTGTCCGCGGTGGTGATCCTGCTGGGCTGGGTCCTCGCCACGACGGTGGCGGCGGGCGCGACACGGATGCTGCGCAAAGGCTGAGCAGGGGCCGGGCAGGGGTTGGGCAGGGACTGGGCAGGCCCGCCTCCCGGGTCGCGCACAACTGCTTGACACATGAACAACAGTCACCTTTTACCCGGCCTTGACCATTCCGCACGCAACCAAACCATGGTTACAAAAGCGTCACCGCGTCCCCCCTGGCACCCGTCCGACCTGCGGGTTTTCAATGGGCACCACCATGGCACTGCTGCGCGCGTTCCTCCGTACGGCACGGATGGCGCGGAACACTTCGCGCCTCGCCGCCGGTCTGCCCGCCGACGACGAGGTACTGCTCGACGCGCCCGACGAGCGGCTCGGACCGGCGCTCGTCGCCGCGGGCCGCGGTGAGTACGGGACCGCGGCGAAGCTGCTGTCCACCACCCGGGAGGCCGCCGAGTGGGAGAACCGGGACCGGTACGCGACACGTCTCGCCGCCTTCGCGCGCTCCCGGCCGGAGTGGTTCGACGACTGGTGCTCCGACGCCCCGCACGACCCGGACGCGCTGCTGGTCAAGGCCGAGCTCGCGGTGTGCCGGGGCTGGGAGTCGCCGGCCCGCGCCGAGCTGCTGCGCCAGGTCGCGCCGCTGATCACCGCGGCCGCCGAGGGCGACCCGCGCGACCCGGTGCCGTGGCGCATCGCGCTCGACCACGCCCGGGGCACGAACACCCCGCACACCGCCTTCGAGCGGCTGTGGGCCGAGGCCGTACGCCGCTCCCCGCACCACTACGGCTGCCATGTGGCCGCCCTCCAGTACCTGTCCGCGGCCTGGTACGGCTCACACCGCGAGTGCTTCGACTTCGCCGAGCGGGCCGCACAGGACGCGCTGCCCGGCTCCCTCGTCCAGGCCCTGCCGGTGCGCGCGGCCTTCGCGTATCTGACCGAG
Source organism: Streptomyces sp. NPDC050988 (assembly GCF_044456225.1). Taxonomy (NCBI): domain Bacteria; kingdom Bacillati; phylum Actinomycetota; class Actinomycetes; order Kitasatosporales; family Streptomycetaceae; genus Streptomyces; species Streptomyces sp. NPDC050988. The sequence continues at coordinate 153,462 of NZ_JBITFQ010000016.1, read as the reverse complement.
GGCGGCGGAGCGGCCGTGCCGCGCGAACGCCTCGACACGGCGGCCGACCTCGCGATCGCCGTCTCCAGGGAGTACGCGGACGCCGACCCGTGGCCCGCGGAGGTCCGCAACCTGCTGACCTACGTGCTGATCCGCCTCGAACGCTGGCAGGACGCCCTTGCGGAACTGCGCCGCATCGGCCCGTACGCCACCTCGTTCCCCTGGGACCGCGTCTCGGACGATCCGCTCGGCCAGTTCCTCGAACTGCGCGACGGAGTACGGATCGAGGTGGCCTCGGGCATGCCCCTGAAACTACGCAACGGGGATCTTCCGTATCCACGGAGTGAGCACGGCGGACGTGCGCCCTCCGGTGACCATTAGGCTTTCTCGTCGTGACCACCGTCCGGCTCCCCCTCTTCCCCCTGAACTCGGTGCTGTTCCCCGGGCTCGTACTGCCCCTGAACGTCTTCGAGGAGCGCTATCGCGCGATGATGCGCGAGCTCCTGAAGACCCCCGAGGACGATCCACGCCGGTTCGTCGTCGTCGCCATCCGCGACGGCCACGAGGTCGCGTCCACCGCGCCCGGTATGCCGGACCAGACCGCCGTACCCCAGCGCGGGCCCGCGGCGGGCTTCGGCGACGACCCGGCGAAGGCCTTCCACGAGGTGGGGTGCGTCGCGGACGCGGCGACCATCCGGGAACGGGCCGACGGCAGCTTCGAGGTGCTGGCCACCGGTACGACCCGGGTGCGGCTGCTCTCCGTGGACGCGTCCGGTGCCTTTCTGACGGCCGAACTGGAGGAGCTGGAGGAAGACCCGGGCGAGGAGGCCGGCGCGCTGGCCCAGGGCGTGCTGCGGGCCTTCCGGCAGTATCAGAAGCGGCTCGCGGGGGCCCGGGAACGGTCCCTGTCGACCGGGGCCGAGCTGCCGGACGAGCCGGCCGTCGTCTCGTACCTGGTCGCGGCCGCGGCGATGCTCGACGTACCGGCGAAACAGCGGCTGCTCCAGGCCCCGGACACGGCGTCCCGCCTCCGCGAGGAGCTGACGCTGCTGCGCGCGGAGACCGCGATCATCCGCAACCTTCCGTCGTTGCCCGCGTCGGAGCTGACGCGGGGGCCGACGAGTCTCAACTGAGGCGGTAAGGACGTGGGAATCCAGGCACGGGTCGAATGCACAAGCCTGAGCAACGGGCAGCTGTGCGTCTCCCTGAACACAAGCCCCAGCCGCGTCGAGGTCTTCTACACGAAGACCGGCGGCTCGACGATCAGCGCGCAGCTCGGGTACCGCACCACCACCGCCGGCACGACCACCTACGGGCCGACGAAGACCATCAGCCTCAATGAGCGGGCCAACAGCACCTGGAACGAGGTCGGCCGCTGACCAAAGGACAGTCGCCCGCCGCCCCCGCCCGGACACCGTTCCGGGCGGGGGCGGCCGCGTTCCGGGCAGCGGCGGCCGTGTCTCGGCCGTCTGGGATGATGCGGGCCCATGGCGAAGAAGTCGAAGAAGCAGCAGCAGTCGGGCGGGACGCCCGCGACCGTGGCGCTCACCGCGGCGGGCGTCGAGTTCACGGTCCACGCCTACGAGCACGCCCCCTCGCACCCCTCGTACGGGGAGGAGGCTGCCGAGGCGATGGGCGTCTCCCCGGACCGGGTCTTCAAGACGCTGGTCGCGGACGTCGACGGGGAACTCACCGTCGCCGTCGTGCCGGTGGCCGGCTCGCTCGACCTGAAGGCGCTGGCCTCGGCGGTGGGCGGCAAGCGGGCCGCCATGGCCGATCCGGCCGCCGCGGAGCGCTCCAGCGGGTATGTGCGCGGGGGCATCTCGCCGCTCGGGCAGCGGAAGCGGCTGCGTACGGTGCTGGACGCGTCGGCCTCGGCCCACGCGACCGTCTGTGTGTCCGCGGGGCGGCGGGGGCTTGAGGTCGAACTCGCTCCGGAGGATCTGGCGAAGCTCACGGATGCGGTGGTTGCCGCCGTTGGGCGTGCGTGAACCCTCGACGGGGGGCCCGTTTTCGGTTAAGTACCGAGGACATGTCGAAGAAGACGCGTAAGAGGAAGTGGCGGGTCAAGAAGGGGCGGTCGAACCACGGGCATCGGCCTGCGTAGGCGCTCCGCGGGGAGCGTTTTTCGTCTGCGGGTGCGTGGGGGTTGCTCGCGCGGTTCCCCGCGCCCCTTGCGGGGCGCCACCGTTGCCCGGGGCTAGTTCTGCGGAGGGAACTGGGGCTGGTCGTACGGATCCGGGTCCCTCGGGGCGAAGAGAGCCGTCAGGCCCAGGTGGACCAGGAGGGCCGAGACGGACCAGGCGAGCAGGGCGCCCTTGGCGTTGAGGACGAGGGGGGCGTCGAAGGTGACGCCCTTGCCTGCCTCCTTGGCGTGGGCGATCACGTTCTGGGTGGGGCCGAGCCAGATGCCCAGGCGCCAGGCGAGCAGGGAGGCGAGGATGCCTCCGACGGTGAGCGCGACGATCAGCGGGATGCCGCCACGACGCCGCAGAAGGAAGACGACCACCGCGGTGACCAGGCCGAAGCCGACCGCGAGCAGCGAGAAGGTGCCGTCCACGCCGATGACCTGCTCCCCCTCCACATCCTTGGGGTAGACCGCCGCACCGTCCGAGACCAGCGGCACCCGCGGCGCCAGCCAGCACCACAGCAGGCCGAGCAGCACGCCGCCGATCGCCGTGGCGACCGTGATGACGGCGGCCTCGCGCAGTTCGGTCTTCATCCCGGGACCGTCCTCCTCATGAACGGGCGCGTACCCGGGGGGCGGCGCCTGCCAGACGTGGTGCGGAGGCTGGTGGTTCGGCTGTGGAGGCGGAGTCAGCGGTGCGGTCACACCGACATCGTGCCAGGCCCGCCTGTCAGCCGCGTCACCGGACGGCCGCCCGGCGGTAGGCCCAGGTCGCGACGGCCAGCGAGGCGACGCCGACGCCCGCGCACACGGCGAGGTCGAGCAGGACGACACCCCAGTCCGGGTCCGCCCCGAAGGTCAGCCCGAAGGCCTCGACGCCGTACGTGGAAGGCAGCAGGTCACGCGCGTACTGGACGACCATCGGCAGCCGGTCCGGCGGCAGCACCCCGAGCAGCAGTGCGGCGGACATGCCCAACTGTCCGAGCAGCGTGGCGAGTTCGGGCCGGGGGGCGAGTAGTCCGAGCGCCGCCCCGAGCCCGGCGAGCGCGGCGCCCGCGAGCGGGATGACGGCGAGGAGGACCCACAGGTGGGTCAGCGGCAGCCCGAAGAGCATGCAGCCGACCACTGCGGTGACGAGGGTCCCGGGCACGGTGAAGGAGGCGTACGCGGCGGCGGCGCCGAGCACGACGGCGGCGGGCGGCACGGGCAGCGTCGCGTAGTGGTCGAGGCCCCCGCTGGCGCGCAGCTGGCCAAAGTACTGGGCGAGCAGGTTGAGCGCCACGAACGCGACCACGAGGACCGACGAACCGGCCACGACGGCGTGTGCCTCGTCCCCGCCGTCCACGACCCCGCGCATCAGGACCATGATCCCGACGGACTGGAAGGTCGCCACGAACAGCAGCGGGATCCGGGCCACCCGGGCCCGGGAGAGCTGCGCCCGGTAGACGGCGGCCAGGGCCGGCCAGAGCCGCGCGCGCGGCCCGAGCCCGGCCACGGCACGGACTCCGTCCTCGGCGTCCACGACCGGGTTCCCGTTCGCGCGGGCTGCGCCGGGCAGGACCTCGGCGGGTACGACACTCACGTCGAGCGGCTCCTGTTCGCTTCGGCTGTCGTCCTGTACCTGTTCCGTACGGCTGTGGAGGCCCGCACGCTCATGCCTTGACCAACCCCCGTACGTTTCCGGCGCTGCCGCCCAGCGCCAGGTACACGTCCTCCAGGCTCGGCGTGGCGAGCGTGAAGTCGTCCAGGGCCGCGAAGGCGGCGCCGCCGGTGACGGCCGCCACGGCCGCGCGGGCCTCCTCGGGGGCGAGCCGCAGCGACCAGCGACGGCCCGACTCTACGGCCCGGTCGCGCAGGGCGGCGACCTCGGGCACGTCGAGGGGCGCACGCTCGCGCCAGACGAGTTCGAGGCGCACCTCGCCGGCGACCTGCTCCTTCAGCCCCGAGGGGGTGTCGCAGGCGATGACACGGCCCCGGTCGAGGACGGCGACGCGGTCGAGGACCGTCTCCGCCTCGATGACGTTGTGGGTGACCAGGAGGACCGTCGTGGCGTGCTCGACCCGGCGCCGGTCGACGGCGCCCCAGACGGCGCGGCGGGCGACGGGGTCCATGCCGGTGGTCGGCTCGTCGAGGACGAGGAACGGCCGCGCGCCGACGAGAGTGGTGGCGAAGCAGGCGAGCCGCCGCTGCCCGCCGGACAGCTTCTTCAGCGGCCGCGAGGCCAGCGCGGTGAGCCCCAGCTCCTCCAGGACCTCGTCCCGCTCGGCCCGCGCGCTGCGTACGTCGAGCCCGCGCAGCCGCCCGGTGGTCTCCGCGGCCAGCGACACGGTCAGCTCGTCGAGCGCGGTGGACTCCTGCCCCAGGTACGCCAGGATCCGCGCCGCCCGCTCGGGGTGGCGCACGATGTCGTGCCCGAGGATCTCGACACTGCCGCGATCGGGGCGCATCAGCCCGGTCAGTTGGCGTACGAGGGTGGTCTTGCCCGCTCCGTTCGGCCCGAGCAGCCCGAAGATCTCACCTCGCCGGATGTCGATCCGTACCCCGTCGGTGGCCCGCACCTCGGGCGTCCCGGGTGCTCCGCGCCGCCCACGCACCGCCGGATAGGTCTTCGTCAGATCCCGCACCGCGCACACGACATCCCCACCGTGCCCGTTCCGGACTCCCTGTGCGGTGCGCGTACTCACGAGGACTGAGGGTACGGGGTCCCACCCCCCACCCGACGCCCGGGGCGGGCATACACCCAATATCGGCCCCCGCCAGGCGCACAAGGCAGCGCCCCGTCAGAGGCGCGAGGAACGGCGCGAGCAACCCCCGCGAGCCCGCGGTCGACAACGCCGGTTCACGCCCCTCCAGGGGCGCGGGGAACTGCGCGACAAGCCCCCCCCCCGGCCCGCACCCAACAACGCCGGGCCGCGCCCCTTCAAGGGGCGCGGGGAACTGCGCGACAAGCCCCCACCGCCCCGCACCCAACCCACAACCTCCCGGCCGGCGGCAAGCCAACCTCAGCGAACCCCTACTCCCCTGCGGGAGCATGCTCGGCTGCGGTCCGCACATCGATCTCCCGCCAGAACCCCGCCCGAATCGCATACCGATCATGCTCATCGATCTGATCGTCCTTGTGCGCGAGCAGCCCGAACCGAGCCGCATACCGCAACAACTCCCCGTCGATCCGATGCGGCACCCGGGGATACATCGTCGACAGCTTCTGCAACTGGGCCTGGTCCGACAACCGCCCCATCCACCGCCGGGCAAACACCTGCCCGACCTCGTACGGATCCCCACCCACCGTCGTGATGTCCTCCTCACGATCGGCCCACCGCTGCTCGGCCGACGTGAGCTGCGCGAGCGTGGGCAGCAGCGCGGCCTCCGCGGACTCCGCGGCGGTACCGGGCCGGTCGACCCACCCCTTGTCGGAGGACCACCGGAGCGTCGCGTTGGCGGGCTGCGGATGCGTATGCGTCCCGGGCGCCCGCAACGCGGCCAGATCCTTCGGCGTCGGAACGCCACCCTTGGCGGCCGGCGCCCTCCCCTCCGTGCCGTTCTCACTGGGCGCGGCCTGCGCGTGCTCGGCATCCCGCGAGGGCCGCTCACCCGCGGAGGCCAGCGCGGACTCGGGCAACGGAGCGGAGAGGATCGCGGCGATCTCCGGCCGCGGAACGGGCGGCGGCGCGCAGACCCCGCCGAGATCCTTGGCCTGGACGGCCTTGGTGATCCAGATACGGTCGAGGACCCGCCGCTCGTCGGCCTCGGCGACCAGGTCCTCGGACTGGTTGTAGTCGCCGTCGGCGGCCTGCACGGCCCACAGATGCACGGCGACCCCGTGCTCCTTGGCGGCCATCATGCCGGGCAGCAGATCCCCGTCCCCGGTGACGAGCACGACGTCGGAGCAGGCACGGTTGCGCGCCAGCTCCGTGAGCTCGGCGTGCATGGCGGCGTCCACGCCCTTCTGCGCCCAGCGCCCGTCGCTGCGGGTCAGCGCGCCGAGGCGCACCGTGACCCGTGGCATCACGCGCAGTCTGCGGTGCTCGGGCTGCGGTACTCGGTCGGGGGCGCCGTCGAACCAGTAGATGCGCAACAGGGGCCGTTCCGTGTCGGACTCGGCGCGCTCGCGCAGGCCCTGGATGAGGGCGGCGTGGTCGACGGTGATCCGGGAGCGGGAGGAATCCCCGGCGAGGAGACTGGCAGCAGCCCCGAGCAGGTACCCGGCGTCCACCAGGACAATGCAGCGGTCCACGCGATCCACCCTCTTTCCGGGAGGTTTGCTTCGGGCTTCCTTCGAGTCTGCCCGACCCTGCGGAGGTTAACGGCCGGAACTCGATCTTCGGCGTGGCGGATCGACGGATCACTCACCGACAGGGCTTATTACGCACGGTAATTCTCCGAAATGCGCTTGTTGTCGCGCTATGTGAGTCTGGTCCCGGCCCTGGCCCCGAGAACCCCCGTAGGAGGCAGATCACCATGGCCAAGAACAAGAACCGCAAGCAGGGCGGGCAGCAGGACCGCTCCTCGCAGGCCGAGCGCGCGAAGGAGCAGGCAGACCGGTCCTCGGCGGAGGCGCAGCAGTCGCCGATGTCGCAGGCCCAGGGCAGCCCCGCCGATGTCGCCCGTAAGCACCAGAAGCGCTTCGGCCACAACTGAGGTCCCGGCGAGGCCTGTTGAGGGCTGCTGAGGGCTGCTGAGGGCTGCTGTGAAGCCCAGGCACACGACGAGGGGCGCATCCGTGACGGATGCGCCCCTCTCGTATGTCGACTGTCGGTTCGGTTCAGCCCGCCAGGCAGGACGGCCCGAGCAGCACTTTCAAGTCACCGAAGAGCGCGGGGTCCGGCTTCACCCGGTGCCGGTCGAGCCGCAGGACCGTGGTCTTGCTCGGGCCCTGGAGCCTGATCCGCACCTCGCTCTCGCCCTTGTGATGGCTGAGGATCTCGCCGAGCCTGCTGATCATCGGCGGGGTGACCTTCAGCGCCGGGATGGTGAGGATCACGGGCGCGTTGGTGCCCGCGTTCGACAGGTCCGGGACCTGGAGTTCCATCGCGACGAGCCGGGGAACGTCCTCACGCTTGTCGAGGCGTCCCTTGACGAACACCACCGCGTCCTCGACGAGTTGGGTCGACACCAGCTGATAGGTCGCCGGGAAGAACATGCACTCGATGGAGCCCGCGAGGTCCTCGACGGTGGCGATCGCCCAGGCGTTGCCCTGCTTGGTCATCTTGCGCTGCAGCCCGGAGATGATCCCGCCGATGGTGACGACCGCGCCGTCCGAGTGCTCGCCGCCGGTGAGCTGGGCGATGCCCGCGTCCGCCTTGTCGGACAGCACGTGCTCCAGGCCGAAGAGCGGGTGGTCGGAGACGTACAGGCCGAGCATCTCCCGCTCCTGGGCGAGCAGATAGGCCTTGTCCCACTCGTCGGTGGTGAACTCCACGTCCAGGCCGAAGCCCGGCTCGGTGTTCTCCTCCTCGCCCATCCCGCCGAAGAGGTCGAACTGGCCCTCGGCCTCCTTGCGCTTGACCGCCACCACGTTGTCGATCATCGGCTCGAAGTGCGCGGTCAGGCCCTTGCGGGTGTGCCCCATCGTGTCGAAGGCGCCCGCCTTGATCAGCGACTCCGTGGTCCGCTTGTTGCAGGCCACCGCCTCGACCTTGTCGAGATAGTCAGGGAAGGAGCCGTACTTCCCCTTCGCCTTGCGGCTGCGGATGATCGACTCGACCACGTTCGTGCCGACGTTGCGCACGGCCTCCAGGCCGAAGAGGATCACGTCGTCGCCCTGGGCGGCGAAGTTGTGCACCGACTCGTTGACGTTCGGCGGCAGCACCTTGATCTTCATGCGCCGGCACTCGTTGAGGTAGATCGCGGACTTGTCCTTGTCGTCCTTGACCGAGGTGAGCAGCGCGGCCATGTACTCGGCCGGGTAGTTCGCCTTCAGATACGCGGTCCAGTACGACACCAGTCCGTACGCGGCGGAGTGCGCCTTGTTGAACGCGTAGCCGGCGAAGGGGACCAGCACGTCCCACAGGCCCTGGATCGCCTCGTCGCTGTAGCCCTTGTCCCGGGCGCCCTTCTGGAAGAGGACGAAGTTCTTCGCCAGTTCGTCGGGCTTCTTCTTGCCCATCACGCGGCGGAGGATGTCGGCCTCGCCGAGCGAGTAGCCGGCGATGATCTGGGCGGCCTTCTGGACCTGCTCCTGGTAGACGATCAGGCCGTAGGTGACCGCGAGGACCTCTTCGAGCGGCTCCTCCAGCTCCTTGTGGATCGGCGTGATCTCCTGGCGCTTGTTCTTGCGCTCCGCGTAGTTGATGTGCGAGTTCATGCCCATCGGGCCCGGCCGGTAGAGGGCCGAGACGGCGGAGATGTCCTCGAAGTTGTCGGGCTGCATCTGGCGGAGCAGCGAGCGCATCGGGCCGCCGTCGAACTGGAAGACGCCGAGGGTGTCGCCGCGGCAGAGCAGTTCGAAGGTCTTGGGGTCGTCCAGCGGGAGGGCGAGCATCTCCAGGTCGATGCCCTTGTTGGCCTTCACCATCTTGATGGCGTCGTCCATGATCGTGAGGTTGCGCAGGCCCAGGAAGTCCATCTTCAGCAGGCCGAGCGACTCGCACTGCGGGTAGTCCCACTGTGTGATCGTCACGCCGTCGGTGTGCCGCACCCAGATCGGGGCGTGGTCGACGATCGGCTCGCTGGACATGATCACGCCGGCCGCGTGCACACCCATCTGCCGGACCAGGCCCTCGACGCCCTTCGCGGTGTCGATGACCTTCTTCACGTCCGGCTCGTTCTCGTACATCCCCCGGATCTCGCCCGCCTCGCCGTAACGCGGGTGCTTGGGATCGGTGATGCCGTTCAGGTCGATGCCCTTGCCGAGGACGTCGGCGGGCATGGCCTTGGTGAGCCGGTCGCCCATCGCGTACGGATAACCCAGCACGCGCGCGGAGTCCTTGATGGCGTTCTTCGCCTTGATCTTTCCGTACGTGCCGATCATGGCGACCTTGTCGGCCCCGTACTTCTCCGTCACATACCTGATCACCTCGACGCGCCTGCGCTCGTCGAAGTCGATGTCGACGTCGGGCATGGACACGCGCTCGGGGTTCAGGAACCGCTCGAAGATCAGACCGTGCGGGATCGGGTCGAGGTCGGTGATGCCCATGGCGTACGCGACGATCGAACCGGCCGCGGAGCCACGGCCCGGGCCGACCGCGATGCCCTGGTTCTTGGCCCACATGATGAAGTCGGCGACGACGAGGAAGTAGCCGGGGAACCCCATCTGGATGATGACGTCCATCTCGTACTCGACCTGCTTCTGCCGGTCGTCGGGAACGCCGCCGGGGAAGCGCCGCTCCATGCCCAGGCGGACCTCCTCCTTGAACCAGGTGACCTCGGTGAAGCCCTCGGGAATCTCGAACTTCGGCATGAGGTTCTTCGCCTCGAACATGCCGGAGGTGTCGATCTGCTCGGCCACCAGCAGGGTGTTGGCACACCCCTCCTGCCAGGCCTCCGAGGAGTCCACCGCGTACATCTCGTCCGTGGTCTTCAGGTAGTAGCCCGTGCCGTCGAAGCGGAAGCGGTCCGGGTCCGAGAGGTTCTTGCCGGTCTGGATGCACAGCAGCGCGTCGTGCGCGGTCGCCTCGTGCGCGTACGTGTAGTGCGAGTCGTTGGTCACCAGCGGCGGGATGCCGAGCTTCTTGCCGACCCGCAGCAGGTCGTCACGGACCCGGCGCTCGATGTCGATGCCGTGGTCCATCAGCTCCAGGAAGTACCGGTCCTTGCCGAAGATGTCCTGGTACTCCGAGGCCGCCTTCACCGCCTCGTCGAACTGGCCGAGGCGCAGCCGGGTCTGCAGTTCGCCGGAGGGGCATCCCGTGGAGGCGATCAGGCCCTCGGACCACTGGGAGATGGTCTCCTTGTCCATCCGCGGCCACTTCTGCAGCCAGCCCTCGGCGTACGCGTCCGAGGAGAGCTTGAAGAGGTTGTGCAGGCCCGTCTTGTTCGCCGCCCAGATCGTCTTGTGCGTGTAACCACCCGAACCGGAGACGTCGTCGCGCTTCTGGTGCGGCTGGCCCCACTGGATCTTCCGCTTGTTGCGCCGGGACTCGGGGGCGACGTACGCCTCGATGCCGATGATCGGTGTGACGCCCGCCTTCTTGGCCGTGTGGAAGAAGTCGTACGCCCCGTGCAGGTTGCCGTGGTCGGACATCGCGATATGGGTCATGCCCATCTCGTTGCACGCGTTGAACATGTCCTTGAGCCGCGCGGCACCGTCCAGCAGCGAGTACTGGGTGTGGACGTGCAGGTGCGTGAACGGCGGCTTTGACACGGCTTCGGCCTCCAAGAAGAACGGGCGTCGACGAGCATCCCAACAGGCTGCGGACAGTCCGGGGGACAGCGTCGAAGTCTATGCCGGAGCACTGACACTCGGAGCGGTCTCCCCCGTACCTTCGTGCATACCTTCGTGAGGGGAGAACGGGCACTCCCGCGTACCTTCGTCCGTTGGAAGACGACGGAGGCATCCGCTCCGGCGGACGGCACATTCCGTCCCACTTGTCATGCACCACCTGCACCAGGAGGCACCCAGCGATGTCGGTTCCGCAGCTCAGCGCCGAGCAACGCGGCGAACAGATCCTCGCCGTATTCGACACCGCCTTCGGCGAACTGCTGGCCGCCGACCCGGCCGCGTTCCGCGTGAAGTTCCGAAAGATGGCGGCCTCCGCGTTCGCCTTCTACCGCGGCACGGCGGGGCTCTTTTACCACGACCTGGAGCAGGAGAAGCGGGGCGGACCGTACCTGGACGAGCGCACCTCGCGGGTGTGGATCCACGGCGACCTGCACGCGGAGAACTTCGGCACGTACATGGACGCCCAGGGGCGCCTGATCTTCAACGTGAACGACTTCGACGAGGCGTATGTCGGCCCCTTCACCTGGGACCTCAAGCGCCTCGCGGCCTCCGTGGCCCTGATCGGCTACGCGAAGGCGCTGAGCGACGGACAGATCACCGACCTCGTCCGGACGTACGCGGCCGCCTATCGCGAGCGCATCCACGCCCTCGCGACGGGCGCCAAGAGCGACGAGGTGCCGCCCTTCACGCTGGACACCGCGCAGGGCCCGCTCCTGGACGCCCTGCGCGACGCCCGCTCGCTGACCCGCTTCGGGCTGCTCGACTCGATGACCGAGATCCGCGACTTCGAGCGCCGCTTCGCGCCGGGCGGCGGCTCCATCGAGCTGGACGCGGCCACGCGCTACAAGGTCCTGGCGGCCTTCGACGGCTACCTGGAGACGCTGCCCGAGGCGTCCCTCTCCCGCCCCGACTCGTACCGCGTGAAGGACGTCGTGGGCCGGCGCGGCATCGGCATCGGCTCGGCGGGCCTGCCCTCGTACAACATCCTTCTGGAGGGCGCCACCGACGCCCTGGAGAACGATGTGGTGATCTACATCAAGCAGGCCCAGACCCCGGCCGTCTCCCGGCACGTCACGGACTCCTCGATCCGTGAGTACTTCCAGCACGAGGGCCACCGCACGGTGATCTCCCAGCGCGCCCTCCAGGCGCACGCCGACCCGTGGCTGGGCTGGACCGAGCTGGACGGCGCGGGCCAGCTCGTCGCCGAGGTCTCGCCGTACGCGGTGGACCTGGACTGGAGCGACATCGACGACCCGGAGGAGATCGCGGCGGTCGTCGCGGACCTCGGCCGGTCCACCGCCACCATGCACGCGGCGGCGGACGACGAGAGCGGCCACTCGGAGCTGGTGCCGTTCTCCACGGAGCGCGCCATCGACGCGGCGATCGCGGGCGACGAGGACAGCTTCGGCGACCTCCTTGTCGACTTCGCGCATGAGTACGGCGCACGGGCGCGTGCCGACCACCAGATCTTCGTGGACCTTTTCCGTAACGGCCGGATTCCCGGTCTGTAGACATCGCACAACGTAGACGGCGCACAACGCACAGGAACCCTTTAGGGACCTCTTACAGGAGTACGTGGGACACTCTCCTCCGCTATGGACATATCCGGGACCCAGCTCAGAGCCGTGCGCGCGGCGCTGTTCACGGCACTCGTCGTGACGCTCAGCACCGCGTCGCACGTGCTGCTGTCCCAGGTCCCGCTGCCGCTGACCACCGTGGCCGTGATCGCGGGTGCGGTCTTCGTCGTCGCGTACGCGCTGGCGGGCCGTGAGCGCGGCTTCGGGCGGATCGCCGCCCTGCTGATCCCGCTGGAGCTGGCCGCCGACACGCTGTTCACCGCCGGCCAGCACGCCTGTTACGGCAGGGCGGGCGGCCCGGTCACGGGCCCACTGCGCTCGGTCGGTCTCGACGTGCTGTGCGGCGGCGAGGTCGGCACCCCGCTGGCGCGGGTCACCGGCGGCGAGACCCAGCCCGCCGCGGCCCTGCTCGCGAACGCCGACCCGGCCGCCGCCTGGCTGCTGCTCGGCGCGCACATCGGTGTGGGTCTGCTCGCGGCCGCCTGGCTGCGGCGCGGCGAGCGGGCCCTGGCCCAGCTCCTGGACGCAGTGGCCGCGGCCACCTTCCGGCCCCTGCTGATCGCGGTCGCCGCGGTGACCGTCCACTTCACTCCCGTACGCCGGCTGCCGCGCCCCACGCGCCGGGTCGCCGCCACGCGTACCCGCCTCTTCGTGCACTCCCTGGGACGGCGTGGACCGCCGTGCTCGGCCGTATTCGCCTGAGCACGCCAGTCCCCATACACCTGTCATCACCACGGAGAACACCATCATGAGCAAGAGGAACAGCCAGGCCGCGAAGTCGGCGGCCCGTGAGCGGCTGCGCGTCGAGCGCGAGCGTCAGGCCAAGCGCGAGAAGGTCAGGCGGCAGGTCATCGTCGCCGGTTCGATCGTCGCGGTGCTCGCGATAGCCGGCGGCATCGGCTACGCCGTCGTACAGAACAACGAGCCCTCCAAGTGGGACGCGGCCGCCGACGCGAAGGTCGTCGCCCCCGCCAACACCAGCGGCACGAACGGCACGACCGTCCTGGTCGGCGACTCCAAGACCAAGAACACGATCCACCTCTACGAGGACGCGCGCTGCCCGGCCTGCGCCTCCTTCGAGCAGACCGTCGGCGAGACCGTCAACAAGGGCATGACGGACGGCGACTACAAGCTGTCCTTCACCCTCGGCACCTTCCTCGACGGCAATCTCGGCGGCGACGGTTCGAAGAACGCGCTGAGCGCGCTCGGCGCCGCGCTGAACGTGAGCACCGACGCGTTCCTGGAGTACAAGACCGCGCTCTACTCGACGAAGTACCACCCCGAGGAGACGACGGACGAGTTCTCCAAGGACAGCTACCTGATCAAGGTGGCGGACACGGTGGACGCGCTGAAGGGCAACAAGAAGTTCCAGGACGCCGTCGAGAAGGGCACGTACGACGCCTGGGCGATGAGGATGAGCAAGACCTTCGACAGCGCCAAGGGTGTCGACTCGACGCCGACGATCAAGATCAACGACAAGGTGATCAAGAACCCGAGCACGGTCGCCGACTGGGAGAAGTCACTCAAGGACGCGGGCGTCACCAAGTAACGAGCGCAGGACGAGCAGCACAACGCGAGCAGCGCAGGGCGTGGAGCGAGCGGCTCAAGTAACGCGCGGCATAAGGGCGGGCGAACTCTTCCGGGTTCGCCCGCCTTTCACGTCTTCTGCCTTACCGAAAGCGCTACCCGTCAGTAATCTGAGCGGCCGTGACCAGTCGACTCAGATCCCTCTCCAGCCCTAACTCCCCCGCGCCGCGCCGCCGTACGGTGGTCAAGGCGGCCGCGGCCACCGCCGTGCTCGGAGCCCCGCTCGCCGCCGTACTGCCGGCCCGCGCCGCCGAGGCCCCCGCCTTCCTGCACGGCGTCGCCTCCGGGGACCCGCTGCCGGACGGCGTCCTGCTGTGGACCAGGGTGACTCCCACGCCCGAGGCGGTGCCCGGCTCCGGGCTCGGCCCCGACGTCGAGGTCGGCTGGACCGTGGCCACGGACAAGGCGTTCACGAACATCGTCGCGAAGGGCTCCACCACCGCGACCGCCGCCTCCGACCACACCGTCAAGGCCGACATCCGCGGCCTGAGGCCCGCCACGGCCTACTGGTTCCGCTTCTCCAGCGGCGGCACGGACTCACCGGCCGCCCGCACCCGCACCGCCCCGGCCCATGACGCGGCCGTGACCGGTATGCGCTTCGGAGTGGTGTCCTGCGCCAACTGGGAGGCCGGCTACTTCGCCGCCTACCGGCATCTGGCCGCGCGCGGCGACCTGGACGCCTGGCTGCATCTGGGCGACTACATCTACGAGTACGGCACCGGCGAGTACGGGACACGCGACACCGTCGTACGTCCGCACGCCCCCGCGCACGAAATAGTCAGCCTCGCCGACTACCGCACCCGGCACGGCCGTTACAAGACCGACCCGGACCTTCAGGCCCTGCACGCGGCGGCCCCCGTCATCGCGATCTGGGACGACCACGAGTTCGCCAACGACACCTGGTCGGGCGGTGCCGAGAACCACACCGAGGGCGCGGAGGGCGCCTGGTCCGCCCGCCAGTCGGCCGCCAAGCAGGCCTACTTCGAGTGGATGCCGGTACGGCCCGCGATCGCGGGGACCACCTACCGGCGGCTGCGCTTCGGCAAGCTGGCCGATCTCTCGCTGCTCGACCTGCGCTCGTACCGCTCGCAGCAGGTGAAGGTCGGCAACGGCTCGGTGGACGACCCGGACCGTACGCTCACCGGCCGGGCTCAGCTCGACTGGCTGAAGGCGGGCCTGAAGTCCTCCGACACCAGCTGGCGGCTGGTCGGCAACTCCGTCATGATCGCGCCCTTCGCCCTCGGCTCGCTCTCCGCCGAACTCCTGAAACCGCTCGCCGAGCTGCTCGGCCTGCCCAAGGAGGGCCTGGCCCTCAACACCGACCAGTGGGACGGCTACACCGACGACCGCCGCGAACTGCTCACACACCTGCGGGACAACGCGATCCGCAACACGGTCTTCCTCACCGGCGACATCCACATGGCCTGGGCCAACGACGTGCCGTACAACGCCGGTACGTATCCGCTGTCGGCGTCCGCCGCCACCGAGTTCGTCGTCACGTCGGTGACCTCCGACAACCTCGACGACCTGGTTAAAGTCCCGGAGGGCACGGTCTCCGCCGTCGCCTCACCGCTGATCCGGGCCGCCAACCGGCACGTCCACTGGGTCGACACGGACCGCCACGGCTACGGGGTCCTGGACCTCACCGCCGAACGGGCGCAGATGGACTACTACGTACTGTCCAGCCGCACGTCCGCGAACGCGACGGCGTCCTGGGCCCGTTCGTACCGCACGCGCAGCGGCACGCAGAAGGTGGAGCGGGTGTACGCCCCGGTCTGATCCGGCACGGACGGGACAGAGTCCGGCACCCATGGGACGGAGTCCGTCGCCAACCGGATGAAGTCCGCGGCCGGGGCTACAGGCTGTCGAGGAAGCCGAGTGCCACCTGCCAGGTGGCCTCGGCGGCCTCCTTGTCGTAGTCCGGCAGACCGGGGTCGGTGTAGAGGTGCCCGGCCCCCGCGTATCTGTAGACCTCCACGTCGGCGCCCGCCCTCCCCATCTGGAGATACCAGGCGCTCAGCCAGTCGTCGGGCTCGAAGGCGTCCGGCTCCGCGACGTGCAGCTGGACCGGCAGATCGTCCACCGAGGCGTTCGGCGCGATGTCCGACGTCCCGTGCAGGAGCAGCAGCCCGCGGGCCTTGCTGTCGCCGAGCGCGAGGGTCTGGGCGGTCGCCGCGCCCAGCGAGAACCCGGCGTACACGATCCCCCGGTCCGAGTACGGAGCCGCGGCCAGGATCGCGCGCTTCAGCAGTTCCTCCTTGCCGAGCTCGTCCTTGAAGGCCCTGCCCTCCTCGACGGTCTCGAAGGTGCGCCCGTCGAACAGATCGGGCGTCCACACCTCG
Organism: Streptomyces sp. NPDC050988; assembly: GCF_044456225.1. Taxonomy (NCBI): domain Bacteria; kingdom Bacillati; phylum Actinomycetota; class Actinomycetes; order Kitasatosporales; family Streptomycetaceae; genus Streptomyces; species Streptomyces sp. NPDC050988. Next base: position 137,469 of record NZ_JBITFQ010000016.1, on the reverse strand, counting down.
TGTCCCGCCGCACGCAGCCGGTCCGCCGCGTCACGCACCGCGGGCCGCAGCCCGTAGGTCGAATGGAAGAGCATGATGTTCATGAACCCATGGTGCCAGCCGGGACCGACAATGCCCTGGCTGGGCCGGACCGGGCCGCCGAACGCGGACGCGGGCTCGGGCACGGGGACGGGCACGGGCTGCCGGAACAGGCGCTGGGCAGCGCCCGGCGGAGATGGGGCCGAGACCACATGTTCACGACGGCCCCCGGCCGGTTACGGTCGAGGGCATGGAGAACGTGCTGCGCCCGCTGATCGTCGTCGGCGGCTCGCTCGTACTGACGCTGCTGGTCGGCTGGATCGCCGACCTGCTGCTGAAGCGTGCCGACCAACGCCACCAGGGGGTCCCTCTGTGGGGCCTGCTGCGCCGCTGCCGCCTGCCACTGCAGGTCGTGATGTGTACGGCACTGCTGAGAGGGTCGTACGACCAGGCCGAGATCGCCGTCGACCACTCCGCCACGATCGGCCAGATCCTGACGCTGGTCCTCATCGGCTCCACGGCCTGGCTCGTGGTCCGTATCGCGACGGCGATCGTCGACTCCTCGTACTCCCGCTACGCCAACGCCCACCGCGATCCGGCCCGGGTCCGCCGGGTCCGTACGCAGGTGACGCTGATCCAGCGTGTGGTGTCGGCGATCGTCGGTGTGGTCGCGGTCGCCGCGATGCTGCTGACGTTCCCCGCGATGCGCGCGGCCGGCGCCTCCCTGCTCGCCTCGGCCGGCATCCTCGGCATCGTCGCCGGTGTGGCCGCGCAGTCCACGCTCAGCAACATGTTCGCGGGGCTGCAGATCGCCTTCGGCGACATGGTGCGCATCGGCGACACGGTCGTTGTGGACGGCGAGTGGGGCACGGTCGACGAGATCACCCTGACCTTCCTGACCGTCCGCACCTGGGACGAGCGCCGGATCACCATGCCGGTCTCGTACTTCACGTCCCAGCCGTTCGAGAACTGGTCCCGCGGCGGCGTGCAGATGACCGGTACGGTCTTCTTCCACCTGGACCACAGCGCCCCTGTGGAGGAGATGCGCGACAAGCTCCGCGACATCCTCCGCGAGTGCCCCGCCTGGGACGGCCGCGACTACGGCCTCGCCGTCACGGACGCCACCCCCAGCACCATGGAGGTGCGCGCGCTGGTCACCGCGAAGGACGCGGACGACATCTGGACGGTCCGCGTCACCGTCCGCGAACAGATGATCCGCTGGCTGACCGCCCACCACCCCTACGCCCTGCCCCGCGTCAACACGGCCGACGCGATCCTCCCCCCGGGCACCCACCCGAACGGCAACGAAGGCCGCCCCCCACGAACAACACGGGGCCGAGCAGTGGAACCCCCACGAACGGGCCGGGGTTAAAGCCCCGGCAACCGATAAGGCAAGCCCACAGAGGGGCGCCCCAAAGGGGCGCGGGGAACTGCGCGCTCAGCCACAACGAACGCACACGCGCCAACGAACACGAGCCCCCACGAGAAACCAGCACCTTGCAGGCGAGGTTGAAACGGGCGGAGCGGGCGGGAAAGCCAAAAAAGGATCACCGAAGACTCCGCACATCCAAATGCCGCAACACCCGATCCACCACCTCAGGATCGGCCCCGGCCTCACTCCGCGCGGCCAACACCTCATGCCGAGCCGCCGACAACATCTCCCCCTGAATCCGCCGAACCCTCTTGATCCGCCGAACCCGATGCTCGTGCCCCTCCCGCCGTTCGTCCTCCCCCATGTCGGGACTGATCCGGAACCCGATGTCGAACGCCCGCCGCAACAACTGCTCGGACAGCTCGTCCGGCAGCTCCTCGACCGCCTCGATCTCCCGCAGCCGCCGCTTCGCCGCCTTCGCCGCCCGCAGGGCCAACGCCTTCTCGAACTCCTGCTCCCGATCCGTGTCGGCCCGCACCCCCAGCCTCCGGACCAGCCACGGCAGACTCAGCCCCTGCACCACGAGCGTGGCCATGATCACACCGAACGCGATGAACACCATCTCGTCCCGGTCGGGAAACGGCGCCCCGCTGTCCGTCTCCAGCGGGATGGCCAGCGCGAGGGCCACGGAGGCCACTCCCCGCATCCCGGCCCACCACATGACGACGGTCTCCCGCCAACTCGTCGGAATGTCCTCGTCGTGGTCCCGCTTCGCGTGCAACCGCTTCGTCAGCCAGGTCGCGGGCAGCAGATACGCCAGCCGTACGAACACGACGACCCCCACGATCGCGGCGGCCCACCCGAGCATCTCCTCCCACCGCCCGGACGCCGTCCTGATCGCGTTGTGCAGTTCGAGCCCGATGAGGCCGAACGCCACCCCGGTGACCAACGTGTCGACGATGTCCCAGAACGTGTGCCCGGCGAGCCGCGTCATCACGTCGTCGGCGTCGTTCGCGTACTCCGCCAGGAACAACGCCGTGGTGAGCACCGCCAGCACCCCGGACCCGTGCAACTCCTCGGCCAGTACGTACGAGGCGTACGGCACGATCAGGGTCAGCCCGATCTGCAGCGTCGGGTCCCCGAGGTAGTCCATCAGCCGGTTGGCGCCCCACCCGAGCCCGAAACCCATCGCCACGGCGACGACGGCGGACAGCAGGAAGTCCAGCGCTGCACTCGGCAGCGAGAAGGTGCCACTGACGGCGGCGGCGATGGCGACGTGGTAGAGCACGATGGCCGTCACGTCGTTGAACAGCCCCTCGCCCTCCAGGATCGACACCAGCCGGCGCGGCAGCCCGAGCTTGCCCGCGACGGCGGTCGCCGCGACCGGGTCGGGCGGCGCCACCAGCGCACCGAGCGCCACGGCGGCGGCGATCGGCAGCCCGGGCACGATCGCGTGCGCGACCACGGCCACCACCGCCGTGGTGACGAACACCAGCGCCACGGCAAGCAGGAAGATCGGCCGTTTGTTGGCCGTGAACTGCCGCCAGGAGGTACGTCGTACGGCCGCGTACAGCAGCGGTGGCAGCAACGCGGGCAGGATCAGCTCGGGCGGAATATCAACGTTCGGTACGAATTCGAGGACGGCCAGCACGATTCCGAGCAGCGTCATCAGCACCGGCGAGGGAACCCCGAGGCGGTCCCCCAGCGGGACGCTCAGCACAGCCCCGAGCAACATCACGAACAACAGGGCCAACTGATCCACGATCAGCACTCCGGACGGGGTCTAGACGATCAAGAACGGCCAGACCCCAAGCGTGCCACTGAACCCGCCCCTCATTTCAAACGCAGAGCAACAGAAGCGCCCTTTGAGGGGCGCGGGGAACTGCGCAGTCTTTATGCTTTTAGGGGCGCGGGGAACTGCGCGACCAGCCCCCACCGGCCCGCGGCCAGAACCGCAACCGGAACCCCAGCCGCCCTAAAGACTCCGTCGCATCGCCAGATGCGAAATCCCCGCATCGAGAAACTCCGGCCCGTAAGCCACATACCCCAGCCGCTCATAAAAACCGAGCGCATGCGTCTGCGCGTGCAGATCCACCGCCGTCAGCCCACGCGCGCGTGCCGCCTCCTCGATGCCCCGCACGAGCGCGACCCCGACACCGAGCCCACGCGCGGCCTTGAGGACGGCGAGCCGCCCCAGGGACCCGACACCGGGCTCACCGCCGGTCTTGGCGGCCGCCACCTCTCCGTACAGCAGCCGCCCCGCACCGAACGGCAGCCCGTCCTCGCGCACGGCGAGAACATGCACCGCATCGGCGTCGTACGCGTCGTACTCGAGGTCCTCAGGGACCCGCTGTTCGACGACGAAGACCTCCTTGCGCACCGCGAAGCAGGCCTCACGGTCGGCGGGGTCCTCGGCCACGCGCACCACGTAGGACGACGGGCTCATGCGTAGCTCTCCTCCCGGACGCGGTCCAGCGCCTGCTGCAGGTCCTCGGCGTAGCCGCTCTCGAACTCGACCCACTGGCCGTCCCCGGGGTGCTCGAAGCCGAGCTTCACGGCCTGCAGCCACTGCCGGGTGAGCCCGAGCCGCTTGGCGAGCGTCGGGTCCGCGCCGTAGGTCAGGTCGCCGACGCAGGGGTGCCGGTGGGCCGACATGTGGACGCGGATCTGGTGCGTGCGCCCGGTCTCCAGCTTGATGTCGAGCAGCGAGGCCGCGCGGAACGCCTCGACCAGGTCGTAGTGCGTCACGGAGGGCTTGCCCTCGGCCGTGACCGCCCACTTGTAGTCGTGGTTCGGGTGCCGGCCGATGGGGGCGTCGATGGTGCCGCTGGTCGGGTCCGGGTGGCCCTGGACGAGCGCGTGGTAGCGCTTGTCGACCGTGCGCTCCTTGAACTGGCGCTTCAGCGACGTGTACGCGTACTCCGACTTGGCGACCACCATCAGGCCCGAGGTGCCCACGTCCAGGCGGTGCACGATGCCCTGGCGCTCCGAGGCGCCCGAGGTCGAGATCCGGTACCCGGCGGCGGCGAGCCCGCCGATGACGGTCGGCCCCGACCAGCCGGGGCTGGGATGCGCGGCGACACCGACCGGCTTGACGATCACGACCACGTCGTCGTCGTCGTGCACGATCTCCATGCCCTCGACGGGCTCGGCGACGATCTGCACGGGCACGGGCGCCTGCGGCATCTCGACCTCCAGCCAGGCGCCGCCGTGCACCCGCTCGGACTTGCCGACCACCGAGCCGTCGACCGTGACCTTCCCCGCCGCGGCAAGCTCGGCGGCCTTCGTGCGGGAGAAGCCGAACATGCGGGAGATGGCGGCGTCGACACGCTCGCCCTCCAGGCCGTCGGGCACGGGCAGGTTACGGATCTCGGGACTGGTGCTCACCCGTCGAGTATGCCGGACAGGTCCGACACCCCTGACCAGAGCCCGAACAACAGTGCCCCCCGACGGCCCCGTGGACGGCCCTCGATCCTCGATCCTCGGACCTCGGCCCTCAGTGCCCAGTCCTCAGACCTCAGTCCTTGTGGACGGTGCCGTCCGGGTCGAGCCCGCGGAAGGACAGCAGCACGATCAGGATGCCGCCGCAGACGATCGCGGAGTCGGCGAGGTTGAAGACGGCGAAGTGCTTGGGCGCGATGAAGTCGACGACCGCGCCCTCGAAGACACCCGGCGCGCGGAAGATCCGGTCCGTGAGGTTGCCGAGCGCACCGCCCAGCAGCAGGCCGAGCGCGATCGCCCAGGGAAGGCTGTAGAGCTTGCGGGCGAGCCGGGCGATCACCACGATCACGGCCGCGGCGATCACCGTGAAGATGACGGTGAAGGCCTCGCCGATACCGAAGGCCGCGCCCGCGTTGCGGATCGCCTCGAACCGCAGCCAGTCCCCGATGATCTCGATCGGCTCGTGGTGCTCCAGCTTCGCGACCACGATCATCTTGCTGACCAGGTCCAGCGCGTACGCGAGGACGGCGACCGTGAACAGCACAGCGATCCGGCGCTTGCCCCTGGAGGGCTGGGCCGGGGCCGCCGCTTCCTCCTCGGAACCGGAGTCGGAGCCCTGGCCCTCGGCAGGGTCCTGCGCCCCCTGGGCATCGGACCGCTCGCCCGCCGCCGCGCTCTGGTCGGTCTGCTCCGGCTCGGCGCCAGCCGCCTCCGGGATATCCGGCGTACCGATGATCCGCTCCGCCTCTGCCACGTGAGTCCCTCAACCTAGGTGCCTGACTGAGGACGAGAGTACGGCACGGCCCACCGCGCCCATGTGCTCAGGAGGCGCACCGGGCCGATCAGTATCGGATCATTGGCCGATCAGTAACGGCGCTCCTGCTTCTGCTTGCACTCGACGCACAGGGTGGCGCGCGGGAAGGCCTGCATACGGGCCTTCCCGATGGGATTGCCACAGCTCTCGCAGAGCCCGTAGGTGCCCGCGTCCAGGCGTTCGAGGGCGCGCTCGTCCTGCTCCAGCATCTCCCTGGCGTTGGCCGCGAGCGCCATCTCACTCTCGCGCGTGATGTTCTTGGTGCCGGTGTCGGCCTGGTCGTCGCCCGCGCCGTCCCCGGAGTCGCGCATCAGGCCCGCCAGGGACTCCTCCGAGTGCGTGATCTCGGCACGCAGCCGCAGGGCCTCCGACATCAGTCCCGTGCGTGCCTCCGCGACCTCCTCGGGGGTCCAGGGGTCCTCACCGGGGCGTACCGCGAGTTCGCCGGGCTCCGCCGCGGCGATCCGCGCCTTGGGGACCGCGCCTGCCTTGCTCGCCGCCTTCGCCGTGGCCGTGGCCGTGGCCGTGCCAGGAGTCTTCTTCGCAACCACCGTCGTGGCTCCCGTCGTCTTGGCGGCCTCCGCCGCACCCTCGGCCGCGGTAGCGACCGCTTTCTTGGCCGTACGTGTGCCCTTCCTGCCCGCCTTCTGCGAGGGCCCGGCGGCGGAGACGCCCGCCTCACCCGCCCCCTTGCCGGCGGCACTCTCCTTGGTGGTCTTCTTCGCGGGAACCGCCTTGACGGCCGCCTTCTTGGTGGAGGCCTTCTTGGTACCGGCCCTTTTCGTAGTGACCTTCTTCGTAGCGACCGTTTTCGTAGCGGCCGTCTCGGCGATCGCCCCCTCCGTGGAGGCCGCCCCCGCGCCAGCCCTCTTCGGAGCAGCCGCTTTCCTGGTGGCCGACTCCTTGGTGGCGGCTTTCGCAGTGGCCGACTTCTTGGCGGCCGCTTTCTTGGTGGCTGACTTCTTGGTGGCCGTTTCCGAAACGGCCTTCTTCGAAGGAGCGGTCCTCACGGCGTCCTTCTTCGCCGCGGCCTTCTTCACAACGGCCGTCTTCGTGGCGCCGGCCTTCGTAACCCCCGCCTTCGTAGCCCCCGCCTTCGTGGCGGCTTCCTTCGTGGCGGCTTCCTTCGTAGCGACCGTTTTCCGACCGGCCGCCTTCGTGCCACCGACCGTCTTCTTGGCCTCGCCCTGCTTCGCCGCGCCCTTCGCGGACCGCTCCGCCCCCATGGATCTGCCGGACGCCGACTGCTGTACGGCGGTCTTCTTCGCCACCATGGCCGCGGCCCCTTCACATATTGTGATCTTGCTCGCGAATCGTGCTGGGACGATAAATCGACTTGAGTCCCGCGGCAACGGGGCACGCCGCCCGATTCGCCCGCCCCGCCCGTACCGCGCGGCGAGCCTGCAAGCGTTGTGCCCAGCTCCCCGCCGGGTAATCCGCCGAGTCGGCCGTCCCAGGATGCGAACACGGCCGCCTCGGCATTCGGGTCAGTCCGCGCGCCTCCCCGGCGCCCCGCCACCCTTCGCCCGAGGGCCCGGGAAATCCGGTCGGCCGCTGTCCGCCCGGCGCCGTACACTGGGCGGAGCGAGAAGCGTGGATGGGGACGAGTAGCGGCGTACGCAGCCAGGAGCGACCCGGGGACGGTGCGAGCCCGGGGGCCGGCGCGACGTGAAGATCACCCCGGAGCCGCCGGAAGAAAGCCGCAGCCGAGAGGCACGAAAGGCAGCGGCCGGTAGACCCGGCATCGCGACCCCAATGAGGGGGCTCACCGGCGCGCAGGAAGCGGCGGAGAGCCAAGGAGGGTGGTACCGCGGGAGCACGCCGCACACGGCGTAGGTGACAACACAGCTCTCGTCCCTCCGGACGGAAGGCAGAAAGTCCGCCGGAGGAAGCTCGTTGAATACGCAGCCGAGTACACAGCCGCAGTACCGCCAGGTGCCCGCCCAGGTGGACCTGTCCGCCCTCGAGCACGCCGTGCTCGACTTCTGGCGCGAGCAGAAGATCTTCGCCAAGACCCTGGAGCAGTCCGAGGGCCGCCCGGAGTGGGTGTTCTACGAAGGCCCGCCCACGGCCAACGGCATGCCCGGTGCCCACCACATCGAGGCGCGCGTCTTCAAGGACGTCTTCCCGCGCTTCCGCACCATGCGCGGCTACCACGTGGCCCGCAAGGCCGGCTGGGACTGCCACGGCCTCCCCGTGGAGCTGGCGGTCGAGAAGGAGCTGGGCTTCAACGGCAAGAAGGACATCGAGGCGTACGGCATCGCCGAGTTCAACGCCAAGTGCCGCGAGTCCGTGACCCGCCACACCGACGCGTTCGAAGAACTCACGACCCGCATGGGTTACTGGACCGACCTGAACGACCCGTACCGCACGATGGACCCCGAGTACATCGAGTCCGTGTGGTGGTCGCTCAAGGAGATCTTCAACAAGGGCCTGCTGGTCCAGGACCACCGCGTCGCCCCCTGGTGCCCGCGCTGCGGCACGGGCCTCTCCGACCACGAGCTGGCGCAGGGCTACGAGACGGTCGTCGACCCCTCGGTGTTCGTCCGTTTCCCGCTCACCTCCGGTCCGCTCGCGGGCGAGGCCGCGCTCCTGGTGTGGACGACGACCCCGTGGACCCTGGTGTCCAACACCGCGGTCGCCGCCCACCCCGACGTCACCTACGTGGTCGCGACGAAGGGCCCGTCCGGTGACGAGAAGCTCGTCGTCGCCGAGCCGCTCGTCGAGAAGGCACTCGGCGAGGGCTGGGAGACCACCGGCCAGTCCTTCACGGGCGCCGAGATGGAGCGCTGGACATATCAACGTCCGTTCGAGCTCGTCGAGTTCCCGAAGGACGAGCCCGCCCACTACGTGGTGAACGCGGAGTACGTCACGACCGAGGACGGCACGGGTCTGGTTCACCAGTCCCCCGCCTTCGGCGAGGACGACCTCAAGGTCTGCCGTGAGTACGGCCTGCCCGTGGTGAACCCGGTCCGCCCCGACGGCACGTTCGAGGAGGACGTCCCCCTGGTCGGCGGCGTCTTCTTCAAGAAGGCCGACGAGAAGCTCACCGAGGACCTCCAGCAGCGCGGCCTGCTCTTCAAGCACATCCCGTACGAGCACAGCTACCCGCACTGCTGGCGCTGCCACACCGCGCTCCTCTACTACGCGCAGCCGTCCTGGTACATCCGCACCACGGCCATCAAGGACCGCCTCCTCCAGGAGAACGAGAAGACCAACTGGTACCCGGACTCGGTCAAGACCGGCCGGTACGGCGACTGGCTGAACAACAACATCGACTGGGCGCTGTCCCGCAACCGCTACTGGGGCACCCCGCTGCCGATCTGGCGCTGCGAGGACGATCACCTCACGGTCGTCGGCTCCCGCGCCGAGCTCTCCGAGCTGACGGGCACGGACCAGTCGGACCTCGACCCGCACCGCCCGTTCATCGACGAGGTCACCTTCGCGTGCCCCCAGTGCGAGAAGACGGCCACGCGCGTCCCGGAGGTCATCGACGCCTGGTACGACTCCGGTTCGATGCCGTTCGCGCAGTGGGGCTACCCGTACAAGAACAAGGAACTCTTCGAGTCCCGCTACCCGGCACAGTTCATCAGCGAGGCCATCGACCAGACCCGCGGCTGGTTCTACACGCTGATGGCGGTCGGCACGCTCGTCTTCGACAAGTCGTCGTACGAGAACGTGGTGTGCCTCGGCCACATCCTCGCCGAGGACGGCCGCAAGATGTCCAAGCACCTGGGCAACATCCTGCAGCCGATCCCGCTGATGGACCAGCACGGCGCGGACGCGGTCCGCTGGTTCATGGCGGCCGGCGGCTCCCCCTGGGCGGCCCGCCGCGTCGGCCACGGCACGATCCAGGAGGTCGTCCGCAAGACGCTCCTCACGTACTGGAACACGGTCGCCTTCCAGGCCCTGTACGCCCGCACGTCCAACTGGGCGCCCAGCGAGGCCGATCCGGCCCCGGCGGACCGCCCGGTCCTGGACCGCTGGCTCCTGTCCGAACTCCACGCGCTCACCGACCAGGTGACGCAGGCTCTGGAGGCGTACGACACCCAGCGCGCCGGCAAGCTCCTCTCGGCGTTCGTCGACGACCTGTCCAACTGGTACGTACGCCGCTCGCGTCGCCGCTTCTGGCAGGGCGACAAGGCGGCACTGCGCACCCTGCACGAGGTCGTCGAGACGGTCACGCGCCTGATGGCCCCGCTGACCCCGTTCATCACCGAGCGGGTCTGGCAGGACCTGGTGGTGCCCGTGACCCCGGGCGCCCCCGAGTCCGTACACCTGACGTCCTGGCCGGAGGCGGACCTGTCCGTCATCGACCCGGAGCTGTCCAGGCAGATGGTGCTCGTACGCCGTCTCGTGGAGCTGGGCCGTGCCACGCGCGCGGAGTCGGGGGTGAAGACGCGCCAGCCGCTGTCCCGCGCGCTGGTCGCGGCGACCGGATTCGGGTCCCTGGACCGTGAACTGCACGCGCAGATCACGGAGGAGCTGAACGTGAGTTCGCTCGCGTCCCTCTCGGAAGTGGGCGGCTCGCTGGTCGACACGACCGCCAAGGCCAACTTCCGCGCGCTGGGCAAGCGGTTCGGCAAGGGCGTACAGGCGGTGGCCAAGGCCGTCGCCGAGGCCGACGCGGCCGCGCTGTCCCTGGCCCTGCGCGAGGGCACGGCGTCGGTGGAGGTCGACGGCGAGACCATCACGCTCGCCCCGGACGAGGTGATCATCACGGAGACCCCGCGCGAGGGCTGGTCCGTCGCCTCGGACTCCGGCGCGACGGTCGCCCTGGACCTGGAGATCACCGAGGAGCTGCGTCAGGCGGGCCTGGCCCGTGACGCGATCCGCCTGATCCAGGAGGCCCGCAAGAACAGCGGCCTGGACGTGGCCGACCGGATCGCCCTGCGCTGGACGTCCACGGACCCGAAGGTGATCGCGGCGCTCACCGAGCACTCCGCCCTGATCGCCGACGAGGTCCTCGCCACGGACTTCGCCTCCGGCGAAGGGGACGAGGGGTATGGCGAGCCCTTCTCCGACGAGGGGCTGTCTCTGAGGTTCCGTCTTCGTAAGGCGTAGCCGACTGTTTCACCGGAGGTTCTGCCACCAGGTCGCCACGTGAGGTCGTGGGGGACTGCCGGTCAGCTGTGGCTGATCGCGCAGTTCCCCGCGCCCCTGATGGGACCGGAGTCCAGCCGCGACCGGACACAGAAAAATGGGCGGGCCCCCGGTTTCCCGGGAGCCCGCCCATTTTGAACGCTGCCGACGCCTAAGGCGTACGGGAGGCCGTCAGTTGTCGTCCTCGTCGATCAGGAAGCCACGCATCGGCGAGGGCGCCTGCTGCATGGGCGAGGGGCCCTGCGGCCGGACCGGCGCCATCGGCTGGGTCATGGCCGGCGACATCTGCTGCTGACCACCGTAGGACGGCGGGGCCGGAGCCGGGCCACCCATCTGCTGGCCACCGTAGGACGGCGCGCTCGCCCCGGCCGGAGCCATGGACGGGCTCGGCGACGACGGAAGCGACGCGGCGGCCGGAGCACGCGGCGGAGCCAGCGAGTCGTCGGCCTGGGTCTCCAGCTGACGCAGCTGCGACTCCAGGTAGGACTTCAGACGCGTGCGGTACTCGCGCTCGAAGCCACGCAGGTCCTCGACCTTGCGCTCCAACGTGGCGCGAGCGGACTCCAGGGAGCCCATCGCCACGCGGTGCTTCTCCTGCGCGTCCCGCTCGAGAGCGTCGGCCTTGGCACGGGCGTCGCGCTCCAGACCCTCGGCGCGGCTGCGGGCCTCGCCGACGATCTTGTTGGCCTCGGAACGGGCCTCGGCGATCGCCTGGTCGGCGGTCTGCTGCGCCAGCGAGAGGACACGGGCGGCGCTGTCGCCACCGGGGCCCTGGCCGGGCTGACCCATCTGCGGGCCACCGTGACCGCCCATCGGTCCACCCATGGGACCGCCCATCGGGCCGCCCATCTGCTGGGGCATCTGCTGCTGCATCTGACCCTGCATCTGCTGCTGCATCTGACCGGGACCCTGACCCATGGGGCCCTGGCCCATCGGACCCTGACCCATCGGGCCGGGACCCTGCTGGCCACCCTGGGCACTGGGGCCCGCGGGCAGCTGCGGCGCACCGCTCGGCAGCTGGGGCGGGCCGCCCATGGGGCCGCCCATCTGCTGCTGCGGCGGACCCGATATGCCGGCGGGCACGGGAGCGCCGGGACCGCGCATGCCCTGCGGAGGTCCTTGCTGTTGCTGCGGATCCTGCTGTTCGGGCGGCTTGCGCATGCCCTGCTGCTGGTTCTGCGCGGCGGCGCGTGTGGCGGCGGCCAGCTTGGCGCGCAGGTCCTCGTTCTCGCGGAGCAGGCGGGTCAGTTCGGCTTCGACCTCATCGAGGAAGGCATCGACCTCGTCCTCGTCATAGCCTTCTCGGAGGCGGACGGTCGTGAACTGCTTGTTCCGCACGTCCTCGGGGGTCAACGGCATCTCTTCACCTCAACGTAGTCGTCGGCATCGTCGGCGTTCGGCAAGACCGTATCGTTCACAGCCGGCTCACAACGGAGATCAGGATGTAGACGATGATCATCAGTACGAAGAAGGACAGGTCGAGCGCCACGCCCCCGAGACGCAGCGGCGGGATGAACCGCCGCAGAAGCTTGAGCGGTGGATCAGTGACAGTGTAGGTGGCCTCCAGAACGACCACCATCGCCTTGCCGGGTTGCCATGAGCGGGCGAACTGGAAGACGTAGTCCATGACCAGCCGGAAGATCAGCACGATGAGGAAACACATCAGCGCGACGTAGAGAACCTGCGCAACCACGCTCATGATCCGTGCTTCCCTCTCCCCTGTTTCCGTGCCTTGTCCGGTCCTGCGTCTCAGCTCTGGTTGAAGAACCCGCCCTCTGCGATGCGAGCCTTGTCCTCCGCCGTGACATCGACGTTAGCAGGCGACAACAGGAACACCTTCTGCGTCACCCGCTCGATGCTCCCGTGAAGACCAAACACCAAACCCGCCGCAAAGTCGACAAGTCGCTTCGCGTCTGTGTCATCCATCTCGGTCAGATTCATGATCACCGGGGTGCCCTCACGGAAGTGTTCCCCGATGGTACGGGCCTCGTTGTAGGTCCGGGGGTGCAGTGTGGTGATCCTGTACGGCTCTCGTTCCGACACGACCTTGGGCATGATCACCGGTGCGTTCTTCTCCAGGCTTTGACGTTCTTGTGTGATGGACGCCACGGGGGCGATTCGCGCCGGACGCCCTGATTCCGCGGTGAGCGAAGCGGAATGTGACACGGGATCGCGCTGCACGGGCGGTTGCACCACTCGTACCGATTCGTCCCGTTGGGACTGATGCGGCTGGTGTGATTGATGCGACGGCTCGTGCCGTCGGCGGTCCCGCTCGGGCTCCGGATCAAGCTCGGGCTCGAAGTCGTCGTCGGGGTCGAAGCCCCTGCCGTCGTACCCATCGTCCTCCACGAGGCCGAGGTAGACCGCCATCTTGCGCATCGCGCCGGCCATGCTCTGAGTCCTCCGCTCTGTGGTGGATCGGCTGACTGTTGCCAAGTGCCCGCGATCCACGAGGTCGTTATGCCCACCTATGGTGGTAATGACCATATTTTCTGCTGTGGTCCGACTTCTTGGCGACGTTACCCGAGCCTGGGGCGGACTCCGAGTACCGCAGTACCGACGCGCACATGTGTCGCTCCGGCTGCCACGGCCTGTTCGAGGTCCGCACTCATCCCTGCCGAGACCATGTTCGCAGCCGGATGGGCGCTGCGCAGGTCAGTCGACAAATCCATCAGCCGCTCGAACGCCGCCAGTTCACGCCCGGCGTACTCCCCGGAGAGCGGGGCGACGGTCATCAGTCCGTCGAGCCTCAGCCCCGGAGCCTCGGCCACGAGAGCGCCCAACTCCTCGATACCGTCGGGTCCTACACCACCGCGCTCGCCCAGTCCACCCTTTCCCGCCACGGATTCCTCCGCGTCGAGCGCGACCTGGATGAGGCACCCCAGCTCGCGCTCCCGCCGCACCGCCTCCTTCGACAGGGCGGTGACGAGCCGGGCCCGGTCGACGGACTGCACGACATCCGCGTAACCGACCACGGAACGCACCTTGTTGGTCTGCAACTGACCGACGAAGTGCCAGGAGAGGGGCAGATCCGAGCAGGCCGCGGCCTTGGGCGCCGCGTCCTGGTCACGGTTCTCGGCGACGTGACGCACACCGAGTTCCGACAGGATCCGCACATCGTCGGCCGGGTAGGTCTTGGTGACCACGATCAGGGTCACCTCTTCGCGCTTGCGCCCGGCGGCCACACACGCCGCCGCGATACGCTCTTCCACTTTCGCCAGGTTTCCGGCGAGTTGAGCCTTACGGTCCGTCATGCCCCATCAGTCCAGCCACACATAGCCCGCGAGCCGACCCGTGGTGCGGTCCCTGCGGTACGAGAAGTGATCATCGGACTCCAGCGTGCACACCGGCGACTGCTCCCGGTCGCGCACCCCGAGCCGCCCCAGTTGCACGTGCACCCCCGCGGCCACGTCGACCGCCGGCGTGCCCCAACTCGTCTCGGCGTACGCCGCGGGCTCGACGGCGGCGACCTCGGCGCGCATCGCCTCCGGCACTTCGTAGCAGCGGCCGCAGACGGCGGGACCGGTGCGGGCGACGATGCGCGCGGGGTCCGCGCCCAGCGACTCCATCGCGTCGATCGTCTCGGGCACGATCCCGGCGACCATGCCGGGCCGCCCCGCGTGTGCGGCGCCGACCACTCCGGCGACGGGGTCGGCCAGCAGGACCGGGACGCAGTCGGCGGTGAGTACGGCGAGGGCCAGCCCCCGGGTCGCGGTCACCAGACCGTCGACCGGCGGGGTGGCCCGGGCGTTGGTCCACGGCCCGTCGACCTCGGCGACGTCGCTGCCGTGCACCTGATTCATCCAGACCACGCGACTCGCGTCGAGTCCCAGGGACTTGGCCGCCCACAGCCGATTGGTCTGTACGGCAGCGGGGTCGTCACCGACCGCACCGCCGAGGTTGAGCTCCTCGTACGGAACGGCGCTCACCCCGCCCCACCGGTCGGTGAAGGCGAAGTGCGCGCCGCTCTCAGTGCCCACCAGGGAGCGCTGTCCTATCACTTGAGGAAGTCCGGCACGTCCAGCTCTTCGGCCGCGCTGTCCGAGTACGTCCGCGACGGCGGGACCGGCGGGGAGACCGACGGCAGTTCGTTGCTCACGGGCTCCGGAGCGGGCTCCGGGGCCTCCTTCGGCGTGACGCTGCCCAGCGAGCCGAAGGACGGGCGGCTGTCGCCCGACCGGGCCGGTGTGGGCTCGTCGCGCTTGGCGGAGGACGAGCCGAGCACAGTGTCCCGCTTGGACGGGGGCTGTCCGCCGTCGAAGCCGGCCGCGATGACGGTGACCCGGACCTCGTCGCCGAGCGCGTCGTCGATGACCGCGCCGAAGATGATGTTGGCCTCGGGGTGCGCGGCCTCGCTCACCAGCTGGGCGGCCTCGTTGATCTCGAACAGGCCGAGGTCGGAGCCGCCGGAGATGGAGAGCAGCACGCCTCGAGCGCCGTCGATGGACGCCTCCAGGAGCGGCGAGGAGATCGCCATCTCGGCCGCGGCCACCGCGCGGTCGTCGCCGCGGGCCGAGCCGATGCCCATGAGCGCCGAACCCGCCTCGGACATCACGGACTTGACGTCGGCGAAGTCGAGGTTGATCAGACCGGGCGTGGTGATGAGGTCGGTGATGCCCTGAACACCGGAGAGCAGGACCTGGTCCGCCGACTTGAAGGCGTCGAGGACCGAGACCTGGCGGTCCGAGATGGACAGCAGCCGGTCGTTCGGGATGACGATGAGGGTGTCGACCTCTTCGCGGAGTTCCGCGATGCCGTCCTCGGCCTGGTTGGCGCGGCGCCGTCCCTCGAAGGTGAACGGACGCGTGACCACGCCGATGGTGAGGGCGCCGAGCGAGCGGGCGATGTTGGCCACGACGGGTGCGCCGCCGGTGCCGGTGCCGCCGCCCTCGCCGGCTGTCACGAAGACCATGTCGGCCCCCTTGAGGACCTCCTCGATCTCCTCGCGGTGGTCCTCCGCCGCCTTGCGGCCGACGGCCGGGTTGGCTCCGGCGCCGAGTCCGCGGGTGAGTTCGCGGCCGACGTCGAGCTTGACGTCGGCGTCGCTCATCAACAGCGCCTGGGCGTCGGTGTTGATGGCGATGAACTCGACACCCTTGAGACCGACCTCGATCATCCGGTTGATGGCATTGACACCACCGCCGCCGACACCGATGACTTTGATGACTGCGAGGTAGTTCTGCGGTGCTGCCACGTCGAAGGCCTCTCGCCTCGAGTTACGTGTCGCCGCCTCGCACGTTCGCGATCCGACGACTGATGCCGAATGGGACGGTCCGAACGCCGACCCGAACCCTAACGCTGAAGTTTAGGGTTACCAGTGTGTCTGTTCCTTGGACTCTTCCGAACAGGACACTAAGTCGACAAGTGGCGCACGTTCAACGAACACGCCGAACCTCCCGTTTTTCTTTTCACCCTATGTGATCAGCCGTAGCGCTGCCCAACCAGGGTGCTGGCCTGCGCGGATGTGCGTCAACTCCCCGATGACGCAGGGGCGGTGGGAACGCTGACATCGAAGTGCCGGGCCTCTGGAGCGGCTTTCATGAGAGCGCTGAGCGTACGGGCCTTGACGCCGCTCTTCTCGCCACTTCCCCACAGGACGGTCCGGTTGCCGCTCAACTCCAGCGAGATGGAGTCGTACGAACGGACCTTGACGGTCCGGGTGTCACGCGCGACCGCGGCCGGAAGGGAACCCGCGACGCGTACCGCCTCACGCATCAGCCGGTCGGTCCCGAAGCGGCGCAGGCCCGCGGACCGGGAGACCGTCAATTCCAGTGCGGGAACGCCCTTCGGGGCGCGCGAAACGGTGGCATATCGCACTCCCTTGGCGTCCACTTCGACGAACTTTCCGCCCTTTTCGGCAATGAGAACCGGAGTGCGTTCGATCACTTTCAGCCCGATTCCATGGGGCCAGGAACGGACGACGTCAACCGAGTCAATTCGGGGCAATTTCTGGCGCAGTCGCGCCTCAATCACATCGGTGTCGACTGAAATCAACGGCGATCCGACCGTCACGTCGGCCGCCTCGACGACCTGATCGGGCGTCAGGACCCGTGTCCCCGAAGCCGATACCCGCTCGACGCGGAGCCACTGCGAGCCGTAGAGCACCCAGAGACAGCCCGCGGCGAGCAGCGCGAGGCAGACACCCGGAATGATGAGCCTACGAGGCTTCGGGAGCCTCTTGAGAAGAGGTGGCCGGGGCGGGCCGGAGTCCAGATGCTGCCGTTCGCCACGTTCGGCGGTGGTCGGTCCGGCCACGCTCCCCTGCCTTCTGCCACGCCCTAACGGCGTGACGCGATCGCCTCGTACACCATCCCGACGAGCAGGTCGTCGGCGTCCCGGCGGCCGAACTCGGAGGCGGCGCGGGACATCTCGAACAGCCGGTGCGGATCGGCGAGCACGGGCAGGACGTTGCTCTGCACCCACTGCGGTGTCAGTTCCGCGTCGTCGATCAGCAGTCCGCCGCCGGCCTTGACCACCGGCTGGGCGTTGAGCCGCTGTTCGCCGTTGCCGATGGGCAGCGGGACGTAGACGGCGGGGAGCCCGACGGCGGAGAGTTCGGCGACGGTCATCGCGCCCGCGCGGCAGAGCATCATGTCGGCCGCGGCGTACGCGAGGTCCATCCGGTCCACGTACGGTACCGGGATGTACGGGGGCATCCCCGGCATCTGGTGGACCTGCGGCAGTTCGTTCTTCGGGCCGACCGCGTGCAGGATCTGGATCCCGGCCTGCTGGAGGTACGGGGCGGCCTGCTGGACCACCTCGTTGAGGCGGCGGGCGCCCTGCGAGCCGCCGGAGACCAGCAGGGTCGGCAGGGCGGGGTCGAGCCCGAACGCGGCGCGTGCCTGCGGGCGTACGGCGGCCCGGTCGAGCGTGGCGATCGAGCGGCGCAGCGGGATGCCGATGTAGCGGGCGTCGCGCAGCTTGCTGTCCGGTGTGGAGACGGCGACCCGGGCGGCGTACCGCGAACCGATCTTGTTGGCGAGGCCGGGGCGGGCGTTGGCCTCGTGGATGACGATCGGGACGCCGAGGCGCTTGGCCGCGAGGTAGGCGGGCAGGGCGACATAGCCGCCGAAGCCGACGACCGCGTCGGCCTTGGTGCGCTCAAGGATCTGCTCGGCCGCCTTGATCGTGCCACGCAGTCGTCCGGGGACGGTGATCAGCTCGGGGGTGGGCTTGCGCGGCAGCGGTACCGCGGGGATCAACGCGAGTTCGTAGCCTCGCTCTGGTACGAGTCGGGTCTCGAGTCCGCGCTCCGTGCCCAGGGCCGTGATACCCACGGTCGGGTCCTGCCTGCGCAGGGCGTCCGCGAGGGCGAGCGCGGGCTCGATGTGGCCGGCGGTCCCCCCACCGGCGAGTACGACATGCACCGAAATTCACCGCTCTCCGGACGAACGCGCCGCGGCGCGCCGTCGCATCGTGTTCCATCTCCGAGGCCCCGCGGCCCCTGCGGAGCCTCTCACCGCAGCCCGCTTTCTGCCAAAGCGGGGTTGCCGCATCGCAAGCGCCGCCCGCGCTGCGGGATCCTCGCGCGCGAAGGCGATGAGGAGCCCGATGGCGAACATGGTCGGAAGCAGGGCGGATCCCCCGTAGGAGAACAGCGGGAGAGGGACGCCGGCGATCGGCAGCAGCCCGAGCACCGCACCGATGTTGATCACGGCCTGGGCCGTGATCCAGGTGGTCACGCCTCCCGCGGCATACCTCACGAAGGGGTCCTCCGTGCGTCCGGCCACGCGGATACCCGCATAGCCTAGAGCCGCGAAGAGGGCGAGGACCGACAGCGTCCCCGCGAGGCCCAGTTCCTCACCGGTGATGGCGAAGATGAAGTCGGTGTGTGCTTCGGGCAGTTGCCCCCATTTCTCCACACTGGCGCCGAGGCCGGAGCCGAACAGCCCGCCGGAGGCGAGGGCGTAGATGCCGTGCACGGCCTGCCAGCAGTCGACGGGGCCCGACTGGGGTTCGGTGGCTCCCAGGCAGGAGAGGCGGGCCATGCGGTTCGGGCTGGTCTTGATGAGGATGAAGCCGATGGTCAGGGCGACGGCGAGCACGCCCCCGAAGAGCCGTGTGGGCGCCCCCGCGAGCCACAGCAGTCCGAACAGGATCGCGGTGAGGATGATCGCCGTGCCCATGTCGCCGCCGAGCATGATCAGCCCGAGCAGCATGAAGGCCACCGGGACGAGCGGCACCAGCATGTGCTTCCACTGCGTCAGCAGCCGCTTGTCCTGTTTGCGGGCGAGCAGGTCGGCTCCCCACAGGACGAGGGCGAGCTTGCCGAACTCGCTGGGCTGGAGCTGGAAGGGGCCGCCGACGGAGATCCAGTTCTGGTTGCCGTTGACCGCGACCCCTATCCCCGGCACCTGGACGAGGATCATCAGGAAGACCGAGCCGAGCAGCATCGGGTAGGCCAGCGCCCGGTGCAGCTTGGACGGCATCCGTGACGCGGCGAGCAGCAGCAGACCGCCGAGCACGGCGGCGAGGAACTGCTTGCGGAAGAAGTACGACCCGGGCAGCGACAGCTGGAGCGCGGTGATCTGCGAGGCGGAGTACACCATCACCAGTCCGAGGACGGTGATCAGCAGGCTGCCGCCGAGGATCAGGTAGTAGGCGGTCAGCGGCCGGTCCCAGGCACGGCGTACGCGCGTGTAGAGGCGTCCTACGGGGTTGTCGCGAGGGGGGCGGGGACCGGCGGGCCGGCGGGGGGCGCGCTGGACGGGAGGACGCCCGGTACGGCTACTGGACATGGGCGGCACCTGCCATGCCGTGGGAGGGCGTCCCGCCGGGAATCTCCCCGGACCGTTCGCCGGGGATCCCTCCGGACCGTTCGCCGGGGATCCCTCCGGACCGTTCGCCCGGGATTCCCCCGGACCGTTCGGCCCCTGGGGGCGGGACGGGCCGGCACAGTGCCGTGCCATCGGCGGAGTGCCACCGCCGAAGCCCCAGCCGGATCCGTGTCACGCGTCCCTCCCAGGTGTGCCCGGCGCCGCCGGGCGAGGCGGACCCGGGTCAGCCGTCGACGGCGCCGAGTTCGCGAACCGCCTCCGCGAAAGCGTCGCCGCGCTTGTTGTAGTTGGCGAACATGTCCATGGACGCACAGGCCGGCGCCAGTAGGACAGTGTCTCCCGGCTCGGAGAGCCGTGCGGCCTCACGGACCGCCGCGAGCATCGCCCCAGTGTCTGTCCGGTCGAGGTCGACCACGGGTACTTCCGGCGCGTGTCGCGCGAGCGCTTCACGGATGAGGGCCCGGTCCGCGCCGAACAGGACGACGCCCCGCAGTCGCTTTGCCGACTTGGCGACCAGCTCGTCGAAGGTCGCGCCCTTGGCGAGCCCGCCGGCGATCCACACGATCGACTCGTACGCCGCCAAAGAGGCTTCCGCCGCATGCGTGTTGGTGGCCTTGGAGTCGTCGATGTAGGCGACCCGGTCCACGTCGGCCACGTGCTGGATGCGGTGGGCGTCGGGCCTGAAGGCCCGCAGACCGTCCCGTACGGCGGCGGCGGGCACTCCGAAGGCGCGGGCCAGGGCCGCCGCCGCAAGGGCGTTGGCGATGTTGTGCGGGGCGGGCGGGCTGACGTCCGCGACCTCGGCGAGTTCCTGGGCCTGCTTGTGCCGGTCCTCGACGAAGGCGCGGTCGACCAGGATGCCCTCCACGACGCCGAGTTGGGACGGGCCCGGGGTGCCGAGCGTGAAGCCGACCGCCCGGCAGCCCTCCTCGACGTCCGCCCCGCGCACCAGGTCCTCGGTGGCCTTGTCGGCCATGTTGTAGACGCAGGCGACCCGATTGCCCTCGTAGATACGCCCCTTGTCGGCGGCGTACGCCTCCATGGAGCCGTGCCAGTCGAGGTGGTCCGGGGCGAGGTTCAGGACGGCGGCGGAGTGGGCGCGCAGCGAGGGCGCCCAGTGGAGCTGGTAGCTGGAGAGTTCGACGGCCAGTACGTCGTAGGCGTCGTCGCCCTCCTGGACCACGTCGACGATCGGGGTGCCGATGTTGCCCACGGCGGCCGTACGAAGGCCCGCGGCGGCCAGGATCGAGGCGAGCATCTGGGTCGTGGTGGTCTTGCCGTTGGTGCCCGTGATGGCGAGCCAGGGGGCGGCGTCGGGGCCGCGCAGGCGCCAGGCGATCTCCACGTCACCGACGACGTCCACACCCGCCTCGGCGGCTGCCTGGAAGAGGGGGCTGGTCGGCTTCCAGCCCGGCGAGGTGACCACGAGGTCGGTGCCCTCGGGAAGCGTCTCGGCGTCCGCGAGGCGTACCGAAATCCCTTCCCCCTCAAGGGAGGCGGCCCGCTCGCGGTGGGCCTCCGAGGAGCCCCCGTCGACGACCGTGACCGACGCGCCGAGGCCGGCCAGGGCGCGGGCGGCGCTGATGCCGCTCACGCCGAGACCGGCGACGGTGATGTTCATGCTCTGCCAGTCGGGCGCGGTCGTCACTTCTGGGCTGCCCATCCGGCGTAGAAGAGGCCGAGTCCGACGATCACGCACATGCCCTGGATGATCCAGAAGCGGACCACCACAAGGACTTCGGACCACCCCTTGAGTTCGAAGTGGTGCTGGAGCGGTGCCATTCGGAAGACGCGCTTGCCGGTGAGGCGGAACGAGCCGACCTGGATGACGACCGACATGGTGATCAGGACGAAGAGGCCGCCGAGCAGCGCGACCAGCAGCTCGGTGCGGGAGCAGATCGCGAGGCCGGCGAGCGCACCACCGAGGGCCAGCGAGCCGGTGTCACCCATGAAGATCTTGGCGGGCGAGGTGTTCCACCACAGAAAGCCGAAGCAGGCGCCCATCAGGGCCGCGGCGACGACGGCGAGGTCAAGCGGATCCCGCACTTCGTAACAGGCGGCCGGGTTGGTGAGGGTCTGCGCGTTGGCGCAGGACTCCTGGAACTGCCAGACGCCGATGAAGGTGTACGCGCCGAAGACCATCACGGAGGCGCCGGTGGCGAGTCCGTCCAGGCCGTCGGTGAGGTTCACGCCGTTCGACATCGCGAGGATCATGAACAGCGCCCAGACCACGAACAGCACCGGGCCGATGGACCAGCCGAAGTCCTGCACGAAGGAGAGCTTGGTGGAGGCCGGGGTGTTGTTGAGGTTGTCCGGGAACTGCAGCGAGAGCACCGCGAAGGAGACACCGACGATCAGCTGGCCGGCCATCTTGGCCTTGGCCCGCAGACCGAGCGACCGCCGCTTGACGATCTTGATGTAGTCGTCGAGGAAGCCGACCAGGCCCATGCCCGTCATCAGGCCGAGCACCAGCACTCCGGAGAATCTCGGCGGCTGGCCGGTGATCACCTTGCTGAGGAAGTACGCCAGGAGCGTGGCAATGATGAAGGCGATGCCACCCATCGTCGGCGTACCGCGCTTGGCGTGGTGCTCGCGCGGGCCGTCGTCGCGGATGTACTGGCCGTAGCCCTTGCGGGCCAGCAGCTTGATCAGCATGGGAGTGCCCACGAGAGTCAGGAAGAGGCCGATGACTCCCGCGAAGAGGATCTGATTCATCGGACGGCAACCTCACCCTCGGTGCCCTCGACCAGCGCCTCTGCGACCCGCTCCAGGCCGACCGACCGGGACGCCTTCACGAGAACGACGTCTCCCGGGCGCAGTTGACTGCGCAACAGGTCGATCGCCGCCTGTGTGTCGGACACGTGCACCGACTCCTCACCCCACGAACCCTCGTTATATGCGCCCAGTTGCAGCCAGGACGCTTCCCTGCCCCCGACCGCGACGAGCTTGCCGACATTGAGCCGGACGGCGAGCCGTCCGACCGCGTCGTGCTCGGCGAGCGCCTCGTCCCCGAGCTCGGCCATCCGACCGAGCACCGCCCAGGTCCGCCGCCCCTTGCCCATGGCCGCGAGCGCGCGCAGGGCGGCTCGCATGGACTCGGGGTTCGCGTTGTAGGCGTCGTTGACGACCGTCACGCCGTCCGGGCGCTCGGTGACCTCCATCCGCCAGCGGGAGAGGGTGCCCGCCTCGGAGAGCGCGGTGGCGATCTCGTCTGCGGACATGCCCAGCTCATGGGCGACGGCGGCCGCGGCGAGCGCGTTCGACACGTGGTGCTCACCGTACAGGCGCATGGTCACGTCGCTGCACCCGGAGGGTGTGTGAAGGCTGAACGAGGGCTGTCCACTCCCGGTGAGCGTCACGTTCTCGGCCCGTACGTCCGCTTCGCCGGACTCTCCGAAGAGGATCACGCGTGCTTTCGTCCGCGAGGCCATGGCTCGTACGAGGGGATCGTCGGCGTTCAGGATCGCGACGCCGCCCTCCTCCGCCGGGGGCAGGCCCTCCACCAACTCGCCCTTGGCCTGGGCGATTTGTTCGCGTCCGCCGAACTCGCCGATGTGGGCGGTGCCGACGTTCAGGACAAGGCCGACTTTAGGGGGCGTCAGATCCGTGAGGTACCGGATGTGGCCGATGCCGCGGGCCCCCATCTCCAGGACCAGGAACCGGGTCTCCTCGGTGGCGCTGAGGGCGGTGAGCGGCAGCCCGATCTCGTTGTTGAGCGAGCCCGGCGTGAAGACCGTCGGCGCCTTGCGCTGCAGCACCTGGGCGATCAGGTCCTTGGTGCTGGTCTTGCCCGCGGAGCCGGTGAGGGCCACGAGGGTCGCGCCGAGCCGTTCGACGACATGGCGTGCGAGGGCGCCCAGGGCCGTCTGGACGTCGTCCACGACGATCGCGGGCACGCCGACGGGCCGTGACGCGAGCACGGCCGCCGCGCCCGCCTCGACGACGCTCGCCGCGAAGTCGTGGCCGTCCACGCGCTCGCCCACGAAGGCGACGAAGAGGCTGCCTGGCTCCACCTCACGGGAGTCTCTGACGACCCGTCCGGTGACCTGGACCGACGGATCCGGTATGTCGTGTGTCTGCCCGCCGACGACTGAGGCGATCTCGGCGAGAGAGAGGGCGATCACAAGTTCATCCCTGGGTCTTCTGGATAGCTTCGCGAAGCACCTGGCGGTCGTCGAAGGGACGGACCACTCCGGCGATGTCCTGGCCCTGCTCATGACCCTTGCCCGCGACCAGCACCGTGTCGCCCGGCTGTGCGCGGGCGACCGCCGCGGCGATCGCGGCGGCCCGGTCCTCGAAGACCTGGACCTCTCCGCGCTCGTACGCCGGTACCTCGGCGGCACCGGCGAGCATCGTGGCGAGGATCGCGAGGGGGTCCTCGGAGCGGGGGTTGTCCGATGTCAGTACGGCGGTGTCGGCGAGCCGGGCCGCGGCGGCGCCCATGGGCATCCGCTTGGTCTTGTCCCGGTCCCCGCCGCAGCCGAGGACGATGTGCAGTTCGCCCTCGGTGACCTTGCGCAGGGCCCGCAGCACGGACTCCACGGCGTCGGTCTTGTGCGCGTAGTCGACGACCGCGAGGTACGGCTGTCCGGCGTCCACGCGCTCCAGCCTGCCCGGCACACCCGGTACGGCGGCGATGCCGTCCGCGGCGGTCTGCGGGTCGAGCCCGGCGACGGCGAGGGAGACGATCGCCGCGAGCGTGTTGGCGACGTTGAAGGGGCCCGCGAGCGGCGACTTGGCGGTGATGCGCTCGCCCTTGGGGCCGACCGCGACGAAGACCGAGTCCATCGGGCCGACCTGGACCTCCTCGGCCCGCCAGTCGGCGTCCGGGTGGCCCTCCGCGGAGAACGTCACCACGGGCACCGTGGCCTCCTTGGTGAGCCTGCGTCCGTACTCGTCGTCGAGGTTGACCACGCCGAGCCTGCTGCGTTCCGGCGTGAACAGCTGCGCCTTGGCCCGGAAGTAGTCCTCCATGTCGGAGTGGAACTCCATGTGTTCCGGGCTCAGGTTGTTGAAGACCGCGATGTCGAAGACACAGCCGTCGACCCGGCCGAGGACCAGCGCGTGGCTGGAGACCTCCATGGCGACCGCGTCGACGCCGCGCTCGCGCATGACCGCGAACAGCGCCTGGAGATCGGTCGCTTCGGGGGTCGTGCGCTCCGACTTGATGCGCTCGTCGCCGATGCGCATCTCCACCGTGCCGATCAGGCCGGTGTTGCGGACCGTCTTCAGACCGCCCTCGACGAGGTACGCCGTCGTGGTCTTGCCGGACGTGCCGGTGATGCCGATCTGGAGCAGGTCGCGGCCGGGGTGGCCGTAGATGGAGGCGGCCAGCTCGCCCATCCGTCCGCGCGGGTCGTCGACGACGAGGACCGGCAGACCGGTGGCCGCCGCGCGCTCGGCACCCGTCGGGTCGGTCAGCACGGCGACGGCGCCGAGGCCGGCCGCCTGCGTCACGAAGTCGGCGCCGTGCATCCGGGCGCCGGGCAGCGCGGCGTAGAGATCGCCGGGGCGCACGGCCCGGGAGTCATGGGTGATGCCCGTGACCTCGACGGCGCCCTGCGCGCCCTGCGGCGCAGGAGACGCCATCTGATCGGCGACTACCGCCACGAGCTCCGCGAGGGGTGTGGCGGAGTTCTGAACCGGTCGCGGCGGCCCCGGATATGTCACAGGAACGCCCTTCTGGGTGGTTTGGGACTGATCAGCGTGTGGCACGGCGGTGAGCGTACCGGGCACACCCCCGCCGGAGCGAAGCGAGGGGCGTGGCGGAGTGTGCGGCGTGCCGCTGTTCCCGGGGTCGGGAGTGATCGTTGTCACGAGCTGTTCCTGGTCGGTGATCCGGGGTACTGGAGCATGGCGTTCCGGTCGGTGCCGATGACGGCCCGCCGGAGGTGGTCGGGGCTGGTCGGGTCTGGCTCAGGGCGTGAAAGTGACGGGAAGTCTGGCGGCCTGGGCCCCGGTGGGCGGCACCTGGAGGGTCTTCAGGGCGAACTCCAGGACCTCCTTGTAGACGGGCCCGCAGATCTGACCGCCGAAGTAGCTCCCCTTGGTGGCGTTCTGGATGGCGCAGTAGACGGTGACCCGGGGGTTGTCCGCGGGCGCGAATCCGGCGAAGGAAGACGTATAGCCGTGGTAGCGGCCGGTGGCCGGATCCACACGGTTGGCCGTGCCGGTCTTGCCCGCGACGCGGTAGCCGGGGATACGCGCCTTGGTGCCCGTACCCTCCCGGTCGTCCACGACGGACTCCAGCATCTGTGCCAGGGTCTTCGCCGTCTTCTCGCTGACGACCCGTGTCTCCTTGGGCTTGGCGGCAGGCGTGAACCGTCCGTCGGGTCCCTTCGTGCCGCGGACCAGGGTCGGTTCGATCCGTACGCCGCCGTTGGCGATCGTCGAGTAGACGGAGGCGGCCTGCATCGCGTTGATCGACACGCCCTGGCCGAAAGGAATCGTGTACTGCTGGGAGGTCGACCACTGGCCGGCGGGCGCGAGGATGCCCCTCGTCTCGCCGGGGAAGCCGAGCCCCGTGTAGTCGCCGATGCCGAACTTGCGCAGATACGAGTAGAGGACCTGGTTGGCCTCCTGCTGCGTCTTGCCCAGCTGGCCGGTCGCCAGGATGGTGCCGATGTTGCTGGACTTGGCGAGGACTCCGTTGAGCGTCAGGTACCAGGTCGGGTGGTCGATGTCGTCGCGGAAGAGCCGGTCACCGCGGTGCAGCCGGTTCGGCACGGTCACGTGCGTCGCGGGCGTGGCGGCGTCCTCCGCCAGGACTGCGGCCATCGACATGACCTTGGCGGTCGAGCCGGGCTCGTAGGCGTCTTCGAGGCCCCAGTTGTGCAGGGCGTTCCCGTCGGCCTTGGAGAGGTCGTTCGGGTCGAAGCCGGGCGAGTTGGCCATCGCGAGGATCTCGCCGGTCTTGTTGTCCTGCACTATGACGTAACCGCGGTCCGCCTCGGACTCCTTCACCTGCTCGGCGATGGCGTTCTGGGCGGCCCACTGGATGTCGCGGTCGATGGTCAGCTCGACCTCGGACCCTGCCACGGCGGGCTTCTCGGTGGAGCCCGCGGTCGGCACCTGCCGGCCGCCGGACTGGGCGTAGCGGATCTCGCCGTCCTTGCCCGACAGCTCCTTGTTCAGCTGCTGCTCGATGCCGCCGCCGCCCTTGCCGTCGGCGTTGACCCAGCCCAGTATCCCGGCGCCCAGCTCGCCGTTCGGATAGACCCGCTTGGTGCTGGGCTCCTGGAGGACGCCCGCCAGGACGTTCGCCGAGCCGTCCTCGCCCGCCTTGTCGGCGAGCGTGCTCTTCAGGTCCTTGATCTGCGTCCAGACCTGGGGGGTCTGGCGCCGGGCGAGCAGGACGTACCGGGTGTTCTTGGTCCGGAGCTTCGCGGCGAGTTCGTCGGGGTCCTTGTCGAGGATCGGGCCGAGCAGCGCGGCGGCCTGCTCGGGGGCGTCGCCGATCTTCGTCGCCTTCCGCGTGAAGAGCGTGGGGTCGGCGGTGATGTCGTTGGCGTCCACGCTGATCGCCAGGTCGACGCCGTTGCGGTCGGTGATCCCGCCGCGCTCGGCGGCCAGGGTGCGGCTGAGGTACCGGTTCTTCTCGGCCTTGGCGGTGTACTCGCTCGCGTCGACGGCCTGCACCTGGAGGAGCCGGACGACGAAGGCGATCAGCACGAGGGCCAGGGCGAGGCTGACCAGGCGCAGCCGAGGCCGGGGGCTGCCGAGGCGGATGACGCGCGGGCCCTGGCCCTGACCCCGGGACGGGGCCGGACGGCGGGCGGGGCGTGCGCCGGGCCCCGGCCGCCGCTGGCTGCCGGGACGTACGGGCCGGGCGGGCGAGGGCACCCGGCGGCGCGGGGGTTCCCTGTCGGACACTTCCGTCACCTGCCGGGATTCGTAGCGGGCTGCGTGGGCTGGGGGGACGGCTCCGTGACCGTCTCCGCGAGCGGCTCGGGCGCCGCGGTGGGCACGGCGGACGCGGTGGGCGCCGGGGGCTCGGCGGGCGTCGGAGGCCCGGCGGGTCCCTGGCTCTCGGTGGGCGTCGGAGACGGCGAGGGGAGGAGCACGTCGGGCGGGCGGATCACGGGGACCGACACGGACGACTGCTCGGCTGCCGCGCTGGGAACACCGCGGACGCTGCCGTCGGGGTTGAGGAAGGCCGGGTCGCCGCCGGGCACCATGCCCAGTTCGCGGGCGCGGCGCTGGAGGGCGTCGGGGGCGGAGTAGGCGTCCACGTCCCGCTGGAGCGCCTGCTCCTCGTCAGTGAGGCTCTTGGTGTCCCGCTGGAGGTCGTCGAGCTGGAACGACCCTTCGCTGAGCGCGGAGTTCAGGACCAGGAGTCCGATCAGGCCGCCGCCGAGCAGCAGTACGACCAGGAGCACGAAGGGCGTACGGGCGGCCTGTCCTGGGCCCGTCGGGAAGAGTCGCGCGAGCCGGGCCGCCCTCCCTCGCAGTTCGGGTCTGCTACTCACTCGCCCTCCCGCTGCGCTGGGGTTCTCGGCTGACGGATCCGGGCCTGCGACCCACGCGTCCGGTGAGTTCGGTTGTCCAACTCACACACCCTCCCGTCACTCGGCGTCCTCCCTGATGCGCTGGGCCCCGCGCAGCCGCGC
This sequence comes from Streptomyces sp. NPDC050988, assembly GCF_044456225.1. Classification (NCBI taxonomy): domain Bacteria; kingdom Bacillati; phylum Actinomycetota; class Actinomycetes; order Kitasatosporales; family Streptomycetaceae; genus Streptomyces; species Streptomyces sp. NPDC050988. Next base: position 109,335 of record NZ_JBITFQ010000016.1, on the reverse strand, counting down.
CGGGGCGGCACGCCGGTTCTCCGCGACCTCTTCCTCGGTGGGGAGTTCGGCACCGCGCGTCAGAAGCTTGAGCCGGGGCTGGTAGCGCTCGGGGACGACCGGCAGGCCGGGCGGTGCGGTGTTGGCGGCTCCCGCGGCGAACACCTGCTTGACCAGCCGGTCCTCCAGGGAGTGGTAGGACAGCACGGCGATCCGGCCGCCGACGGCGAGCGACTTCACGGCGGCGGGGATCGCCCTCTCCAGGACGGTGAGTTCGCCGTTGACCTCGATGCGCAGTGCCTGGAAGGTGCGCTTGGCGGGGTTGCCGCCGGTGCGCTTGGCGGCCTGCGGCAGGGAGTCCCGGATCAGCTCGACGAGCCGCGCGCTGTTGCTGAAGGGCTCCTTGTCGCGTTCGCGCACGACCGCGGACACGATCCGCTTGGCCTGCTTCTCCTCGCCGTACGCCCTGAGGATCCGGACGAGTTCGCCCGCCGGGTAGGTGTTGAGCACCTCGGCCGCGCTGATGCCGGTCGTCTGGTCCATGCGCATGTCGAGCGGGGCGTCCTGGGCGTACGCGAAGCCGCGGTCGGCCTCGTCGAGCTGCATGGAGGAGACGCCGAGGTCGAAGAGCACGCCCTGGACGCGCGGGAGGTCCAGGCGGTCCAGCACGTCGGGGAGTTCGTCGTAGACCGCGTGCACCAGGGTGGCCCGGTCGCCGAAGGGGGCGAGCCGGTCTCCGGAGAGGCGCAGCGCCTCCTTGTCGCGGTCGAGGGCGACGAGGCGGGCCTCGGGGAAGCGGGCGAGCAGGGCCTCGCTGTGGCCGCCGAGGCCGAGAGTGCAGTCGACGGCGACCGCTCCCGGCCTCTCCAACGCGGGTGCCAACATGTCCAGGCATCGCTGGAGCATCACCGGGACATGTCGGCTCTGGGTCAAGGGGCCCTCTCAGGTCCGGCACGGCGCGCACGCACCGCCGGGTCCCCGCCCGCTCCGTGAAGGGGAGGCCTGCCGGCGCCGGAAGCGTCAGCCGACCGGGAGCGGGAGGAGGCCGAGCCGTACGTACGCGCCGCGCACGTGGGGAGATCCCGGCTCGTCACCGGTCCTCCGGGGGTAGCAGTCCAGCAGGGAGAGTGTCCGTCTCCCGCTTCGCGTCACTTTAGTCCACGGTCTCCCGCGGTCAACGAACCGGCCTGCGCGTCGCGGCTCTCGGCCCGGATGAAGCACCAAACCGGGTTTTTCCACCCGTACGGGCGTAGTCGATCCACCCTTGTGGGTTACCTCACAACAACGCTCATTGATGTTCTTTGTCCCCTCTCACAGCAGGCCCGGAAAGCGTGTGACCACTACCGTTATAGATATGACGACTTCCGCATCCGTTCCCACAGAGCCCGGAGACGCCATATCCAACGGCGGCACCGTCACCGACCGCCTCGTCGAGGCGAACGAGCGGTACGCCGCCGCGTTCACCGACCCCGGCATGGACGCCCGTCCCGTGCTGCACGTCGCGGTCGTGGCATGTATGGACGCCCGCCTCGACCTGCACGACGCGCTGGGCCTCGAGCTCGGCGACTGCCACACCATCCGCAACGCGGGCGGCGTGGTCACCGACGACGTGATCCGCTCCCTCACCATCAGCCAGCGCGCGCTCGGCACCCGCAGTGTCGTACTGATCCACCACACCGGCTGCGGTCTGGAGTCCCTCACCGAGGACTTCCGGCACGACCTGGAGATGGAGGTCGGCCAGCGCCCGGCGTGGGCCGTGGAGGCCTTCCGGGACGTCGAACAGGACGTGCGGCAGTCCATGCAGCGGGTGCGCACCTCTCCATTCCTTCTGCACACCGACGACGTACGTGGTTTCGTGTTCGATGTGAAGACGGGCCTGCTGCGTGAGATAGACCCCACCTGACGCGAGTTGGACCCGCTCAAAACCCCCAGGCCGTGACATATCGCGGCCAGTTATCCACAGGCGAGTGACACGAACCGGTAACGGCAACAAGAATGCGGGTGTGGCGTCACGCGGAACTTTTCGCGCGTGGTGTCCGTGTTTCGGGGTGGGCCGGTCCGCATCGCAGAGCGTCGGCCCGGGAAAGAACGGGCCGAGGAGGGCCGGGTGACGACCTATGACGATCGAGCGAGCCTTACAGATCTGACCGCCACTGTGGAGAGAGTCCGCAGTTCGGTGGAGGAAGTGATCGAGGGCAAGCCTGAGGTCGTACGGCTTTCGCTGACCGTACTGCTCGCCGAGGGGCATCTTCTGATCGAGGATGTCCCCGGCGTCGGCAAGACCATGCTGGCCAAGGCACTGGCGCGGTCCATCGACTGCTCAGTGCGGCGTATTCAGTTCACGCCCGACCTGCTGCCCTCGGACATCACAGGTGTGTCCATCTGGGATCAGCAGCGCAGGGACTTCGAGTTCAAACCGGGTGCGATCTTCGCGCAGATCGTGATCGGCGACGAGATCAACCGAGCGTCGCCCAAGACGCAGTCGGCGCTCCTGGAGTCCATGGAGGAGCGCCAGGTCACGATCGACGGCACGACCTACGAGCTGCCCAGCCCGTTCATGGTCGTGGCCACGCAGAACCCGGTCGAGATGGAGGGCACCTACCCGCTGCCGGAGGCACAGCGCGACCGCTTCATGGCCCGGGTCTCCATCGGCTATCCCAGCGCGGAGGCCGAGCTGCAGATGCTGGACATCCACGGCGGTGTGTCCCCGCTGGACGACCTCCAGCCGGTGGCGCACGCGCACGAGATCGTGAAGCTCATCGACGCGGTCCGCAACGTCCACGTCGCCGACCCGGTGCGGCGGTACGCCGTGGACCTGGTCGCCGCCACGCGTACGCACCCGGATCTGAGACTCGGCGCCTCGCCGCGTGCCACGCTGCACCTGCTGCGCGCGGCGAAGGCGTCGGCGGCCCTCAGCGGCCGGGAGTACGCACTGCCGGACGACATCCAGGCCCTCGCGGTGGCGGTTCTGGCACACCGGCTGCTGCCCACCGCCCAGGCGCAGTTGAACCGTCGTACGGCCGAGCAGGTCGTCCTGGAGATCCTCCAGCGCACGCCCGTGCCCGCGGCGCCCCAGTCGCCGAGCGGTCTGGGGATGGGCCGGGGCTCGTCCGCCTTCGGCCAGCAGCCGCCCCGGAGGCTGTGATGACCACCGGGGGGATGCCGGCGGCGCAGGCCGAGGAGGACAAGGGCGGGCTGCGTACGGCACTCGCCGGTCTCACCACGCGCGGACGGTCCTTCCTGGCCGCCGGCATCGCGGCCGCGATCTGCGCGTACGTCCTGGGGCAGAGCGATCTGCTCCGGGTCGGGCTGCTGCTCGCCGTGCTGCCACTGGTCTGCGCGACCGTGCTGTACCGCACGCGCTACCGGGTCGCCGGCAGCCGTCGCCTCTCCCCCGGGCGGGTGCCCTCGGGGTCCGAGGCACGGGTCCATCTGCGGATGGACAACGTCTCGCGACTGCCCACCGGCCTGCTGATGCTCCAGGACCGGGTTCCGTACGTGCTGGGGCCGCGGCCCCGGTTCGTACTGGACCGGGTCGAGGCGGGCGGCCGTCGCGAGGTGTCCTACCGGGTGCGCTCGGACCTGCGCGGCCGCTATCCGCTGGGGCCCCTGCAGCTGCGGCTCAGCGACCCGTTCGGGATGTGCGAACTGACCCGCTCCTTCTCGACGTACGACACCCTGACCGTCATCCCGCGCGTGGAGGCGCTGCCTCCGGTGCGGCTGACGGGCGAGGCGAAGGGGTACGGCGACGGGCGGCAGCGCTCGCTGGCCCTGGCCGGCGAGGACGACGTGATACCTCGCGGCTACCGCTACGGCGACGATCTGCGCCGGGTCCACTGGCGTCTGACCGCGCGCTACGGCGAGTTGATGGTGCGCCGCGAGGAGCAGCCGCAGCGGTCCCGCTGCACGGTGCTCCTGGACACCCGGGGCATCGCCTTCGACGGCGCGGGCCCGGACTCGGCCTTCGAATGGGCGGTGTCGGGCACGGCGTCCACGCTGGTGCACATGCTCGAGCGGGGCTTTTCGGTACGACTGTTGACCGACACCGGCACCTCGGTTCCCGGCGAGGGCGCCGACGGATTCGCCGGAGCCAGCCAGGAGTCCGCGGACGCCGCCGGGCTGATGATGGACACCCTCGCGGTGATCGACCACTCCGACGGTACGGGCCTGTCACGGGCGTACGACGTTCTGCGGGGCGGCAACGAGGGGCTGTTGGTAGCCTTCCTCGGCGATCTGGACGAGGAGCAGGCGACCGTGCTCGCCAAGATGCGTCAGCGCAGCGGCGGGGCCGTGGCCTTCCTGCTGGACAGTGAGACGTGGGTGCGCGGCGCGGCCGACGAACAGAGCGAGGAGCGGCTTCGGATGCTGCGCGAGGCGGGCTGGACCGCCCTGGCCGTACCGCCGGGCACGGGCCTGGCCGACCTGTGGCGGGAAGCCGACCGACAGCGCAACGGAGTCGCGTCGACGGGAAGCACGGCAGGGGGCGGTGGCTCATGAGCGGGCGCGCGCGACTCGCGCTGTGCGCCGTGGCGGCGACACTGATGGCGTCCGGCGCGCTGCTGCCGCTGGTCGATCCGGCGACCTGGATCCTTCAGGCGGCGTTCCTGCTCGCGGTGCAGACCGCGGTGGGGGCGGCGACCCGGCGGGTTCCCCTGGCACGGGCCGTGACGATCGCGGTTCAGGCGCTCGTGACCCTGACCCTGCTGACGCTGTTCTTCGCCCGCGAGCAGGCCATCGCCGGGCTCGTGCCCGGCCCGGAGGCGTTCCGGCACTTCGGGGAGCTGCTGCAGGCCGGCGGGGACGACGTCGGGCGGTACTCGATCCCGGCTCCGCTCTCCCCCGGTATCCGGCTGATGCTGGTCGGCGGGGTCGTGGTCATCGGGCTCGCGGTGGACGCCCTCGCCGTGACGTTCCGCAGCGCGGCCCCGGCCGGACTGCCGCTGCTCGCGCTGTACTCGGTCGCCGCGGGCCTCTCGGAGGGCGGTGGCGCCAGCTGGCTGTGGTTCGTGATGGCGGCGGCCGGCTATCTCGTGCTGCTGCTGGCCGAGGGACGTGACCGGCTCTCGCAGTGGGGCCGCGTCTTCGGCGGCGGTCCCCGGACTCCGGCGACGGACGCCTCGGCCGGCGCGGTCGCGCCGATCCGCACGGGGCGCCGCATCGGTGCCGTCGCACTGGGCATCGCCCTGGTGGTGCCGCTCGCCCTGCCCGCGCTCGACGGCGGGCTGCTGGACGGCACCGGGACCGGCGTCGGCACGGGCTCCGGCGGTGGCGGCACGATCTCCGCGGTGAACCCGCTGGTCTCGCTCCGCGACAGCCTGAACGTGGACGAGGACCGCGAGGTCATGTCGTACCGCACCAACTCCGAGGACACGCAGGACCTCTATCTGCGGATCGTCTCGCTCGACGAGTTCGACGGCACGGCGTGGAAACCGGCCAAGCGCCATGTCCAGGACGTCCCCGGGTCGTTCCCGACACCGCCGGGCCTCAGCGACGACGTCCGGCGCACCGAGATCCAGACGAGGATCTCCGCGGCGGACTGGTACGCGCAGGACTGGCTGCCCATGCCCTACCCGGCCAGCGCGGTGGGGATCGGCGGCAAGTGGCGGTACGAGCCGGTGGGCCGCACGCTCGTCGGCGACCACGGGCAGACCACGCGCGGCCAGGAGTACACGGTCAAGAGCCTGATCGTGCAGCCGACCGCGGAGCAGCTCGCCAACGCTCCGGAGGCGCCCGCGGCGCTGAGGCGCGAGTTCACCAAGGTCCCCGGGTCACTGCCTCCGGTGGTGTCGGAGACGGCTCGGGACGTCACGGCCGGCTCGGCGAACAACTACGAGCGCGCGGTGAAGCTCCAGGACTGGTTCGCCCTGGAAGGCGGCTTCACGTACGACACGGAGGTGCAGGTCGGCAGTGGGTCGCAGGCCATAGCGCGCTTCCTGAGGGACAAGGAGGGCTTCTGCGTCCACTTCTCCTTCGCGATGGCCTCGATGGCTCGCACGCTCGGCATACCGGCCCGCGTCGCGGTGGGCTTCACACCGGGTTCGCCGCAGGCCGACGGCACGAATTCGGTGGGCCTGCGGGACGCGCACGCCTGGCCCGAGCTGTACTTCGAGGGCGTGGGCTGGACCCGCTTCGAGCCGACCCCGAACCGGGGCACGGTTCCGGAGTACACCCGCACGGACACGCCGGGCACCACGCTTCCCAACCCGGACCTCCCCTCGCGCTCCTCGTCCTCGGCGCCCTCCGCCGAACCGTCGAGCAGCGAGAGCTGCACGGCGGCGGAGAAGAAGCTGGAGCAGCCCTGCGGCAGCGAGTCTCCGCAGGCGGCGTTCGGATCGACGGACGACGGACCGCCGTGGTTCGCGATCCTCGGGTTCACCCTGGCGGGGCTCGCCGCACTGGCGGTGCCGCTGCTGCCGATGCTGTGGCGGATGCGGGCCCGGTCCGTGCGGCTCGGCTCGCACGGACGCACCGAGGAGGACGCCGCGGCGGCCACCCTGGCCGCCTGGCAGGAGGTGACCGAGACGGCGTGGGACTTCGGTATCGCGCCGGACAACTCCCAGACGCCCCGCAAGGCGGCGGCACGGATCGCCCGCATCGGGCATCTCGAACCGGAGGCCGCGGCCTCCGTCCACCGGGTCGCCGACGCGGTGGAGCAGGTCCTGTACGCGCCACGGCCCCGCCCGACCGCGGGCCTCGCCGATGACGTACGCCGGATGACCGCGGGTCTGCACGCCACGGTCAGCCGCGGTACGCGTCTGCGCGCACTGCTCGCACCGCGCTCGGCCGTACGGGTTGCGTGGGCGGCGTCCGAGGGCTGGATCGCGCTGAGGTCCCGGGCCACGGCCCGCTGGACGGCGGTCCTGCGCCGCCCGTCGGGACGCCCGTCGGAGCAGAGCAACGGCTGAGGCCGTCCGGCTCGGAAAGCCGGAAGGGGGCCTACCCGGTTCGGGTAGGCCCCCTTCGCTTTCGCTGTGGGCGCGCGACGTCCGCTTCGCGTGCTCTTCGTTCTCTTCGTTGCTGCCGCGTCGGCGGGACACGGCTTCGGGCACGGCTTCAGACAGGGCTTCGGACACGGCTCAGCCCGCTTCGTTCACCGTCTCCCCGTTCACCGTCTCGGCGCGGGCAACCGGGCACGCTGAAGGGGCGGCCACCCCAAGGTGGTCACCCCTTACGTGCGTACGTCTGTCGGCCCTGGCCCGGAGGCTACTGGCCGCCTTCGTCTCGGCGCTTCTGCCAGCGCTGTTCGATGCGATCCATCATGGAGCGCCGCTGCCGGCCCTGACGACGGGCCTGCGGAGCGCCCGGCGCACCCGCGGCGGGCTGTTCGCCCGGCTTGGGGGCCTTGCGCCAACCGGTTACGGCGAGCACCGCGCAGCCCAGCATGACGAGAAAACCCACCACGCTGACCCAGATCTGCTGTGCGACCATTCCGGCCATGAGGAGCGCGATACCTACGAGGAAGCCGGCGACCGCCTGGTAGACCCGTCGCCGGGTGTACGTACGCAGCCCGCTTCCCTCAAGCGCTGTCGCGAACTTGGGATCTTCGGCGTACAGCGCTCGCTCCATCTGCTCGAGCATTCGCTGCTCGTGCTCCGAGAGCGGCACGGCGTCCTCCTCATCGTGCAGTCGCCGGGGCGACCGGGGGTCCCCTTCAGGATAGGCAGGGAATCGCCCCCGTGAAACCCGCCCCTCTGCGCCAATTCGCCAACCGGAACCCGCCATGGCGTTCCGATCCACTGAGGCGTAGATTCCCCAGCGACCGGCCCGTCATGCCGGACGGTCTCCCTCGATCATACGGCTCCGAGCGCCCGATCGGGGGGCCTGTGGCGTACTCCATCTGCCGTCGCGCCCCTGATCAGCGGCGCGCCTCCACAGCTCCCTCACTGGAGACGGCTCAGGTCTCGGTGGACTCGCGAGTCTCACCGAGCACATGGAGCTGCGTCGCCACGGAGTGGAAGGCGGCGAGTTCGGCCGCCGCGGCCTCCAGCTTGAGCAGGGCGTCCAGGGCTCCCGGTTCGGTGTCCACGAGGACGCCGGGCACCAGGTCCGCGAAGACCCGTACGCCGTGCACGGCACCGACGCGCAGGCCCGCGCCCTCGACCAGACCGGTGAGCTGGTCGGCCGTGAAGCGCCGCGGTACGGGATCACCCTCGCCCCAGCGGCCGTCCGGGTCACCGAGGGCGTGCCGGGCCTCCGTGAAGTGCCCGGCGAGTGCGCGCGCGAGCACCGCGCCGCCGAGGCCGGCGGCGAGCAGGCTGAGCACACCCTCGGGGCGCAGGGCCCCGACCGCGTTGCGGAGACCCTCGGCGGGGTCGTCCACGTACTCCAGAACGCCGTGGCAGAGCACAGCGTCGTAGCCGCCGCGCTCGACGACGTCGAAGAGGCCGTGGGCGTCGCCCTGGACGCCCTGGACGCGGTCGGCGACACCGGCCTCGGCGGCCCGGCGCTCCAGCGCGAACAGCGCGTTCGGGCTGGGGTCCACGACGGTAACGCGGTGGCCGAGGCGGGCGACGGGCACCGCGAAGTTGCCGCTGCCGCCTCCGGTGTCGAGGACGTCCAGCGACTCCCGGCCCGCGGCCTTGACCCGGCGGTCGAGGGCGTCCTTCAGAACGTCCCAGACCACGGCGGTACGGAGAGAAGCGCGGGGGCGTGAGGGGTCGGAGCGCGGCGCCGTCGGCTGAGGGCGGTGGTGGGAGACGGGCGGGCGCATCGGGTCCGACACGGCAGTTGACTCCTCGGCACGGCGCCGCGCTTGCGTACGGCGGAGCGATGGGGATACCTCCCCCGCCCAGTCCGGCGCCGGGGAGATGCAGGCGCCTCCAACCCTATTGCCTCGTGCCCCGTCGCCGGCCCTCCGTCTCGCGCGCCGGACGCGGCCCGCCTGCGGCCCCGCCCTGCCGGGCGAACCGGCGGAGCGAACCGGGGGAACGAACCGGCGGACCTGCCCGAACCGACCTGCCAGCAGCGAACGCCACGGCTGACAGCCGCGCCGAACCGGAGCCCGACCGAACCGGAGCCCGACAGGAGCCGCGCCGAACGGCCTGGGCGGCCTCCGGCGCCCCGACCCCGACCCGCAGCACACCGGGCCATCCCTGACCGGCCAACAGGCCCGCACGGGCCCGCACAGGCCCACAGTGACGGCCTCCGGCGGCTCCTGGCGAATCCCGGCCACGGCCCCGGACGCGACCCCGGACGCCGTTCATCCCGCGTCCGGCACATCCGGCACATCAGGCACGCCCTGATCGGGCTCCCGGTCCGACTCCTGCCGCGGCTGCGGCAGGACCGGCTGGAGCACCAGCATGCGCTCGACGAGGCGAAGGAACATCGCCACGTCGCGCAGCAGGTCGTCGGCGTCGCGGGTGGTCGCCGCGCCCTGGATGCCGGCCTCCGCGCGGGCACGGCGGCGGGCACCGGCGGCGAACAGCGCGCTCCACTCGGCGAGTTCGGGCGCTATCTCGGGGAGCACTTCCCAGGCGCTCCGGATCTTGGCCCGGCGCCTCGCGCTCGGCTCCGGGCGCCCGCGGGCGGCGAGCACGGCGGCGGCGGTGCGCAGGGCGGCGAGGTGTGCCGTCGCGTACCGCTCGTTCGGCGTTTCGAGCAGGGCTGCCTCGTCGAGTCCGGCACGGGCCTGGGCGAGCAGGTCGAGGGCGGCGGGCGGGGCCGTGGCCCGGCGGAGCACGGGGTGCACGTCGCTCGCCGGGCCGGTCAGTGAGGGGGCAGGGCCGGTGGCGCGTCGCCGACGGGCGGCGGCTGCGTGGTAGGTGGCCATGACGAACCTCCTGTCGTCTGTGTGACGGCTCTGTGGCCGTATGTGTCCATCGTGAGGTATGCCACTGACAATCCGTTCTGACCTGGGCTTTTGCTTCGATCACAGGTTCGGGATAGCTTTTGCACTGACCAGTCAGTTCAAAAAACCGGTCGGCTCGAGGACCCGGAGGGTGGGGGAAGTTGTGGACGGTCCGCACGGACTCGGCGTAAGGGCCGAGGACTTCGGGCTCAAGGGGCCCCGCGGGTGGGCGTTCCGCGGTATCGGCGTCGACGCGGAGCCCGGCTCGCTGATCGCGATCGAGGGGCCGTCGGGCTCGGGGCGTACGTGTCTGCTGCTCGCGCTCACCGGGCGGATGAAGCCCACCGAGGGGCAGGCGCGAGTCGGGCAGTCGGAGCTGCCGAAGCAGATGGCGGCCGTCCGCAGGTTCAGCGCGCTGGCCCATGTGCCCGGTGTCACCGACCTGGAGCCCGCCCTGTCCGTCGCCGAGCACCTTCGGGAACGGGCCCTGCTCCAGCGGCGGTTCGGCGGTTCCGTACGCGGGCTGCTGCGGCCTCGCTCGGAGCGGGTGACGGAGGCGCGCCTGCGCGTCGACAGCGCGCTGGCCGCCGCCGGGCTGGACCGGGAGGCGCTGCCCAAGGGGTCCCGGACCGCGGTGCGCGACCTGGAACGCGTCGAAGCGCTGCGGCTGTCCGTGGCGCTCGCCCTGATCGGCCGTCCCCGGCTGCTGGGCATCGACGACACCGACCTGAAGCTCTCGGGGGCCGAACGGGCCGAGGTCTGGGCGCTGTTGCGCTCCCTGACCGAAGCGGGGACCACGGTCGTGGCGGTGTGCAGCGAGGCCCCCGAGGACGCGGTCGTGGTGTCCACCGCACTCGTCGACGGACCGGCCCGCCAAGAAGACCGGAAGACCCCGAAGGCCCAGGGCGACCCGGAAGACCCGGAAGACAAGGAGACCGCGGATGCGCTCGCCGAAGCTGGCCGCGCTTGAGCTAAGGCGCTTCGGCAGGGGGCGGCTCCCGCGCGCGGCCCTGGTCGCGCTCCTGCTGCTGCCCCTGCTGTACGGCGCCCTCTACCTGTGGTCGTTCTGGGACCCGTACGGCCGTCTCGACCGTATCCCCGTGGCGCTCGTGAACGACGACAAGGGGGCGACGGCGGCCGACAGGAAGATCGTGATGGGCGACGAGATCACCAAGGGGCTGCGCGAGAGCAAGGCCTTCGAGTGGCACGAGGTGAGCTCCGCCGAGGCCCGCGAGGGCGTCGAGAACGGCAGTTACTACCTGTCGTTGACCATGCCGTCCGACTTCAGCAGGCGGATCGCCTCCAGTTCGGGCGACTCGCCGGAGACGGGCGCCCTCCAGGTGCGTACGAACGACGCGAACAACTACATCGTCGGGCAGATCTCGCGGACGGTCTTCGCGGAGGTGCGGACGGCCGCCTCGACCAAGGCGTCGCGGTCGTTCCTCGACAGGATCTTCGTCTCGTTCTCCGACATCCACGGGGAGACCGCGAAGGCCGCGAAGGGGGCCGACACGCTCAAGGGCGGGATCGGGAAGGCCAAGAAGGGCTCGAAGGACCTCGCGGACGGGCTGAAGGACGCGGAGGCGGGCAGCGGCAAGCTCTCCGCCGGTCTGAAGAAGCTCGACAAGGGCGCGGGCGACCTGGAGGACGGTTCGCGGCAGGTCTCGGAGGGGACGCAGACGCTCGCGGACAAGGTCAACGGCGTCGCGGACAAGGTGGGGCCCTTCCTCAAGGGCAACGAGAAGGAGATCGGCGACACGGCCCAGCTCGTCGCGGACTCCGCCGCTGCGATCCGCCGCAACCTCGACACGCTGGTGAAGACGGCACCGACGGCTGCCGAGGACGCCCGCACGGCCTCCGACACGCTGAACGGCGTCTACAAGGCGCGCTGCGAGACCCTGCCGCTGCCCGACGCCGCCTGCCCCGAGCTGAAGAAGGCGAAGGAGGCCGCCGCGGACGTGGCGAAGGTCGCCGACGACGTCAACACGCTGGTGGCCGGCCAGGACGGCGACCTGGACACGCTCGACAGGCATCTGGCCGCCCTGGAGAAGCAGGCCCAGGCGTTGGCCGACCGCTCGCCGCACCTCTCCGAGGACCTCGCCACCACCGTCTCCAAGGTCAACGCGCTCAACAAGGGGGCCGGAAAGGTCGCCAAGGGGGCGAAGACGCTGCACACGGGGCTCGGCACGGCCAAGTCCGGCGCGGCCGACCTGGACACCGGTGTCGGCGAACTCAGTACGGGCGCGGGCGACCTCGAAGGAGGCATGTACAAGCTCGTCGACGGCTCGGGGAAGCTCGCCGGCGGACTGCACGACGGTGCCGGCCGGATCCCCGACTACGACAAGAGCGACCGCGACCGGCGCACCGAGGTCATGGCCGACCCCGTACAGCTCGCTTCGAAGGACCTGCACAAGGCGCCCAACTACGGCACGGGTTTCGCCCCGTACTTCATTCCGCTCTCCCTGTGGGTGGGCGCGATGGTGGCCTACATGCTGATTCCGCCGCTCAACCGGCGCGCGCTCGCGGCGGGCTCCTCCGCCTGGCGCATCGCGCTGGCGGGCTGGCTTCCGGTGGCCGCCCTGGGGGCGCTCCAGACGGTCGCGCTGATGTCCGTGCTGCACTGGGGAATCGGACTGGAAATGGCGCGGACGGCCGGGACGGTGGGCTTCCTGTTCCTGGTGACGGCCTGTTTCGCGGCGATCGTGCAGTGGCTGAACGCCCGCTTCGGAGCGGCCGGCCGGATCCTCGTCCTCGCCTTCCTGATGCTGCAGCTGACGTCAGCGGGCGGCACGTACCCCGTGCAGACCAGTCCGGGGTTCTTCAACGCGATCCACCCCTTCATGCCGATGAGTTACGTGGTCGACGCCCTCAGGAGGCTCATCACGGGCGGCGGCCTGGGGCCGGTCTGGCAGGCGTGCGCCGTCCTCGCCGCGTTCACCGCCGGCGCCCTCGCGCTCACCGCCGTGTCCGCGCGGCGACGACAGGTATGGACCCTCGACCGTCTGCACCCGGAGCTGAGCCTGTGACAATCGGGGCCATGGAAAGCAGCAGGACGGTGGACAGCGGCGGCGGCCGGAGACAGGCGACCCGGCAGAAGCTCTACGAGGCGGCGGTGACCCTCATCGCCGAACAGGGCTTCTCGGCCACGACGGTCGACGAGATCGCCGAACGCGCCGGCGTGGCCAAGGGCACCGTCTACTACAACTTCGCGAGCAAGTCCGTCCTCTTCGAAGAGCTCCTCCGGCACGGAGTGGGACTGCTGACCGCCTCCCTCCGGGAGGCGGCGGAGAGGACCGCCCGGGACGGCGGCAGCAAGGTCGACGCACTGGACGCGATGATCCGGGCGGGCCTCGTCTTCATCGACCGCTACCCGGCCTTCACGCAGCTCTACGTGGCGGAGCTGTGGCGCACCAACCGGGCCTGGCAGTCCACCCTGATGGTGGTCCGTCAGGAGGCCGTCGCGGTCGTCGAGAACGTCCTGCGCGACGGGATCGCGAACGGTGAGCTGAGCGACGAGATCGACACCCCGCTGACGGCGTCGGCGCTGGTCGGCATGGTGCTCGTGGCGGCCCTGGACTGGCAGGCGTTCCAGCCGGAGCGCTCCCTGGACGACGTCCACTCGGCGCTGTCCCGGCTGCTCCAGGGAAGGGTCAGCGGGGACGGGCTCGGACACAAGTGAAGCGCCGGTCCGAAGTGGCCGCGTCCCCCGCGGGCCACGCCGGACCGGCGCCCCTTTTGTGCTCCCCCGTGTTTCCCCGTACTCCCCCGTTGGTTCCCCCGTTCCGGTCTCCCCCGGGTCCCCCCGTGCCTCGCTCCCGCCGAGTTTCTCGGCGGAAGGAGCGGCCAAGGGCGCTGCACCGTTCCGCCGCCCCGTGTCGGCGGTGCCGGAGCCGCGCCCCTTTCCGTGCCTCTACTCTCTCGTTCACGCAGGTCGGCACCCATCCGCGCGCGTACTCAACTCACTCACTAGGTACGGATACTCAGCCGTACGCACTCAGACCCAGGACGCGCCGTTGCCGACTGGTTACGATCGCCTCCGTGTCCGTACTCCCCCTGGTCTTCACCAGCGGCTGGGCCAGCGGTGTCAACGCGTACGCGGTGGTGCTGCTCCTCGGCCTCTTCGGCGCGACCGGGCTGACCGACGAGGTGCCCGAGTCGCTGCAGCGTCCCGAGGTCCTCATCGCGGCGGGCGTCCTGTTCGCCTGCGAGGCCGTCGCCGACAAGATCCCGTACGTGGACTCGGTGTGGGACAGCGTCCACACCGTGATCCGCCCGGTCTCCGGAGCCGTCGTCGCGGCGCTGCTGGCCGGGCAGAGCGGTTCGCTGTCCGAGCTGGCGGCCGGCGCGATCGGCGGCTCGTCGGCGCTTGCCAGCCACGTCGTCAAGGCCGGGACGCGGATGGCGGTCAACACCTCGCCGGAGCCGTTCAGCAACTTCGTGCTGAGCACCGCCGAGGATCTCGGGGTCGCCGGGATCATCACCTTTGCGATGTTCAACCCGCAGGCCGCGGCGATCATCGCGGGCGTCCTGCTGGTGACCGGTCTGGTCGTGCTCTACTTCCTGGTCTCGCGGATCAGACGGTTCCTGCGCCGCAGGGCCCAGCGCCGCGAGGAGAAACGCCTCGCGGAACGGGTGGGCCACCCACCGGGCTGACCTCGGACCGACCTCCGGCGGCCCCCGTCGGCTTCTGGCTCACCCCGGTCGGCCTCTGGGGCGGCCGCCCCTCGGCGGCCCCCTGCCGCACAGGCCCGGAGGCCGGCTGTCAGTGGCGGCCGATAAAGTCCCTGGCATGGCACGAATTGCGGTGATCGGCGCAGGCATGGGCGCGATGGCGGCCGCCGCCCGGCTGGCCGTCGCGGGCCACCGGGTGGTGGTGTACGAGCGCGCGGCGACGTACGGCGGGGCGGTGGGCCGCTTCGAGCGCGACGGCTTCGCCTTCGATACCGGCCCGGGGCTGCTCCACCTGCCCGCGGTCTACCGCGACCTGTTCGTCAAGACGGGCAAGGAGCCCCTGGAGGCCTGCGTCGACCTGGTCCAGGTCGACCCGGCGGCACGGCACGTCTTCGCCGACGGCACGGAGGTCTCGCTGCCCAACGCCTCCCGCGCGGGGGTCGTCTCGGCCCTGGGCGAGGCCCTCGGGGCGGGCGCCGGCGAGCGCTGGGGCGACTTCCTGGTCCGGGCGCGCGAGGCCTGGGACCGAACGCGCCGCCCGCTCCTGGAGGAGCCGCTCTGGCCCAACTGGCAGGTGCTGGCCGAGCGTGAGCCCTACCCCGCGCCGCGGCAGCGCCGGCTGCTGCGCACCCGCACGGCACGGACCCTCGCGGAGGTCGGCGCGTGGGAGCTGGCCGACCCCCGTCTCGCCGCCCTCCTGGAGAGCCACGCGCTCGCGTACGGCCTCGACCCGCAGACCGCCCCGGCGAGCGCGGCGGTCCTGCCGTACATGGAGCACGCCTTCGGCGCCTGGTATCTGCGCGGCGGGATGCGGGAGTTGGCGCGGGCCGTGCACGAGCGGTGCCTGGCCCGCCGGGTGGAGTTCGTCTTCGGCGCCGAGGTCGTCTCGGTCACGGAGAAGGACGGCCGTGCGGCAGGCGTGGAACTGCGCGACGGGACCGTCGCCGAGGCGGACTTCGTCGTGGGCGGCCCGCCGCAGCTGCTGGAGGCCCTGACGGGGCGCGACAGCCTGTACGAGGGTGACGCGCCCGGGTCGCACCCCGGGTCCCTGACCTGCGGCAAGGCCGTCGTCTGTCTCGCGCTGCGAGGCCCGCGCGAGCCCGGCGCCGTACACCGCACGGTGGTTCACACCACGGACCCGGCCGACGAGCGGAACGTCTTCGGGGCCGGGAAGCCCGCGGAGTGGCCCACCGTCTGGGTGGACCGGCCGGACGACGCACTGCTGCGCCCGGACGACGACCACGAGTCCGTGGTGCTCACGGCGACGGTGCCGTCGCTGGCGCACCACGACTGGACCGCCGAGGGTGCCGCCGACGCCTTCGCCGACCGCATGGTCACCGCCGCCGAGCGGGCGATACCGGGCCTGCGCGAGCGCATGCTGTGGCGCGAGGTGCGCACCCCCGTGGACACCGAGCGGGAGACCGGTGCCGAGGGCGGCGCCGTGCCCGCTCCCGCGCTGGCCGGTGCGGACGGCACACTGCTGCGGCCCGCCAACAGCACCCGTATACCGGGCCTGTTCACGGTCGGTGGCTGGGCGCACCCCGGCGGCGGATTGCCGCACGCGGGCATGTCCGGCGCGCTGGTGGCCGGACTCGTCGTGGAGGGGCCGGACTTCCGGGGCTCGCAGTGAGTGACCTCGCAGCGAGTGACGGCGACGGGGCGACGACCGGGGCGCACTGAGCCCCGGTCGGCACCGGCCCGTTCAGAACCGTTACTGCCGGATCATCCGGATCATCCGGAACCGTTACTGCCGACTCGCTCAGAACCGGTACTGCTCGTCGTAGCCGCCGCCGCCCTGCTGTCCGTTGCCGCCATTGGTCCCGTTGTTCCCGTTGCCGTCGTACGGATACGACTGCTCCGGCGGGAGTTCGCCGCCGTACTGGTCCTCGGTGTTGCGCTGCTGCGGCACCCAGACGCCGCCGGCCGGGGTCTCAGCGGCGTATCCGCCGTTGGTGGCGTACGGGTCCTGGGTGTAACCCTGCTGCGCGTACTGCTGCTGAGAGGCGTCGTAGGGCTGGCCGTACGACGCGGCGTCATAGGACTGCGTGCCGATGTACGGGTCGGAGTAGGCGGCGTACTGCTGTTGCTGCCCGGTGTCGTAGCCGTACTGCTGCTGGTCGTAGCCGGAGTAGCCGTCGTACCCGTAGTTCTGGCCGAGCGGGTCCTGGCCCTGCTGTCCCTGGGCCTGCGCGGCTGCCGCGTACGCCGGGTCGGTGGCCGCGGCGTAGGCGGCGTCGCTGTAGACGCCGTACTGACCCGTGTCGTCGGGCAGCGGCTGCGGCTCGTAGACGGAGGTCGACTCGGCGGCGGTGGCGGGGCGTTGTCCGAAGACCGAGTCGTCGTGCCCGTAGTCGTCGCCCTGGTCGAAGCCCTGGCTGGGAAACGTCGTGGTCTCCGCGGCGTGGAGGTCGGAGACCTCCAGCGTCGGGTCCTTGCGCTCCTCGCCGCGACGGCGCTTGCTGGCGCCCGGACGGCCGCCGAGACCGTTGACGGCCCAGCCGGAAGCGAAGCCACTGCGGAACGAGAGGGTCACATAGGTCTGCCCGACGGCGAAGGCCGCGGCACCCAGGCCGATGACCAGCACGTTCGGAATCAGGACACCGAGGACCACCCCGAGGAAGCCGGCGAAGGCCAGCAGCCGCCAGCGCAGCCGCGCCTTGTACTGCAGAAGTACCTCGCCGAGCAGCCATAGCGCGACGATGCCGAATGCGATGTAGAGGACCGTCCAGCCCATGTACGCCCCTCTCCCAGGTGGCCGCTACGCAGTGTGTCGTACGACGATGCGACCGGTCTAGGCCCGCTGTGGGTGATGCAGGCCCAGGTTCTCGTAGATTTCCAGCGTCGCGGTGGAGTTGTTCAGCGTAATGAAATGCAGTCCGGGGACTCCCTCGGCCAGCAGCCTCGCGCAGAACTCCGTGGCGAACTCAATGCCAATGGAGCGTACAGCCGCCGGATCGTCTTTGGCTGTGAGGATCCGCTCTTTGAGGGCGTCCGGGAACGAGGCGTTGCTGAGCTTGGGCAGCCGTTCCAGCATCTTCACGCTGGTCACCGGCATGACCTCGGGGATGACCGGGGTCTCGCAGCCCGCCGAGTCGACCCGGTCACGCAGCCGCAGATAGGACTCCGGCTGGAAGAACATCTGTGTGATCGCGTAGTCCGCGCCGGCCCGGCACTTGTCGACGAAGTGCGCGACGTCACGGTCCCAGTCGACCGAGCGCGGGTGCATCTCCGGGAAGGCCGCGACGCCCACACAGAAGTCGCCGGATTCCTTGATGAGCCGGACGAGTTCGGCCGCGTACGTCAGGCCCTGGGGGTGTGCCACCCAGTCGGCCATCGGGTCGCCGGGCGGGTCGCCGCGCACGGCGAGCATGTTGCGGATCCCGGCGTCCGCGAACTGGCCGATGATGTTGCGCAGCTCGGCGATGGAGTGGTTGACCGCGGTGAGGTGGGCGACCGGGGTCAGGGTCGTGTCGGCGACGATCTGCTCGGTCTCCCTGACCGTGCCCGCCCGGGTCGAACCGCCCGCGCCGTAGGTCACCGACACGAAGTCGGGGGCCACGGCCTCGACCCGGCGCAGCGCGTTCCACAGGTTCCGCTCGCCCTTCGGGGTCTTCGGCGCGGAGAACTCGAACGAGTACGTTTCCTTGCCGGTTGCGAGCATGTCACGCACTGTGCGTGCGCGGTCCGTCCTGGTGGAAGCAGATCCGAGGGCCATACCCGCAGGTTAGCCAGGGGGCGACGGTCCCCCAACCGGATCCGGGAAATTTGCCCGATTTGTCGATTTGTTGTCCACCACTCGGACAACTGCCCACTCGGTCGACCACACCCCCGGGCCCCTGCCTCAGGTCACCTACGCGTGACGCAGGCGCTTCGCGAACTCCGCCGCCGCCGCGCCCGGATCGTCGGCCTCGGTGATCGCCCGTACGACGACGATGCGGCGGGCGCCCGCTTCGAGCACCTCGTCGAGGTTGCCGAGGTCGATGCCGCCGATGGCGAACCAGGGGCGGTCGGTGGCCAGCCCGGCGGTGTACCGGACCAGCCCGAGACCCGGCGCGTGGCGGCCGGGCTTGGTGGGGGTCGGCCAACAGGGGCCGGTGCAGAAGTAGTCCACGCCCTCCTGGACGGCGGCGGCAGCGGCCTCCGCGTCGGCGTGCGTGGAGCGGCCGATCAGGACGTCGTCGCCGAGGATCGCCCGGGCGGCGGGCACCGGAAGATCGCCCTGGCCCAGGTGCAGCACGTCGGCGCCGATGGCGTGGGCGACGTCCGCCCGGTCGTTCACCGCGAGCAGCTTGCCGTGCCGACGGCAGGCGCCCGCGAGGACGGCGAGGTGCTCCAGCTCCTCGGCCGCCTCCATGCCCTTGTCCCGCAGCTGCACGATGTCCACGCCGTTCGCCAGGACCGCGTCCAGGAAGTCGGCGAGGTCGCCCTGGCGCCTGCGGGCGTCAGTGCAGAGGTACACGCGGGCGTCGGCGAGCCGGGCGCGTGCGGTGGATTCGGGCATGCGTGGGTCCCCCGTGTCGTGTCGGTGGCGTACGGGCCGTGAGGATCGCGGCCCGTACGCCGGACGGCGTGATCAGGTCAGACGGCGAGCGCCTGGGCGCGACGCTTCACCTCCGTGCCGCGATTCTCGCTCAGGGCCTGCGCGGGCGTGCCGGGCAGGCTCTCGTCGGGGGTGAAGAGCCACTCGAGCATCTCTTCGTCGGTGAAGCCGTCGTCCCGCAGGAGCGTCAGGGTGCCGGTCAGGCCCTTGACGACCTTCTGCTCGGCCCCGTCGATGAAAGCGGCGGGGACGTGCAGCGCGCGGTTCTCACCACGGCGTACGGCGATGAGCTGGCCTTCCTTGACCAGTTGCCGGACGCGGGTCACCTCGACACCGAGCTGTTCGGCGATGTCGGGGAGGGTGAGCCAGGCGGGGACGAGAGCATCGATCTTTGCGTCAATCTCGGTCACGAACACAAGCCTGCCATCTCGGACTGACAGTCGGTACCCGGGCCGGTGCGACCGTGTCACGCCCGCGGCCCCGCTGCCCCTTTCGCACCTGGGCCGCAGCCCCGTCAGGGGCGCGGGGAACTGCGCGACCAGCCACGGACGGCCCGCAGACACCAAACGACCTCCAGCCCCGTGCGGCCCGGCGGCCTCCAGCCGTGCGGCCCGGCGGAGCGTCTACGCGGTCGCGCCCTTGAGCGGCAGCGCGGGGTCGGACAGAAGCCCGGAATCCATCGGCGTGCCCGCCTCGATCAGCCGCCTGCCCTGTGCCAGGTCCCGAGGCCGTCCCACCGCCAGGACCGCGACCAGGCGGTTCTCGCGGAGCCAGCACACCGACCAGGACGGTCCGGCCGGGTCACCGCGCCGGACCAGGGCGTCGGCGGACCCGTGATGGCCCGCGTACTGGACGAAGCGGCCGAACTGCTCGGACCAGAAGTACGGCACGGGGTCGTACGTGACGGACGTCTCACCGACGATGTTCGCGGCGACCGTGCGCGGGCCCTGGAGGGCGTTGTCCCAGTGGTGGACGAGCAGGCGCTCCCCGTAGCGGCCGGACGGGAACGAGGCGCAGTCACCGACCGCGTACACGTCCGGGGCGGAGGTGCGCAGGTGGTCGTCCGCGACGATCTCGCGACGGGCGCCCAGCTCGATCCCGGAACCGGCCAGCCAGGCCGTGGCGGGCCGCGCCCCGATGCCCACGACGACGGCACCCGCTGGCAGCCGTGAGCCGTCGTCGAGCACCACCTCGCCGGACTCGACGTGCTCCACGCGCGCGTGGGTGCGCAACACCGCCCCGCTGTCCGCGTACCAGGCGGCCATCGGAGCGGCCACCTCCTCGGGCAGCACACCGGCCAGCGGCCGGTCGGCGGCCTCCACGACGGTCACCGCGCAGCCCGCCTCGCGCGCCGCCGTGGCGAACTCGGCGCCGATCCAGCCCGCGCCCACCACCACGATGTCGTGCTGCCGTGCGAGGACGGGGCGCAGCCGCTCGGCGTCGTCGAGCGTGCGCAGCAGATGGACGCCGGGTACGCCCTGGGCGCCCGGCAGTTGGATCGGCTCGGCACCGGTGGCGATGACGAGGACGTCGTACGGAACCGGGCCGTCGGCCGTGTCGAGTTCATGCCGCGAGGGGTGCACGCCGGTCACTTCGAGCCCCAGGCGGAGCTCCACGTCGAGCGCCTCGAAGTCGACGTCGAAGGCGGAGCCCTCGGCCTTGCCGAGCAGTACGGCCTTGGACAGCGAGGGCCGGTCGTACGGCTGATGGGGCTCCGCGCCGATCAGGGTCACGCTTCCGGCGAAGCCCCTCTCCCGCAGGGCGACGGCGGTCTGTACGCCGGCCATGCCCGCCCCGGCGATCACGGCGCTCCGTCGCGCCGCCGGGCTCCGTCCCTGCGTCTGCTCACTCACACGATCACCATAGACACTGGTGAAATCGTCGGTCAGGGGGCGCGATCGGTGAGCTGTTGCACAGCGTCAGGCTTCGGTGACCTCTTCGACCACACTTGTCCCGCTGCCCTCCTGCGACTCCCACTCCCAGGTCTCCTCCAGGCGCACCCGCCCGTCGGGCAGTTCGAGGACCTGGGACACGCAGTGCCCGGACGAGGTGCTGCCGTCGACCTTCAGCTGCACGTACCGGAAGTCGAGCCGGTCGCCCGCGCGCGTGCCCACGAGATGGCCGCGTACGACGTCGCCGCCCGCGTACTCGGCCCAGATCTCGCCGTCCTTCTCGTGGTAGGCGAACCGGGTACGGGTGCCCACCTGGCCCGGCGCCTGGTCCGCGACCGGAGAGAGGAGGAGTCCGTCGAGCGAGCGGGCCATGCGTGAAGGCTCCCTTACAGGCTGTTGGGGCGAAGGGCTAGGGTGGCCAACGTAAAGCACTCGCGGGAGTCCGGACGCACCGGGCTGAGAGGGAGGCTGGGACGGCCTCCGACCGTACGAACCTGATCCGGGTCATGCCGGCGAAGGGAGGGGCTGGACGCCCATGTCGCGTACACCGGAGACACCCGTAGCACCCGATAGGCCCGATGCGCCCGATGCGCCCGATAGAAGGCGCACGGCAGACGTCCTGGTCGTCGGGGGCGGGATCATCGGCCTCGTCACGGCCTGGCGGGCCGCGCAGCGCGGGTTCACGACCGCGCTCGTGGACCCGGAGCCCGGCGGCGGCGCCGCGCAGGTCGCCGCTGGGATGCTGGCCGCCGTCACCGAACTCCACTACGGCGAGCAGACCCTGCTCGGCCTCAATCTGGCCTCGGCGCGCCGCTATCCGGACTTCGCGGCCGAGCTGACCGAGGCCACCGGCCAGGACCTCGGATACCGGCAGTGCGGCGCGCTGGCGGTCGCGCTCGACGCCGACGACCGCGCCCATCTGCGCGAAGTCCACGCCCTGCAACGCCGGTCGGGCCTGGAGTCGGAGTGGCTCAGCGGCCGCGAGTGCCGGCGTCTGGAGCCGATGCTCGCGCCGGGCGTGCGCGGCGGGCTCCGGGTCGACGGCGACCACCAGATCGATCCGCGGCGGCTCTCCGGGGCCCTGGTCACGGCCTGCGAGCGGGCCGGAGTGACCTTCCACCGGACGTGGGCCGACCGCCTGACTGTCGTACGGGACCGGGCCGTCGGAGTCGTCACGCCGGACGGCACCGAGCTGTCGGCGGGCCAGGTCGTCCTCGCCGCGGGCAGTCTCAGCGGACGCTTCGCGGGCGTCCCCGACAACGTGCTGCCGCCGGTGCGCCCCGTGAAGGGACAGGTGCTGCGGCTGACGGTCCCGAAACGGTACGCGCCCTTCCTGAGCCGCAGCGTGCGTGCCGTCGTCCGCGGCAACCACATCTATCTGGTGCCGCGGGAGAGCGGCGAACTGGTCGTCGGCGCGACCAGCGAGGAGCTGGGCTGGGACACCACGGTGACCGCCGGCGGCGTGTACGAGCTGCTGCGGGACGCCCACGAACTCGTCCCCGGCATCACCGAGCTGCCGCTCACCGAGACACGGGCCGGACTGCGCCCGGGCTCCCCCGACAACGCGCCCCTGCTCGGCCCGACCGAACTCCCCGGTCTCCTGCTCGCGACCGGCCACTACCGCAACGGCGTACTCCTCACGCCCGTCACCGGGGACGTGATGGCGCACGCCCTGACCACCGGTGAACTCCCGGACGAGGCCCGCCCGTTCACACCCAGGCGGTTCGGTGCCGCCGCACTCTCGGAGCAGCCCGCATGAGCATGAGCATCTTCGTCAACGGGGAGCGGCGGCAGCTGGCCCCGGACACGGCCCTGGACACCCTCGTCGCAGCGCTCACCGCGGCTCCCTCCGGTGTCGCCGCCGCACTCAACGAAACCGTCGTCCCGCGCGCGCAGTGGTCGAAGACCCTCCTCTCCGAGGGAGACCGCGTCGAAGTCCTCACCGCCGTCCAAGGAGGCTGACCCATGGCCGACGATCCCTTCGTCCTCGGCGGTACGTCCTTCACGTCCCGTCTGATCATGGGCACCGGTGGCGCGCCCAGCCTCGACGTCCTGGAGCGCTCACTCGTCGCGTCCGGCACCGAGCTGACGACGGTCGCGATGCGCCGCGTGAACCCGAAGGCCCACGGCTCGGTGCTGTCCGTGCTCGAACGGCTGGGCATCCGAGTGCTGCCCAACACGGCGGGCTGTTTCACCGCCGGGGAGGCCGTTCTGACGGCCCGGCTCGCGCGTGAGGCGCTCGGCACGGACCTCGTCAAGCTGGAGGTCATCGCCGACGAGCGCACCCTGCTGCCCGACCCGATCGAGCTGCTCGACGCCGCCGAGACCCTGGTCGACGACGGCTTCACGGTCCTCCCGTACACGAACGACGACCCGGTGCTCGCCCGCAGGCTGGAGGACGTGGGGTGCGCCGCGGTCATGCCGCTCGGCTCGCCGATCGGGTCCGGGCTCGGCATCCGCAACCCGCACAACTTCCAGCTGATCGTGGAGCACGCGCGCGTGCCGGTGATCCTGGACGCGGGTGCAGGGACGGCGTCGGACGCGGCGATCGCCATGGAGCTGGGGTGCGCGGGTGTGATGCTCGCCTCGGCCGTGACCCGGGCGCAGGAGCCGGTGCTGATGGCCGAGGGCATGCGGCACGCGGTCGAGGCGGGCCGGCTCGCGTACCGCGCGGGGCGCATTCCGCGCCGTCACTTCGCCGAGGCGTCGTCCCCTGTGGAGGGTGTCGCCCGTTTGGACCCGGAAAGGCCTGCTTTCTGACGCTTGGCCTGAACGCCTGTCCGAATACGGATGCCGCACCGCGGTCGCCGTCGTGCGACGTGCGTCACAGCTCGGCTGCAGTAGCGCCCCGGAATCGCCCGTACGGGCGGCGTTGACAGTGGCGGCTCGTACACTCACCTGCGTGGATACGACGCTTCAGGACCCGCTCGTCGGGCACGTGCTCGACGGCCGCTACCGCGTCGACGCGCGCATCGCCGTCGGCGGGATGGCCACGGTCTACCGTGCCGTGGACACCCGCCTGGACCGGGTGCTCGCGCTCAAGGTGATGCACCCGGGCCTGGCCGCCGACGCCACGTTCGTGGACCGCTTCATCCGCGAGGCGAAGTCGGTCGCCCGGCTCGCGCACCCGAACGTGGTGCAGGTCTTCGACCAGGGCACGGACGGCAGTTACGTCTATCTGGCGATGGAGTACGTGGCCGGGTGCACCCTGCGCGACGTGCTGCGCGAGCGCGGAGCGCTGCAGCCGCGGGCCGCGCTCGACGTCCTGGAGCCGGTCCTCGCCGCACTCGGCGCCGCGCACCGCGCCGGGTTCGTGCACCGCGACATGAAGCCGGAGAACGTCCTGATAGGGGACGACGGCCGGGTGAAGGTCGCGGACTTCGGTCTCGTACGGGCCGTGGACACGGTCACCAGCACGACCGGGGCCGTGCTCGGCACGGTGTCGTATCTCGCGCCCGAGCAGATAGAGAACGGCACGGCCGATCCCCGGGTCGACGTGTACGCGTGCGGCATCCTCCTCTTCGAGATGCTGACCGGCGACCGCCCGCACTACGGGGACTCGCCCGCCACCGTGCTCTACAAGCACCTCCACGAGGACGTGCCCCGGCCGTCGGCGTCCGTGCCGGGCCTGGCCTACGAGCTCGACGAGCTGGTCACGACGGCCACCGCACGCAACCCCGACCTCCGTCCGTACGACGCGGTCGAGCTGCTCTCGCAGGTCCTGGACGCCCGGAACGCACTGAGCGCCGACCAGCTGGACGCCATCCCGCCGCAGGCGGTCGCCACGGACCACCAGAACGCCGACGACCGTACGAGCGTGATCCCGCTCTCGCTGTCGGTGCAGCGGCCCCTCCCGGTGAACGACGACGACGCCGAGCTGAACCGCACGAGCTACCTGCCGTCCCCGCCGCCCGAACCGCCGCGCCGCGGCCGTGGAGGCCGCATGGTGGCGCCCCGTCGCGGTCTGATCGCGATCGTCGCCGCGGTGCTGCTGGCCCTCGGCCTGGGCGCGGGCGTCTGGTACATCAACTCCGGCCAGTTCACCACGGTCCCTGGAGTGCTCTCCAAAACCGAGGCCCAGGCCAAGAGGCAGCTCACGAGCGCCGGTCTCGACGTGAAGGACGTCAAGCGCAGCTTCAGCGACACCGTCAAGCCGGGCCGGGTCATCAGCAGCGACCCGAAGCCGGGCGCCCGGATCCGGGACAACGACTCGGTGACCCTGACGGTCTCCAAGGGCCCCGAGATCGTGCGCGTGCCGGACCTGGAGGGCTACTCGCTGGACAAGGCCAAGCAGCGCCTGAAGAACGAGGGCCTGGTGGCGGGCATGGTCACCAAGGGCTTCAGCGACGACGTACCGGTGGGTTTCGTGATCCGTACGGAGCCTGGGGCGGGCACCGAGCGCCGCGGCGGTTCGGCGATCGCGCTCACCGTCAGCAAGGGCAACCCGGTGGACGTGCCCGACGTCGTGGGTGACGACCTGGAGGACGCCAGGCAGGAGCTGGAGGAGGCCGGCCTGACGGTCGAGGTCGCCTCCGAGCAGGTCACGTCCGAGTACGAGGCCGGTCAGGTCGCCAAGCAGTCGCTGGATCCCGACACCAAGGCGGCCGGGGGTGACACCGTCACGCTGACGGTGTCCAAGGGCCCGGAGATGATCGAGGTCCCGGACGTCGTGGGCGACAGCGTCGACGACGCGAAGCAGGAGCTGGAAGCGGCCGGCTTCAAGGTCGAGGAGGACCGCGGCCTGCTCGGCCTCTTCGGCGACACGGTCGAGAGCCAGTCGGTGGACGGCGGCGACACGGCCCCCGAGGGATCGACGATCACGATCGAGATCCGCTGACGCAGACCCAGCCCCACCAGCCCCAGCCCCAGACGCAGACGCAGACGCAGACGCAGACGGGCACAGCAGCACACGGGCACGCAGGCATGCCGGGCGCACAGGCACCCGCAGAGACATGGCCGCCGACCGGGAGACCGGGACCGCGTGACACCCTGAAGGGGTGAGCACTCAGCAGTCCCGCAACCCCGTCGGCGGCCATGTCCCCGTCGCCGGAGGCCTCGCCTCCGTCGGCCTCTCGTACGCGCGCGAGCTGGCCGCCGAGACCGTCCAGGTCTTCGTCGCCAACCCGCGCGGCTGGGCGACCCCGCCCGGAAACCCCCTCCAGGACGACGAGTTCCGCGCGGCCTGCGCCGCCGAGTCGATCCCCGCGTATGTCCACGCCCCCTATCTGATCAACTTCGGCTCGCACACCGAGGCGACCGTGGAGAAGTCGGTGGAGTCGCTGCGGCACTCACTGCGGCGCGGGCGGGCGATCGGGGCGCTCGGCGTCGTCGTGCACACGGGCTCCGCGACCGGCGGCCGGGAACGCTCGGTCGCGCTGCGGCAGGTCCGCGAGCACCTGCTGCCGCTGCTCGACGAGCTGACCCACGACGACGACCCGTTCCTGCTGCTGGAGTCGACCGCCGGACAGGGCGCCTCGCTCTGCTCACGGACCTGGGACTTCGGACCGTACTTCGAAGCACTGGACTCCCACCCCAAGCTGGGCGTCTGCCTGGACACCTGCCACATCTTCGCGGCGGGCCACGACCTCACCGGGCCCAGCGGGATGCACCAGACGCTCGACCTGCTGGTGGACACGGTCGGCGAGGGCCGGCTGAAGCTGATCCACGCCAACGACTCCAAGGACGTGGCCGGCGCCCACAAGGACCGCCACGAGAACATCGGCGCGGGGCACATCGGCGAGGACCCGTTCCGCGCGCTGATGACCCACCCCGCCACCGAGGGCGTACCGCTGATCATCGAGACGCCCGGCGGCAAGGAGGGGCACGCGGCGGACGTGGAGCGGCTGAAGAAGCTCCGGGACAGCTGAGCGAAACCGCCACCAAAAGCCCGAGAGGCCCGAGAACCCAGGAAGCCCAGGAGATCCAAGAAATCCAGACAGGAGCCCCAGGCAGGCGCGCCGGGGCCTACAGCTCGGGGCCGTCCCCGGGCTCCTCCTGGTACGAGTAGCGCTGTTCGCGCCAGGGATCGCCGACGTTGTGGTAGCCGCGCTCCTCCCAGAAGCCGCGGCGGTCGGCCGTCATGTACTCGACGCCGCGGACCCACTTGGGACCCTTCCACGCGTACAGCTGCGGCACGACGAGACGCAGCGGGAAGCCGTGCTCCGCGGTGAGCAGTTCGCCGTCCTTGTGGGTGGCGAAGATCGACCGCTCGGACGCGAAGTCGTCGAGGCGCAGATTCGAGCTGAAGCCGTACTCCGCCCAGACCATCACATGGGTGACGGTGGGCGCCGGCGGGGCGATCTCCAGGATCGTACGGGCCGGGATGCCGCCCCACTCCGCGCCGATCATGCTGAACTTGGTGACGCAGTGCAGATCGGCCACGACCGTGGCGTACGGCAGGGCGGTGAACTCCTCGTGGGTCCAGCAGTGCTTCTCGCTGTCTGCGGTGGCGCCGAAGACCCTGAACTCCCAGCGCTCGGGACGGAACTTCGGCACGGGCCCGTAGTGCGTGACCGGCCAGCCCCGCTGAAGTCGCTGCCCCGGCGGAAGCTCCGACTGCGCTGCTTCTCCAGATTCACGACCCACCGGCTGACCCATGACTCCATCCTGACAGACCCCGGACGATGGGCATGACCAGGTACGCACCGACTCTGACAACTCGGCACAACCAGGACTAAGCAAGTACTTACTTACTAAGCATGCACTTACTGGACGATCTTCTACGCCGGTGCAATCATGCGGCGCAACCTGCCAGTTCCCCCCGCTTGGAAGGAGCCTCTGCGATGCAGGGCGACCCCGAGGTCATCGAATTCCTCAACGAGCAGCTGACCGCCGAACTCACCGCGATCAACCAGTACTTCCTGCACGCGAAGATGCAGGAGAACTTCGGCTGGACGAAGCTGGCGAAGTACACGCGGCACGAGTCCATCGACGAGATGAAGCACGCGGAGATCCTGACCGACCGCATCCTCTTCCTGGACGGTCTGCCGAACTACCAGCGGCTGTTCCACGTCCGCGTCGGGCAGACGGTCACGGAGATGTTCCAGGCGGACCGGCAGGTCGAGGTCGAGGCGATCGACCGGCTCAAGCGCGGTATCGAGGTGATGCGGACCAAGGGCGACATCACGTCCGCGAACATCTTCGAGTCGATCCTCGAGGACGAGGAGCACCACATCGACTATCTGGACACCCAGCTGGAGCTGGTGGAGAAGCTCGGCGAGGCGCTCTACATCGCGCAGCTCATCGAGCAGCCGGACAGCTGAGCGGCGAGCAGCCGGAACAGCTAGGCCGCCTCTTCCAGCTCTTCCACTTCGGAGAGCACGGGCATGCCCTGGTCGGCCAGCTCACGCCGAGGGCACTCACCCCTGCCCAGCAGTGCCTGAATGCGTCGTACGCACGAGCCGCAGTCGGTGCCCGCCTTGCAGGCCGACGCTATCTGCCGGGGGGTGCAGGCGCCGTCGTCCGCGTGCTTCTTCACCTGCGCCTCGGTCACCCCGAAGCAGTTGCAGACGTACACGCGGTTCACCTCCCGACGGGATTCGTTGGGTTGTCGTGCCATCCCGATAATCGGTGAGGCTAACCTAACCTTACCCGCCGGACCTGAGCCGCAAAAGTGCGATGGGGCGCGGATCGTATGTGATCCGCGCCCCAATACACGTCTTGTAACAACCGAAACGGCTGCCGACCCACTACTGGTCCCGGTACATCTCCGCCACCAGGAACGCCAGGTCAAGGGACTGGCTGCGGTTCAGTCGCGGGTCGCAGGCCGTCTCGTAGCGCTGGTGCAGATCGTCGACGAAGATCTCGTCGCCGCCGCCCACGCACTCGGTGACGTCGTCACCGGTGAGCTCGACGTGGATGCCGCCCGGGTGGGTGCCCAGGCCCTTGTGGACCTCGAAGAAGCCCTTGACCTCGTCGAGCACGTCGTCGAAGCGGCGGGTCTTGTGACCTGAGGCCGCCTCGTACGTGTTGCCGTGCATCGGGTCGGTGATCCAGGCGACGGTCGCGCCCGAGGCGGTGACCTTCTCGACCAGCTCGGGCAGCTTGTCGCGGACCTTGTCGGCGCCCATGCGGACGATGAAGGTCAGCCGGCCGGGCTCGCGGTCCGGGTCGAGACGCTCGATGTACTGCAGCGCGTCCTCGGCCGTCGTCGTCGGGCCCAGCTTGATGCCGATCGGGTTGCGGATCTTCGAGGCGAACTCGATGTGCGCGCCGTCCAGCTGACGGGTGCGCTCACCGATCCACACCATGTGCCCGGAGACGTCGTACAGGTGACCCGTACGGGAGTCGACCCTGGTCAGCGCCGATTCGTAGTCGAGGAGCAGCGCCTCGTGGGAGGCGTAGAACTCGACGGTCTTGAACTCCTCCGGGTCGGCCCCGCAGGCGTGCATGAAGTTCAGTGCCTGGTCGATCTCGCGCGCCAGCTGCTCGTAGCGCTGCCCCGACGGCGAGGTCTTCACGAAGTCCTGGTTCCAGGCGTGCACCTGACGCAGGTCGGCGTAGCCGCCGGTGGTGAAGGCGCGCACCAGGTTGAGCGTCGAGGCGGAGGCGTTGTACATCCGCTTCAGGCGCTCGGGGTCCGGGATGCGGGCCTTCTCGTTGAACTCGAAGCCGTTGACCGAGTCGCCGCGGTAGGTCGGCAGGGTCACGCCGTCACGGGTCTCGGTGCCCTTGGAGCGCGGCTTCGAGTACTGGCCGGCGATGCGGCCGACCTTCACGACCGGCACGGACGCCGCGTACGTGAGGACGGCGCCCATCTGGAGCAGGGTCTTGAGCTTGTTGCGGATGTGGTCGGCGGACACGGCGTCGAAGGCCTCGGCGCAGTCGCCGCCCTGAAGCAGGAACGCCTCGCCCTTGGCGACGGCTCCCAGCCGGGCACGCAGCTGGTCGCACTCGCCGGCGAAGACGAGCGGCGGATACGACTCGAGGTCCGCGATCACATCGCGCAGAGCCTCGGCATCGGGGTACTCGGGCTGCTGCGCCGCGGGCAGGTCTCGCCAGGTGTTGCCAGCGCTTGCGCTGGACTTAGCGTTCACGGTCACGACCTCAACATTACGGGGTCATGTCGGGCGTCCATCCCCATGCTCATCAATTGAGACGGGCCGCGCTCGATCGAACGCCCCGACGTGTACGCCGTACGTACGCCGTATGTGTGCCGTCACACAGGGTTTCACATGGGGTAGGGTGCGGCGCATGTTCGCGCACTCGATCCAGAACCCGATCCAGAACTGGTGGTGGACCGCTCATCCGGCGGCCCACTGACTGCGCGTACGCAAGACTTCGCGAAGGCCGCCCGAGGGGCGGCCTTCGGTGTTTTCGCGACCGGGACCGTTCCTCTCCACTCCTCTCCCACGAGACGCCGAGAAGGAACCCGGACCCATGAATCTGCTCGACCTGCCGGCCGATCCCCGCCCGTTCGCCCTGCTGCGCCGCCGCACGCCGGGCCATGATCACGACACCGTCGAGCTGCTGCTCGGCCCGGTCACCGCGTACGAGCGGCTGGCCGACATCCCCGAGGGCCTCGCCCTCATCCCGTACCGCCAGATCCGGGAGCGCGGCTTCGACGTCCGCGACGACGGCACCCCGCTCTCCGTACTCACTCCTGAGGAGTCGTACGAACTCTCCCTGGAGCAGGCCCTGTCGGAGCTGCCCGCGCACGACGTGCGGGTCGAGGGCGGTGGCTTCGACGTCGCGGACGAGGCGTACGCGGAGATCGTCGGGCGGGTACTGCACGAGGAGATCGGGCGGGGCGAGGGCGCGAACTTCGTCATCCGGCGGACGTACGAGGGCGAGATCCCGGGGTTCGGACGGGCCGACGCGCTGGCGCTCTTCCGGCGGCTGCTGGTGGGTGAGCGGGGCGCGTACTGGACGTTCGTCGTGCACACCGGAGAGCGGACGCTGGTCGGGGCGAGCCCGGAGGTGCATGTCCGGATGTCCGGCGGGACGGTCGTGATGAACCCGATCAGCGGGACGTACCGCTATCCCGCCGAGGGGCCGACGCCCGAGGACCTGCTGGAGTTCCTGGCCGACGGCAAGGAGATCGAGGAGCTCTCGATGGTCGTCGACGAGGAGCTCAAGATGATGTGCACGGTCGGCGACATGGGCGGTGTTGTGATCGGGCCGCGGCTGAAGGAGATGGCCCATCTCGCGCACACCGAGTACGAGTTGCGGGGCAAGTCGTCGCTGGATGTGCGGGAGGTGCTGAAGGAGACCATGTTCGCGGCGACGGTCACCGGGTCGCCGGTGCAGAACGCCTGCCGGGTCATCGAGCGGTATGAGCCCCTCGGGCGGGACGGTGTCGGGCGCGGGTACTACGCGGGGGCGCTGGCGCTGATCGGGCGCGACTCCGGCGGGGCCCAGACCCTCGACTCCCCCATCCTCATCCGGACCGCCGACATCGACGGGGCCGGCCGGCTGCGGGTCCCGGTCGGTGCGACGCTCGTACGGGGGTCGGACCCGGCGAGCGAGGTCGCCGAGACACACGCGAAGGCGGCCGGGGTGCTGGCGGCGCTGGGGGTACGCCCCGGACGGCCCGGCGTGGAGAAGGTACGGGCGAGTCTCGCGGACGATCCTCGGGTGCGGGCGGCGCTGGACGGACGGCGGGCGGCGCTTGCGCCGTTCTGGCTGCGGATGCAGGAGCGGTCGGCCGAGCTTGAGGGCCATGGCCATGCGCTGGTCGTGGACGGGGAGGACACCTTCACGGCGATGCTCGCGCATCTGCTGCGCTCGTCGGGTCTTGAGGTGACCGTCCGGCGGTACGACGAGCCGGGGCTGCGGGAGGCGGTGCTCGCGCACGAGGGTCCGCTGGTGCTGGGTCCGGGGCCGGGGGACCCCTCGGACATGACGGACCCGAAGATGGCCTTCCTGCGCGGCCTCACCGCGGAGGTGATCCGGAGCCACCGGCACGGCGTGCTGGGGGTCTGCCTCGGGCATGAGCTGATCGCGGCGGAGCTGGGCCTGGAGACCGTCCGCAAGGAGGTCCCCTACCAGGGTGCCCAGACGGACATCGACCTCTTCGGGCGGGCCGAGACCGTCGGTTTCTACAACAGCTTCGTGGCGCGGTGCGACGACGAGGCGGCGGCGGAGCTGGCGGCCCATGGGGTCGAGGTCAGCCGCAGCCGGTCGGGCGAGGTGCATGCGCTGCGCGGGCCCGGTTTCGCCGGGGTCCAGTTCCACCCGGAGTCGGTGCTGACGCTGCGCGGCACGGACGTCGTACGGGAGCTGGTGGCTCAGGTGGGTGCGGGGGCGGGCGCCAGCGCGTTCTCGGAGCGGCGGCCCGCGGTGTAGTCCGCGTGGCAGTGCTCTTTCGCCCCCGCCGCCCCTACCCATTCCCGTCCCTTACTCAGGGGCTCCGCCCCCGAACCCCCGCTCCTCAAACGCCGGAGGGGCTAGATAATTCGCGGCCCGGGCCGAACCTCTATAGCCCAGTCCAGGCACATCTCAGCCCGTCCGGCGTTTGAGGACGAGGCCGTTCAGGCCGATAGCGGGGGTCTGGGGGCGGCAGCCCCCAGAAGGGACGGGAACGGGTAGGGGCGGCGGGGGCGAGGAACCTCCGGGTCAGCCGAAGAAGACTCCTACCTCCTCGTAGAGGCGGGGGTCCACCGTCTTCAGGCGGGCCGTGGCCTCGGCGATGGGGACTCGGACGATGTCGGTGCCCTGGAGGGCGACCATCTTGCCGAAGTCGCCGTCGCGGACGGCCTCGATGGCGTGGAGGCCGAAGCGCGTGGCCAGCCAGCGGTCGAAGGCGCTGGGAGTGCCCCCACGCTGGACATGGCCGAGGACCGTCGTGCGGGCCTCCTTCCCCGTGCGGCGCTCGATCTCCTTGGACAGCCACTCCCCCACCCCGGAGAGGCGGACGTGACCGAAGGAGTCCAGCGAGCCGTCCTTGAGGACCATGTCGCCGTCCTTCGGCATCGCCCCCTCCGCGACGACCACGATCGGCGCGTACGAGGCCTTGAAGCGCGAGGTCACCCACGCACAGACCTGGTCGACGTCGAACCGCTGCTCGGGGATGAGGATGACGTTCGCGCCGCCCGCGAGCCCCGAGTGGAGCGCGATCCAGCCCGCGTGCCGCCCCATCACCTCGCAGACGAGCACCCGCATGTGCGATTCCGCGGTGGTGTGCAGCCGGTCGATCGCCTCGGTCGCGATACCCACGGCGGTGTCGAAGCCGAAGGTGTAGTCCGTGGCGGAGAGGTCGTTGTCGATGGTCTTCGGGACGCCGACCACCGGGACGCCGTACTCGTCCGTCAGACGGGCGGCGACGCCCAGCGTGTCCTCGCCGCCGATCGCGATCAGCGCGTCGACCTCCAGCTTGGCGAGGTTCTCCTTGATCCGGCGGATGCCGTTCTCGACCTTGAGGGGGTTGGTGCGCGAGGAGCCGATGATGGTGCCGCCGCGGGGCAGGATGCCGCGCACGGCGGGGATGTCGAGCCGGACGGCGTCGCCCTCCAGGGGCCCCCGCCAGCCGTCCCGGAAGCCGGTGAAGTCGTAGCCGTACTCCTGAACGCCCTTGCGGACGATGCCCCGGATGACGGCGTTGAGCCCGGGGCAGTCGCCGCCTCCGGTCAGTACTCCGACCCGCATGGAAAAGTCCCTTCGCCGCGGTTGGCTGATGGGACTCACGCTAATAGTGATCCAGGTCACTTCAGCAGAGGGCGGAAGGTCAATTCCGGTGAATTGTGCGGGGGTTGATCTTGCGTCTTCACTCTTTGGTGGGACGCGGACGGTTTACACGTCGTCGAGGCCCCGCTCTATGGCATAGCGCACCAGTTCCACGCGGTTGTGGAGCTGGAGCTTGCCGAGGGTGTTCTGTACGTGGTTCTGGACCGTGCGGTGGGAGATCACGAGGCGCTCGGCGATCTGCTTGTAGCTCAGGCCCTTGGCGACCAGCCGGAGCACCTCGGTCTCCCGGTCGGTGAGCTGCGGAGCCTTGGGCTCGTCACCGCCCGTGGCGGGCCCGGGGTCGGAGGCGAGCCTGCGGTACTCGCCGAGGACCAGGCCCGCGAGCCCGGGCGTGAAGACGGGGTCGCCGACGGCCGTGCGGCGCACCGCGTCGATCAGCTCGTCCGTGGACGCCGACTTGAGCAGATAGCCGGTGGCCCCCGACTTGACCGCCTCCAGGACGTCCGCGTGCTCGCCGCTCGCGGAGAGGACCAGGACGCGCAGGGCGGGATTGGCCCCGACCAGCTCCTTGCAGACCTGCACACCGGGCTTGGCCGGCAGGTTCAGGTCGAGGACGAGGACGTCGGGAGCGGCAGCCTGCGCGCGGCGTACCGCCTGCTCGCCGTCGCCCGCCGTGGCGACCACGTCGAACCCGGACGCGGCCAGGTCGCGCGCGACCGCGTCGCGCCACATGGGGTGGTCGTCCACCACCATGACCCTGATCGGGCCCTGTCCGTCACTCATCGCCGCCCTGCCTTCGCCATCGCCATCGCCACGGCCTCCGTCGGCCTCCCCGCCGTCTTCCCTGTCGCCGTCCTCGTCATCGCTGTTCCGCCTTCCCCCGTGGACCCTTCGGGTCCTTCACGTTCGTCACGTCCGACTTCGGGACCTTCAGTTCGACCTCCGTGCCCTGGCCCGGCACCGAGATCAGCTCGGCCGTGCCGCCGATCTCGCGCAGCCGTCCGCGGATCGACAGGGCCACGCCGAGGCGGCCCTCCCCCTCGGCCTGGGCGAGCCGGCCCTCGGGGATGCCGGGACCGTCGTCCCGTACGGTCACGATCACCTCGTCCGGCTCGTCCTCGACCAGGATCCACGCGCGGGCGTCCGCGCCCACGTGCCGGTGGACGTTGTCCAGGGCGGCCCCGACGGCGGCGGCCAGCTCCTTCGCGGCGGCCGGGGCGAGCGGCACCGGGGTGCCCGGCGCGGAGAAGGTCACCTTCGCCGTGGCGTACGGGGCGAGCAGCGAGCGCAGGTCGCAGGGGCCGCCCTCGTCCGCGTCCGGCTCGTCCACCGCGCGCACCAGGGCGCCCTCGGCCTCGTCCTCCGACACGCGTGAGACCGGTACGAGCCCGCCCGAGACCAGTGTGCGCAGCGCGACCTCCTGCTCGCCCGCGAGGCGGCCCAGTTCCGCGGCGTCGCCGCCGAGTGCGGAACCGCGCCGCTGCACCATGGCCAGCACCTGGAGGACACCGTCGTGGATGTCCCGGGCGAGCCGCTCCCGCTCTCGGGTCGCGGCCTCGATCTCCAGGGCGCGGGCGAGGGTGCGCTCGGAGGCGCGGGCCACCTCGACGACGTATCCGATGGCGATGGAGGCGACCCAGACGAGCAGCACGTTGTGGAGGGTGTCCTGGCTGAGCGCACCGCGCTGGACGACGTTGGCGACGCCGACGAGCGCCGAGGCGAAGGCCGCCCAGCGCCAGCCGCCCTTGATCGCGAACGCCAGCACGGAACCCGCGGTCCATATCGACGGGAGGGTCGGGCCGCCGTCCACGATCCGGTCGTGGGCGTCCGCGACGGGCGTGAGGAGGATGCCGGTGAGCGCGATGGTCAGGTCGGCGGCGAGGAAGCGCTTGGTGCAGCTGGCCGCGTTGGCCACCCTGGGCAGGGTCGCGAAGGTCCACGCGATGAGCACCAGGTAGTAGCCGATGGCCACTTCGGGACGGATGAAGCTGCTGTAGTGGGTGGCGAAGAGGCCGATCGCGTAGAACATCGTCAGGACGCGGTACGCGGTCAGCGCACGCCACAGCGGCTGCTCGACCGACATTCTCATGACTCTCTCGCGCTTGGCCATGTCCCCCACTACCCCATCCCCCGACGGCCGCGTCTAGGAGTCGGACCGTTCCTTCTCGTCCTTCTCGGTCTGCTTCTCCGCCTGTGCGGCTTCCTTCTGGGCTTGCTCGGCTTCCTTCTGGGCTTCCTTGAGCGCCTGCTTCTGCGCCTTCGCCTCGTCCGCGATCTGCCGTTTGGCGGCCGTCGCGTAGATGTCGACGTACTCCTGACCGGAGAGCTTCATGATCTCGTACATGACCTCGTCGGTCACGGCCCGCAGGACGAACCGGTCGTGCTCCATGCCGTTGTACCGGCTGAAGTCCAGTGGCCTGCCGATGCGGATGCCCGGGCGCATCAGCTTGGGCATCACCTTGCCGGGCGGCTGGATCTTCTCGGTGTCGATCATGGCGACCGGGATGACGGGAGCGCCGGTGGCGAGCGCCACGCGCGCGAGGCCGCCGGGCTTGCCCCGGTACAGGCGGCCGTCGGGCGACCGCGTGCCCTCGGGGTAGATGCCGAACAGCTCGCCGCGCTCGATGACGTCCACGCCGCTCTTGATGGCCGCCTCGCCCGCGCCGCGCCCTCCGGAGCGGTCCACCGGCAGCTGGCCGACGCCCTTGAAGAAGGCGGCCGTCATCCGGCCCTTGACGCCGGGCGTCGTGAAGTACTCGGCCTTCGCGATGAACGTCACCTTGCGGTCCAGGACCGCGGGCAGGAAGAACGAGTCCGAGAACGACAGGTGATTGCTCGCCAGGATGGCCGGGCCCTCGGCGGGAATGTTCTCGAGGCCTTCCACCCAGGGTCTGAAAG
Source organism: Streptomyces sp. NPDC050988 (assembly GCF_044456225.1). Classification (NCBI taxonomy): domain Bacteria; kingdom Bacillati; phylum Actinomycetota; class Actinomycetes; order Kitasatosporales; family Streptomycetaceae; genus Streptomyces; species Streptomyces sp. NPDC050988. Next base: position 72,944 of record NZ_JBITFQ010000016.1, on the reverse strand, counting down.
CGAGCTTCAGGGGCCCTCCGATGGAAAACTTCATTGCGCCGTAGATCAACCGAGTGCCTCCTGTGTCTGTCGGTCAGACCTTAACCCGGAGCACTGTCAAAGGACCCGACGGCCCTGGTCGGTGTCAGTGCGGTCGCGTACGGTGAAGTACGCCTCGAAGCTTCGGGGTGGTCGTCGCGTCGCCCCGGAATGAACAGGGAACCGTTCTCCCGAATGAACAGTTCTCGATGAACAGCCGTCCCTCTTCATGAGTCGTCCTTCTTCCAGAGCGTCCTTCCTCCATCGTCCAAGAGCGTCCTTCTTCCATGAGTCGTCCTTCCATGAGTCGTCCCTCTTCAATGAACAGGAGACCGAAGGTGCCGGTCCTTCCTGGAGCCGAGCCGTTCCGCCACGAGGGCGGAGAGGTCGGGGTCCTTCTCTGCCACGGGTTCACCGGTTCTCCGCAGTCGCTGCGCCCCTGGGCGGAGTATCTCGCCGAGCGCGGTCTGACCGTCGCCCTGCCGCTGCTGCCCGGGCACGGCACGCGCTGGGAGGACATGCAGCTCACGGGCTGGCAGGACTGGTACGCGGAGGTGGACCGCGAGCTGCGCGCCCTGCGCGAGCGCTGCTCCCGGGTCTTCGTCTTCGGCCTCTCCATGGGCGGCGCCCTCACCCTGCGGCTCGCCGCCAAGCACGGCGACGAGATCAGCGGCATCGTGGTCGTCAACCCGGCGAACAAGGTGCACGGTCTTTCGGCGTACGCCCTTCCGGTACTCCGTCATCTCGTCCGTACGACGGAGGGGCTGACCAGCGACATCGCGAAGGAGGGCAGCTTCGAGGTGGGCTACGACAGGGTGCCCCTGCACGCGGCGCACTCGTTGCGGAACTTCTTCCGGCTGGTCGACGGCGAGCTGCCGCAGGTGACGCAGCCGATGCTGCTCCTGCACAGCCCGCAGGACCATGTCGTGCCGCCCGCCGACTCGGCCCGCATCCTCAGCCGGGTGTCGTCCGTGGATGTCACGGAGATACTCCTGGAACAGAGCTACCACGTCGCGACGTTGGACCACGACGCGGACCGGATCTTCGAGGAGAGCTTCGCCTTCGTCTCCCGGCTCGCACCCGGCGCCGGCAAGGAGACCGGCGCGGGCCAGGCGGGTCAGCAGGAAGGGACGGCCACTGGTGGCTGAGCACGACGCGGACCGCGAACCCGAGGAGAAGGACGCGCCGTCCGGCGAGGAACAGGGCCCGTCGTTCGACGAGGCCGCCGCGTGGGAGGCGATCGTCGCGGGGTACGGCGACGAGCCGCCGGACCCGCCCGGCGCCAAGCCCTTCAAGTCGATCGAGGACCTGGCGCTCCTTGAGCCCGAGACGAACGACTCGGGCGACGCCGACACGAAGAGCGCCAAGAGCTCGAAGGGTCCCAAGGAAACGAAGGGCTCCACGGACACCACCGAGGCCACGGAGCCGACGGCGCAGGACGAGCCCTCCGCCGAGACCGAGAAGCCGCTCGGCAGCTCCGTCGCGTTCGCGCCCGGTGTCTCCGGCCCGCGCGACTACTCGATGCCCGAACCGGTCGAGGAGGACTTCGACGAGGACGACGAGGGCCACTTCGTGCCGCCCGAGCCGCCCCCGCTGCCCGCCGCGGACGCGACGGCCAAGTTCGCCTGGCTGGCCGTGATCGGCGGCCCGCTCCTGCTCCTCCTCGCCGTCCTGCTCGGCTGGACCATGACCTGGTGGCTCGCCACCATCGGCATCGGCGGCTTCCTCGGCGGCTTCGCCACGCTGGTGGGCCGCATGCGCGGCGACGACGAGGACGAGGACGACCCGGGGCGCGGCGCGGTGGTCTGACGCCGCGCACAGGTACGTACGGAAGCCCGCCCGGAGAAGCTCCCGGGCGGGCTTTCGCGTGCGTGCGGCCCCGCCGCGGAACCCTCGATGGAACCCGATCCCGTCGATCGGCGAAGTAGGGGTGGACAACCCGAGCAAGCCCAAGCCTTCGAGGCGTTCAGACGAACGAAAGGAGCCCCGATGACCGTCGGACCGGGCGTCCTCACGCGCGAGGAGAGGCGCGAGGAAAGCGACGCCCGTGTGATCGAACGGTCCCGGGACGAGCCCGAGCTGTTCGCCGTGCTCTTCGACCGTCACGCCGACACCGTGCACCGTTACGCGGCCCGGCGGCTCGGTCCCGAGGCGGCGGAGGACCTGATGGCGGAGACGTTCACGACGGCCTTCCAGCGGCGCCACACGTACGACCTGGAGCGGGCCGACGCCCGCCCGTGGCTGTTCGGCATCGCGACGAACCTCGCGAGCCGGCATCGAAGAGCCGAGGCGCGCCGTTTCAAGGCGCTCTCGCGGCTTCCGCTTCCCGTCGAGCACGAGGAGGCGGTGGCGGATCGCGCGGTCGCCAGGGCCGGCGCCACAGGGGTGCGCCGGGAACTGGCGGCCGCGCTGTCCGGGCTCTCCGCCCGGCATCGTGACGTGGTGCTGCTGGTGGCCTGGGCCGGCCTCGACTACGAGGAAGTGGCCCAGGCCCTCGGTGTGCCCGTCGGCACCGTCAGATCCCGGCTGCACCGGGCGCGCGGCAGGCTGCGCGAAGCACTGGGCGGATCCGATCCGACAGCTTTCCGGGAGGCAGACGCCCATGCGTGAACTCGACGAACTGAGCCAGTGGGACGCGGGGGCGCCCCCGCTCGACGACACGACCCGGGAGCGGGCGCGCACACGCCTGCTCACCGCGATGCGCGACCCTGCTCCCGCCGTGCGCCGTCGGCGTCCTACCCTGCGCATCGCCCTGACGGGCGCGGTCACGGCGGCGGTCGCCGCCACGGTCCTCGTCGCGGTCCGCGACGACGGCGGTACGGGGCACACGGCGACACCGCCGAGCGGGAGCTCCCCCGCCCTGCGGAACGTGAGCGCGCGGACGGTGCTGTACGGCGCCGCCGCATACCAGCGGAAGCACGAGGAGCCGGTCGCGCCCCGGGACGACCAGTTCATCTACACGAAGGAGATCGTCAAGGAGAGGAACCTGAAGACGGGCACCACCAAGACGTACGTCGACGAGAACTGGCGGTCGGTGGACGACTCCCGGCGGTCCTGGGTCATGGAGGTCGGCAAGGGCTGGTGGGCCGATCCTCCGAAGGCGAACGAGTCCATCTGGCCGACGCAGGACTGGACCCGGCTCGAGAAGCTGCCGACCGAGCCGGACAAGCTGCTCAAGGCGATGCGCGACCCGTTCGACAAGACGCCGGACTACTCGAAGCCCGTCACGGAGGACGAGTGGCAGATGGTGGGGTTCAGCCTCGCCGGACTTCTCTACCGCGTCCCCGTGATGCCCGAGGGTCTCAGGGCTGCCGCCTACGAAGCACTCAGCAGGGTGCCCGACGTGAAGGTGACCCCGGGGCTCACCGACGCCAAGGGCCGGGCGGGCATCGGGATCTCGCTCTCCGGGCCGGGCACCATCGGCAGCACGTTCATCTTCGACCCGGAGTCGTACGAGTTCCTCGGCTTCCGCGACAGTCGTACCTCGGGTGACGGCGCGGACATGAAGTCCTACACCCAGCTGACGTACCTCGACGGCTGGGCGGTCACCGACCGGGCCAGGCAGCGGCCCTAGGCGACCGGCTGGGAGGCGGGCACCCGGAGGGCCGCCAGGACCGGCAGGTGGTCCGTGGCGGCCCGCAGATCGGCCTCCGTCACTCCGGGGTGGCCGAGCGGTACCCCGCAGCCCAGGACCTCCACGCCCTCCGTGGCGAAGAGCGCGTCGATGCGCTGGTGGGGGTCGGCGGGTGTCGAGGTGTACTCCGCGCCCCAGGGGGCCACCGCCCAGCCGTCCTGGAGCTCGGTGGCGAGGCGCTTGAAGGTGCGGCCGTTCGGTCGTTCGTTGAGGTCGCCGCCCGCGACGGCGTGCGGGGTGCCCAGGGCGGCGAGGCGGTCGAGGAGCATGCCGCCCTGCTCGTGGCGCTCGTCCTTCTGCAGGGAGAGGTGGCAGCTCAGTACGCCGAGACGGGCGGCGCCGCCGAAGCGGACCACCGCGGTGGCGAAGCCGCGTCTGTGCAGTCCCGGGGTGAGCGGGAGCAGTACGTCCTCGGTGCGCTCGACCGTCGCCCGAAGGGAGCAGAGAAGGGCGGGGCCCGACGCCGTGCCCCCGCCGGAGAGGATCACCTGGCCGGACGCGGCCGCCAGGCGGGCCAGTTTCTTGCGCCACCGGAAGAAGCGGGGGGCTTCCTGGACCAGGACGAGGTCCGGTTCGCAGGCGCTGATCACTCGGGCGAGTGCGGCGGTGTCGTCTCGCATGGAGCGGATGTTGTAGCTGAGGACCCGGATGACGGCCGAGCCGTCGGATTCCGTACGGGACGCTGGTAGCGGACTGGCGGAAGGGCTGGTCGGCATGTCGATCAAGATATATGCCCCGCCGGTTCTGGGTCGTCAGATTCACCGCGGGTGGGTGGGGGCTGGTCGCGCAGTTCCCCGCGCCCCTGGGTGGGTGGGGGTTGGCGTGGTGTGTCGGGTGCGGGTTCGTTCTGGCTGAGCGCGCAGTTCCTCGCGCCCCTAAAAGATTGCGCAGTTCCCCGCGCCCCTGAAAACGGGCGGTAGCCCCTGCTTTTAAGGGGCGCGGGGAACTGCGCGACAAGCCCCCACCGGCCCGCAGATCCCTACGACCCTCAACACATCAACCCCTCAAACAGAACCGCCCGCCGCCCCCGGAGGGAAACGGCGGGCGGTCGAAGCGCGACTACATGATCGGATCGGGCTCCCGAGCCAGGTCCGCCGCACCCACCAGCCCCGCCTCGTTGCCCAGTCGGGCGGCGATGACGTCGGCGACGGGACGCCAGTTGCCGCCCACGAGCCAGCGCTTGTAGGACTTGCGGATGGGGTCGAGTACCAGCTCGCCCTCGTCCGAGAGACCGCCGCCGACGATGAACGCGGAGGGGTCGAAGAGCGAGGCCAGATCGGCCAGACCGGCGCCGGCCCAGCGGGCCAGCTCGCGGTACGAGTCGACGGCCACCGCGTCACCCTGGCGGGCGGCCATCGAGATGTGCTTGCCCTCGATGCCGTCGGGGGAGCCGTCGCCGAGCGACAGCAGGATCTCCGCGTTCTCGGGGGTCGCGTTGGCGCGCTGCTTCGCGTATCTGACGAGGGCGCGCCCGGACGCGTACTGCTCCCAGCAGCCCTGGGAGCCGCAGCCGCACAGCAGGCCGTCGGGGACCATCCGGATGTGGCCGAACTCGGCGGCCACACCGAAGTGCCCGCGGCGCAGCTTGTTGCCGATGATGATGCCGCCGCCGAGGCCGGTGCCGAGCGTGATGCAGATGACGTTGCGGTGGCCTTTGCCCGCGCCGAACTTGTACTCGCCCCACGCCGCCGCGTTCGCGTCGTTCTCGACGACGACCGGCAGGCCCACGCGGGCCTCCACCTCGTCCTTCAGGGGCTCCTGCCGCCAGTCGATGTTCGGCGCGAAGTAGACCGTCGAGCGCTGGCGGTTGACGTACCCTGCGGCACCGATGCCCACGCCGACGATCTCGTGCCCCGCCCGGGCGCCCTCTACGGCCGCGGCGATCGCGTCCACGATGGCCTGCGGCGTCGTCGGAGTCGGCACCTTGAAGGTCGAGAGGATGTTGCCTTCCTCATCGACCACGCCGGCCGCGATCTTCGTGCCGCCGATATCGACGCCGATGGTGAGTCCCATGAATCCCTCAGTTTCGGTCGAGCCCCGCTACGGCCAACCGTACCCGAGGGGCTTCAGTCGAGGTCGATGTGTTCACCGGGACCGGTGCCCTCGTCACGGGGGCCCTGGGCGGTGTCACGGGTGGTCCAGCGCCGCTCCTGAGCCTCGACCGCGGAGCGGTAGGCGGCGAGCAGTTCGGAGCCGGCGGTGGCCAGGTGGTCGAAGACGTCGGGGTTGCGCTCGATGACGGGCTCGACGGCGGCCTTGGCCTGCTGCACGACCTGGTTGACCATCTGCTGGGCGGCGCCGCCCGCGACCGCGCCGAGCAGCGGCGACTGGAGTCCGGAGAGCTTGTCGGCGACGGCGTCGACGAGTTTGCGCAGTTCCTCGGCGGCCGAGCCGGGCGGCTGGCCGTACTGGGTGCGGCGGCGGGCCTTCTCCGCGGCGAGGTCCTCGGCGCACGCCTTCGCCCAGGCATCGGCGTCGGTCGCGCGCACCTCGTCGAGCGCGTCCTCGGCGGCGTCGGCGTCGGACGTGGGGCGCTCATCGCTCATGGCGGACTCCAAGCGTGGGATCTGTATCTCTCGACGTTACCCGAACGGGGGTACGCCGTTCATCGTGCGCGCGGCCACAGAAACGGGACTCGGTCACCTTCCGCGGGGCCACAGGTCCGGGTCCGGCGCGAAGCGGACGGCCAGTTCGCCGTCGCGCAGGGAGGCACCGTCCACCGTGCAGCGGCGCAGGGCGGACGGGAGCGGGACGATCCGGCGGAACTGCCCTGCCGTGACTACGAGTTCGTCGCCACGGCGTACGAGGTCGAGCTCCTCCCGTATCGCACCGGGGAGCGGGATGTGCCAGACGAGCACGCCGTCGTCGGCGAGCCGGTCGGCGACCGGCCACTCGACCGGTCCCGGGGCGTCGCCGGGCGCGGGCACGGGCAGCGCGGCGAGGTCCTCGGCGCCGCGCGGGTCCCGGCCGAGGTGGGGCAGCTCGCACACGTCGAACGTCCGCCCCCACTCGTCACGCCACTCGTCGAGTGCCTTGCGCTGCTGTACGGCGAGAGCGGCGAGCCAGGTGTCGGGGGACGCGTCGGGCAGGACGCGGTTCGCGACCAGGGCGTCGGTGCGCAGGCCGCGCAGGGCGAGTCCGGTGGCGGCGGTGCGTACGGCGTCGGTGCCGGCCGGGCCCGGCTCCGCGACCAGCCGTACGGTCGTGGCCGCGTCCTCGACGGCCAGCTGGACGGCGGCCAGCTCGACGTCCCAGCGGGCCGCCGTCTCGTACAGCCACTCCGAGGGCATCGGGACGCCGGCGAGACGGCCGAGTACGGGGCGCAGCGCGCGGGCCGCCTGGCGCTCCGCGGGGAGCAGGCGGCGGAGGTAGCGGCGCAGCTGTTCGGGCAGGGCGAGGAGGGCGAGCGCCTGGGGGGTGGGCGGCAGGTCGACGACCAGGAGGTCGTACGTGTCCGCCGTGGCCGCGTCGCGCAGGGCGCGGAGCAGGGCGAGTTCCTCGGCGCCGGGGAGGGGGGTGAGTTCCTCGCCGTCCAGACGGGCTGCGCCCAGGAGGTCGAGGGCGGTGGTGGCGCGGTCCTGGAACGCGAGGAGGTCCGTGCGGAAGGCGTCGGTGGCGTCCGGCCGCCAGGTGGTGAGGCCGGGTGCGGCCTCGGTGGGGGTGGCGCCGGTGGGGGTGCCGAGGATGGTGCCGAGGGTGTCGGTGCGGTCGGCGGTGAGCACCAGGGTGCGGGTTCCCTGGCGGGAGGCCGCCAGTGCCGTGGCCGCGGCGACGGTGGTGCGGCCGGAGCCGCCGGGGCCGGTGATCAGGATGGTGCGCATGTCTGTCAACGGTACCTGTGCCTGGCCGGTGGGCTGAGCAGAGAGGGTTTCGCCCCCGCCGCCCCTACCCGTTCCCGTCCTCTGGGGGCTGCGCCCCCAGACCCCCGCATCGCGCTGACGCGCTCGTCCTCAAACGCCGGACGGGCTGAGGGGGTGGGGGCTGGCGCGGGTGGGTGGGTTGAACGGGGGTGGGTGGGAGATCAGCCTGAACGCGCTCGTCCTCAAACGCCGGACGGGCTGAGGGGTGGGCGGGGCTGGCGAGGGTGGGTGGGTTGACCGGGGTGGGTGGGAGATCGGCCTGAACGGCCTCGGGGGGGGGGGGCGGGGCGGCGGGGGGGGCGGGGGGGGGCCCCCCCGCCGGGGGGGGGGGGGGCGCGGCGGCCCCCCCCCCCCCCCCCCCCCCCCCCCCCCCCCGGCCCCCGACGAGATGTCACCGAGCGTGCTCCGTACGGCCCCCCAGCGGTGGCCACATGATCGAACCCCCACCAGATTGGGCTGAGTGTTCGTCAGTGTCCGCCCAGGAGAGGGTCTCTTATCGTGCGTGCCCAGTCGCTGACGCTGGCCGCGGCCGGCGCGGCCCTGCTCGCCCCCACCACGATCTCCGACGTCGCACCCTTGCCCGATGCCGTGCACGAGCGCGCGGGCAACGCGGGGCCCCCGGGAAACGCCGGGTCCGCGGGGGATGTCCGGGCCGCGGACCTGCTGGCCGCGGTGCGCGACTGCGTGCCCGTCTCCCGCGGCCTCTACCGCACCGACGACGGGGCGCCCGCGGACATCCCCGTCTGCGGAAAGCGCGGCGCGGTCTTCTGGAAGGCCGACCTGGACATCGACTGCGACGGCCGCCCCGGCCCGTACTGCAACGAGACCACCGACCCGCTCTTCGCCGACACCACCGCCTTCCAGCAGTCCGACGGCAAACACCTCAGCGCCGAGACCCTTCCGTACGTCGTCGTGCCCGCCGCGAGTCACATCTGGAACCACTACGAGCACGGCGTCCGCAGCGGCACGGTCGCCGCCGTGATCCACGGCGACCGAGTGCAGTACGCGGTCGTCGGCGACCTGGGCCCCGAGGACCTCGTCGGCGAGGCGTCGTACGCCACGGCCCGGGGCCTCGGCATCCGCCCCGACCCGCAGGGCGGCGGGGCCGCCTCCGGGGTCACGTACATCTTTTTCGAGGGCTCCGAAGCGTCTCCCATCGAGAACCCCCGGGCGGCCGTCGCCGAGGGCGAGCGACTGGCCCGGAAGTTCATCCGGCGGAACGAGGCCCGCTGAGGGCGCCCGCCTCACACCTTCCGATAGCTGTACGCGTCTGCCGCGGCCGCCTCCACCGCCGCCAGGTCGGCTCCCGTGGACGCCGTGACGACCGCCGCCACCGCGCCCTCGACGAAGGGGGCGTCCACCAGACGGGTACCCGCCGGGAGTTCGTCCCCCTCGGCCAACAGCGCCTTCACGGTGAGGACCGCGCTGCCGAGATCGGTGAGTACGGCGACACCGGCGCCCCGGTCCACGGCTGCGGCCGCCGCCGAGATCAGCTCGGAACTGGTGCCGAAACCGCCTCCCTCGATGCCGCCCGCGGGTGCCACCGGAGCGGTCGTACCGCCGCCGGCGAGCCCCGTCGCGAGTTCCGCGACCGAGGCGGCCACCGCCGCGCTGTGCGACACGAGCACGATGCCCACCAGCTTCTTGTCACCTCCCGACGCGCTCGGCATGTCACTCACCGGCCGTCTCCGCGAGCGCCGCGATCAGGAGGGCCGAGGAGGTGGCACCGGGGTCCTGATGCCCGATGCTGCGCTCGCCCAGGTAACTCGCCCGGCCCTTGCGGGCCTGCAACGGCGTGGTCGAGAGGGCGCCCTCCTCGGCGGCGGCCCGGGCCGCGGCGAAGGACTCACCGAGCGCGTCGACCGCGGGCACCAGCGCGTCGATCATGGTCTTGTCGCCGGGCGCGGCCCCGCCGAGCTGCATCACCGCGTCCACACCGGTACGCAGCGCATCGGCGAGCCCCTGCTCGTCGACCTCGGCCGCGTCACCGAGCGCCTTGCCCGTCCGGCGCAGCAGCGTCCCGTACAACGGCCCCGACGCGCCGCCCACCGTCGAGATCAGCTGCCGTCCGGCGAGCATCAGGACGGCGCCCGGCGTCTGAGGCGCCTCCTTCTCCAAGGTGGCCGCGACGGCCCTGAAGCCGCGCTGCAGGTTGCTGCCGTGGTCGGCGTCGCCGATCGGCGAGTCGAGGGCGGTCAGCCGTTCCGCCTCTCGGTCCACGGACGCGGCGGTCGCCGTCATCCAACGGCGGAAGAAGTCGGCGTCGAGCACTGGATCTCCTTGCTGAGTAAGGGAGTTGACCGGTCGCACCGGGCAGTGGGGCGGGGATCGTCACATACCCCGGCGTCACACGCCCCAGCGCAGGCCCGCCGTACGCACCGGCGCGTCCCACAGCCGCAGCAGCTCCTCGTCGACCTGACACAGGGTCACCGAGGCGCCGGCCATGTCGAGCGAGGTGACGTAGTTGCCGACGAGCGTGCGCGCCACGGGGACACCGCGCTCGGTCAGCACCCGCTGCACCACCGCGTTGAAGCCGTACAGCTCCAGGAGCGGTGTGGCGCCCATGCCGTTCACCAGGACCAGGACGGGGTTGCGGGGGCTCATGTCCTCCAGGATCGCGTTCACCGAGAAGTCGGCGATCTCCCGCGAGGTCATCATGGCCCGCCGCTCCCGGCCCGGCTCGCCGTGGATGCCGACGCCCAACTCCAGCTCCCCGGGCGGCAGATCGAAGGTGGGGCTGCCCTTGGCCGGAGTCGTACAGGCGCTGAGCGCGACGCCGAAGCTGCGCGAGTTTTCGTTGACCTGCCGGGCGAGCGCCTCCACCCGCTCCAGCGGCCGGCCTTCCTCGGCCGCCGCGCCCGCGATCTTCTCCAGGAAGAGTGTCGCGCCGGTGCCGCGGCGGCCGGCCGTGTAGAGGCTGTCCGTGACGGCCACATCGTCGTTGACGAGGACCTTGGCGATCTGGATGCCCTCGTCCTCGGCCAGCTCCGCCGCCATGTCGAAGTTGAGCACGTCACCGGTGTAGTTCTTCACGATGAACAGCACACCGGCGCCGCTGTCCACGGCGGCCGCCGCCCGCACCATCTGGTCCGGCACCGGGCTCGTGAACACCTCGCCGGGACAGGCCGCCGACAGCATCCCGGGGCCCACGAACCCGCCGTGCAGCGGCTCGTGCCCCGATCCGCCACCCGAAACGAGCCCCACCTTCCCGGGCACCGGAGCGTCCCGCCGTACGATCACCCGGTTCTCGACATCCACGATCAGCTCGGGATGGGCGGCCGCCATGCCCCGCAGCGCGTCCGCGACAACGGTTTCCGCGACGTTGATGAGCATCTTCATGGGTACCTCCTGGTGAGCCGAGCAGGCGGGGCTTCGTCCTGCGTTTTTGCTGGTCAGAGTAGATGAAACTAGTTGTCGATCTTGGCGGTCCGTGACGGCCTATGGCGGGTTGTGGCGGTACTGATGCTGACTCGATGCTGACTTTGGTGACGGGGTGTCAGGTCGCCATTGGGGATCGGGCGGGCGGCGGCTGGAGTACCGCTCTGGGCAGTATCAACCTTGCGGCAGTGAAGGTCACCTGTGCCTGCGCCGTGGCTTTTTCCCCTGCACTGCACCCCGCCGTCTGGGTGAGGCCGCGCCACCTGTTGAACTGTCGTCTCGTCGAATGGTGGCCAGGAGAGGAAGGTCAAGGCACCCCGTGTGCTCCGGCTTGGGGTGGTGCTGGCAGCAGGTTCTTCGTCTGCTGGTGGTACACGGCCACATGTCCTTCTGAACCGCGGAAATGAATGAAATCGCTTGGTGAGAAGCGGAGTTGGACCGCGCCTGGTCCGGATCTTGCGAGGCGGGATCCGGATGTCGGGCATTGATGCCGGGAGCGTCCCGGTGGTACGACGTAGCGCATGTCGTAGAAACCGTCCATGGGCGTCCAGCTGATCCAGGGCGAGCGCGTAAGTCCAGGTCAGGCTCTTGTGGCGTGAGTGAGTCCGCGGGGTTGGTGAACCGCTTGTGATCGCTCGTGACAGCTGAGGGCCCCGTCAGCTTGCTCCGAGGGGGGTCCTGCGTAGACGGGCACCTGATACGCCGACGCCCCGCCGGCTTGCTGCGGCGGGGCGTCGTAGTGCAGTTGGTCATGACGAGTTGGGGTTTGCGCTGGAGGCTCCGTTGTACTCCGGTTCGCCGCTCTCGAGTACGCGGAGGAGCGAGGCGGTGACGACGCGGGCGGTGCGGCCTATCGGTAGCACGCGGCATCCCCGACGCCCGCAGTCCCACTCCAAGTGGCGCGGACGTGCTCGGGGCTGAACTGGCCGTGAGGCGTTTCGCCCCTCTGACTGGGCACTCCTGTCAACAGTGCCTTTCGAGTCTAGTTACTTCCGGGGAAGCGGGAGACGCGGTGGACTGCTAATAGTCCGCGGAATCACCGGTTTCGGTAACCGGCCCGTGACGGATACCCTGCTCCGCTCAGCGGAGGTGAATTGCATAGGGCCCAATCGGCGCCAGCACGGCTGGTTGGGGCCTCGGCATTGTCTCCACGTGTTTCCGATGACCCATCATGTGGAGTGCGTTGCCATCCTTGAACCGGTAGCCAAGGACTCCTGACCTGCGCGGACACTGTGGGTGGGTATCGATGGCTGCCGGTTGCGCTGACCTCGCCCGGTGGGTAGTCGCTCGGTCAGGTCCCCGTTGCCTGAGGTGTGGCGCGGTTGCGTGATCGCGTCCTGGTCAGCCCGGTCTCCACGGCGGTGAGCAGGGTCAGAGCGGCGTCGAGGTGTTCGGTGTCGTGGTTGGCGGCGTCGGAGACGGCCGCGGCCCATTCCTGCCGGACGAGGGTGGTGTTGCTGCGTCCGCGTTCGGTGGAGTGGACCGTCACTCCGCGGCCGTCGGCGGAGTGGGCGCGCCGCTCGATGAAGCCCTTCTCTTCGAGCCCGCGCAGAACGGTGGAGAGATTGGTGCGCTGGAGCCCGGTCGCGGCGGCGATGCGGCTGGGTGCGGCGTCGGGGTCGCTCTTCAGATAGCGCATCACCATGCCCTCGGACTGCGACAGGTGGACAGCTCGCTCGTCCGTGTACCGGCGGAACTGGATCTCCCGGCTGATGATCAGTACGAGGTCGGCCAGTTCGGCCCACCGCTGTTCGTGGTCGGGCCCCGCTGTCGGGCCTGTCTGGTGCGCTTGGTCCTCCATCACGACTCCAGGGTACGGGGTTGTCCGTCAAGTAGTTATGTGGGCATACTCCTTATGGGCTCATAGTTATGAGTCCATAACATCTGCTCTTCTGGAGTCGTCGTGACGACAACCACCTCCTCCTCACAGGCCAGGGCAACGGCGCTCTCGCCCCATGCCACGGCCCGCGCGGGCGGGCTGCACCCGGCCGGAGTGTTCATCCTGCTGGCGGGCGCATTCCTGCCGATCATGGACTTCTTCATCACCAACGTGGCCCTGCCCAGCATCGACGCCTCCCTGCATGCCTCGGCGTCCTCGTTGGAGCTGGTGATTGCCGGGTACGGCGTCGCGTACGCGACCCTGCTCGTCCTCGGTGGACGGCTGGGGGACCGCTACGGCCGCCGCCGCGTCTTCCTCATCGCGCTCGTGGGCTTCGTGCTCGCGTCGCTGGCCTGCGGTGTCGCCCCGAGCTCCGGTGTGCTGATCGGAGCCCGCATCGTTCAGGGCGCCACTGCCGCCCTGCTCATTCCGCAGGTCCTGGCTACCTTCCACCAGGTCCTCGAAGGCGAACGCAAGTCCCGTGCCGTGGCCCTGTACGGGGCCACCTCCGGCATCGCCGCCGTCGTAGGGCAACTGGTCGGTGGCCTGCTGGTCGGCGCCGACATCGCCGGCACCTCCTGGCGCCCGATCTTCCTGGTCAACGTACCCATCGGCGTGATGGTGCTGATTGTCGCGGCCCGCATCGTGCCCGACACCCGCTCGCACCACCCCGTCGGCATCGACCTGCCCGGCACCGTGCTGTTCGCCGCCACCCTGACGGCCCTGCTCGTCCCGCTCACGGAGGGCCACGCCCTGGGCTGGCCGTGGTGGACCTGGCTGTTGCTCACCGTCGCGGTCGTGCTCGGTGCCGTCACCTACGTCGTGGAGAAGCGCGCCGAGCGGCGCGGCGAGGTGCCACTGCTGCCGCCGTCGCTGCTGCGCCTGCCGTCGATGTCCCGCGGCCTGGTCATGGTGTTCGCCTTCAGTATCGGCTTCGGCGCGTTCATGTTCGTCTTCGCCCTCACTGTGCAGAACGGTCTGCACGCCGACGCCCTGCACGGCGGCCTGGCGATCCTGCCGATGGCCCTGCTGTTCTTCGCCGGTTCACTGGTCGCGCCGCGGCTCATCGGCCGATTCGGCCGGACGGCGCTGTCCGCCGGCGCCGTCGTCCAACTCGCGGGACTGGTCTGGCTGGTGGCGGTCCTGCTCGTGAAGTGGCCGCACGTCAGTCTGTGGGCCATGGCCGTACCGCTTGCCCTGGCCGGGGCCGGGCAGTCGATGCTGTTCGCCGGCCTGTTCCGCAGCGTGCTCGCCGACGTCCCCGCCCACCTGGGCGGCATCGGCAGCGGCGCGCTGATCACTCTCCAGCAGAGCGGACTCGCCCTCGGGGTGGCCACGCTCGGCACCCTCTACATCAGCCTCGCACCGCACGGTGTCTCGCACGCCTTTGCCGGAGTCGAGTACGTGCACATGGGCATCGTCGCCCTCCTGGCGATCGGCGCCGCCGCCCTGCCGCGCTTCACCGCAGCCGCGTCGACGTCCACGCCGGCCGTCGACGCCTGAACCCGAACCTCTCGAACCTCTCGAACCTCTCGTAAGGGAGCAGTGATGAGTCTTCTCGACTTGTCGCGATGGCAGTTCGCCATCACAGTGATGTTCCACATGACCTTCCCGGCGATCACCGTCGGACTCTCGATCTTCCTGTCGGTCGTCTACGGCCGGTACTGGCGTACCGGCAGGGCGGTCTACCTACAGATGTTCCGGTTCTGGCGGCGTATCTTCGCCGTCGGCTTCGCGATCGGTGTGGTCGCCGGCGCCGTCATCACCTTCCAGATGGGTCTCAACTGGGGCGTGTACGGCGCGAAGACGGGCCCGATCATTGGGCCGATCATCGGCATGGAGGTCGTGACCGCCTTCTTCGTCGAGGCCGGCTTCATCGGCGTCCTGCTCTACGGGGACGGGCGCGTCCGCAAGGGCACGATGTTCGTGTCCACCGTGATGGTGTCGGTGGGCACCGTCCTGTCGTCCACGTGGATCATCGCGGCGAACTCGTGGATGCAGACGCCCGCCGGATTCAAGGTCGTGCACGGCCGGTTCGAGCCCACGGACTGGATGCGCGTCATCTTCAACCCGTCGTTCATCTGGCGCTGGCCGCACATGCTGGCCGCCGTGCTGATCTCGGCGAGCTTCTTCGTCGCCGGGATCGCGGCCTGGTACCTGGTCAAGGGGCGCGCGAAGGGCTTCGCCCGCCGCTCGATGTCGATCGCCCTCGGGATCGCCGCGCTGCTGATGCCCGTTCAGCTCTACCTCGGTGACGCCGTGGCCGGGCATGAACTGCCGTATCAAATCTCGAAGTTGGAGGCGATGGAGGGCAACTGGGACAACGGCAACACCGGCTTCGTCCTGTTCGCTGTCCCGGACCAGCAAGCCGCGCGGAACATCGTCGACCTCGACATTCCCTGCCTCGGCAGTTACATCGCCAAGGGCCTCAGCTGCAAGTCGGCCATGCCCGGCCTGAAGCTCACCCCGGCGGCCGACCGGCCCGACATGGCCGCGACCTTCTGGGGCTTCCGCGTCATGTTCCTGGCGGCCGTGCTGATGTTCGGCACGGCGTTCGCCGCCACGATCCTGCGCATGCGTGACCGCCTGTGGACCGCGCGCCGCTTCCACCGGTTCGTCCTCTGGACGACGCCCGTGGGGATCCTGGCGATCCTCGGGGGATGGGTCACCGCCGAGACGGGACGGCAGCCGTGGATCGTGTTCGGGCAGCTCCGCACCTCGGCCGCGGTGTCCCACCTGGCGCCCGGGGAGGTCCTGTTCTCGGTGATCGGCTTCTCCGCGCTCTACCTGATCATGCTGGTGGCCTACGTCGCCTACATCGTCCGCACGATGCGCATCGGCCCGGAACGCGACGACCCCGGGCAGGAACCTCCACCGGAGGACCTGCCGGACAGCGGGCGTGTCCGTCACGCAGAGGACACCGTGCCGCTCGGCTCCCGGGAGGTGGCGGCGCGATGACCACCACCCTCTGGTCGGCGACCGTACTCGTCTGTCTCCTGATGTACGTCGTGCTGGACGGCTACGACCTCGGCGTCGGCGTCGCCACCCTCTTCGAACGCGACCCCGCGCACCGACGGCACATGCTGGAGTCGGTCGCGGTGGGCTGGGACGGCAACGAGACCTGGCTCATCCTGCTCGGCGTCGCGCTCTGGGCGGGCTTCCCCCTGGCCTTCGGCACGCTCCTGCCGCACGCCTACCTGCCGATGACGGTCGTGCTGTTCTCCCTGATCGTGCGCGGTGTGAGTGTCGAGATGGCGTCCCAGGCGCCACCGGCGCCCCGCTGGACGGCCGCCTTCGGCGTGGCGTCGCTGCTGGCCGCGTTCGCGCAGGGCTTCGCCCTGGGGACCCTGACCTCGGCGGTACATCTGCGGGGTGACGTCTACACCGGGTCGGCCTTCGGGGCCTTCAGCTGGTTCTGCGTGCTGTCGGGGCTCACTGTCACGGCCGCCTACACCGCTCTCGGCTACGCCTACACCAAGCACAAGTCGTCCGGGCCGCTGCGGGAGTCGGCGGCACGGCGGGGTGCGGTGGCCACGGCGGTCGGGGGAGTGCTGCTGGTCCTCGTCCTCGTCACCGTCGACACCACCGCGGCACCGCTGAACCTCGACAGCCCGGGGCGCGCCTTCGCGTTCGCCGTCCTGCTGCTGTTCGCGGCCGGGGGAGCGGGCACCTCGCTCGTCACGTTCCCGTGGAAGCGGCGGTCCGGGGCGGCGGACAGCCTGCCCCTCGGCGGACTCGTCGTCGCGACCGTGTCCGTGTTCCTCGCCCTGGCCGTGGCCCGCTACCCGGTGCTCGTGCCTCCGGACCTCACCGTCTACGGCACGGCCGGGCCCCACTCCACGATGGTCTTCATCCTCGTCGGCATCGGCCTGAACATGCCGCTGGTGCTGGCCTACAACGTGTTCGCCCACCGGGCCTTCGCAGGAAAGCTCGACACTGCAGGAGCGCGCTCATGACCACCCGGAGCTCACTCCCCACGCCGGTCCGTATCGTGCTGCGCCTGCTCGCCGCGGTCGTCTGGACCGTGCTGGGGCTGCTCGCCTACGTCGTCTGCCAGGGGATGTTCGGTGGCTACCGGCAGATCCACTCGCAACTGCTGACCACCCTGGGCATGATCGCCATCGCCCTGACCGGTGGCATCGCGTGGATCGTCGACGAGCGGCGCCCTCATGACGATGAATGAGATGTACGAGAAGAGTGCGCCGGGCACCGCCGGAAAGCGACAGGACGACGACGCTTGGCTCACCGCGTGCGCCGCGCCGGGGCGGCACTGGTTCGGTCTGTCGGGCTCGGCCCAGGCACTGGAGACGCTGTTCACGATCGCCCGCTGGGGCGCCCTGGCATGGACGGCCCAGGCGAAGATGGACCGGGCCGCGGCGCACGAGAGGTGGGGCCTGGTGGCCTTCGCCGTCACGAGTGTGCTGGCGGTGGGCGCCGGTTGGACGGCGGGCACGCTCGCCGGGCGGGGCGCGCGTGCCGTCGCGACCGGCCTGCGGCAGCAGTTGACGGGCGCTCTGCTGCCGACCGCCGGGCGGATCAGCGAGACCGGTCCGGCCGAAGCCGCGTGGGCGATGGTCGATCTGGCTGACGACGTCGCCGACTTCCACGCGCAGGCTGCACCCCTGAGCCGGTCGGCACCGCTGTCCATGGTCGCCGTACTGGCGGTCACGGCCGCGGTGCACTGGCCGGCTGCGATCGTGCTCGTCCTGACCACCGCGCTGCTGCCCCTGAACATGCGCCTGGCGGGACTGTTCGCCCAGCACGGCGCGGCCCGGCAACTGGCCGCGACCCGGCACCTGAACGCTGTCGTCCTCGACAGTTTCCGCGGCATGCGGACGTTGCGCGAGCTCGGCGCGGTCGGCTGGCGCGGCCGAACCCTGACCGCGGCCGCCGAGCGGCTGAACAAGGCGACGATGAGCGTCCTGCGCCGGGCCTTCGTCTCCGGGATGATCATGGACGTCGTCATCACGTTCTCCATCGCGGTGAACGCCACGTACATCGGCCTGTCGCTGCTCGGCTACGTGCAGGTGCCGTACGCACCACGGCTCGACCTGTTCACCGGTCTGCTGGTGCTGCTCGTATGTCCGATGCACTTCGCCCCCCTGCGTGCCAGGGCCTCCGCCTTCCATCAGCGGGAACGCGCCACGATCGCGGCCGGCGCCGTCCGAGACATCCTCAAGGACACGCCTGCCGCGGTGACGCGGGTGGCCGGTCCGCGGTTGACCGAGCCTGTCGGTGTGTCGCTGACAGCGGTCCGGTTCCGCTACGGCGGCGCCGACCACGACACCCTCCATGCCGACGCCGAGTTCGAACCGGGCACCTGGACCGCGATCACCGGTGCCTCCGGTTCCGGGAAGAGCACGCTGTTGTCGCTGATCGCCGGATTGCGTCAGCCGTCGGCCGGAGTGGTCCGGTGGCAGACCTCGTCCGTACGGCAGGCACCGGCACTCGGCGGATCCGCCTGGGTCGGACAGCGGACCGTGCTGCTCGATGCGACCGTCCGCGACAACATCCGCCTCGGCCGCCCGGCCGCCACCGAGCGGCAGATCCGGCGGGCCGTCGACGCCGCCGGACTGAGCGCCGTGGTCGAGGGCCTCCCCGAGGGACTGAACACCCGGCTCGGCGAAGGCGGTTGGGGTGTGTCGACCGGTGAGGCCCGCAGGGTCGCCATCGCCCGCGCCTTTCTGCACGGAGCCCGGCTCTGGCTGCTCGACGAGCCGACCGCCCACCTAGACGCGGACAGCGAACGCGAGGTCGTTGAGGCCCTGCGGAGAGCCACCGACGGCTGCACCGTCGTCATCGCCACCCACTCCTTCACGCTGGCCGCCGCGGCCGACACCGTGCTCGCGATCGACGACGGCCTCCTGCACAACGCCAGGCCGGTGAACGCGCGATGAGCAGCAGCCGTCCCCCGAACAGCCGTGGTCGGCGGGGGAGTCACCTTGCCGCCGGCGGGCTGGTGCTCGCGGTCGTCGCCGAACTGTCCTCTGCAGGACTGCTCGGCCTGTCGGGCTGGTTCATCAGCGTCTGCGCCGTCGCCGGGGCGGCCAGCTTCAGCTCCTTCTCCTACATCGCCCCCAGTGGTGGTGTGCGTGCCTTCGCCATGGCCCGCGTAGCCGGGAACTACAGCAAGCGTCTGGTGCTGCACGCGGCCGCCCTGTGTCGGATCGCCACCGCCCGGGCCGGTCTCTTCGACCGTGCCGCAGCCACAGAGCGGGCACAGCAGGACCGCCTGTGGTCGGGTGAACTGCTCGACCGCAGCATGGCCGACGCCGACAGCGCCGGGATGGCACTGATCGAGTGCACAACCCCCGTTGCCGTCACCGCCGCGCTGACCCTGGGCGCCGTCCTCGCCGTGGCGGCGTCCACGTCCGTCGTGCCTGCAGCCGTACTCGCGGCCGGCGTCGTCGTCATGGCGGTGATCGCCCACCGCCCGCCCGGTAACGCCCGCGAAGCCGAGCAGAGCACCCGCAAGGCGCTGCGCACCGAGCTCGTCACCGCTGTCGACGCCTGGACGGAGATGGCCTCGCTCGGCGCCGCCGAGCAGCTCGCGGCGCGTACGACGGGGAGGTTCACCCGACTCGACGCCGCGCGCGAAGCGGCCGTCCGGCGCAGGCACCGGAACGGGCTGGTGGGCGGCCTGACCGGCACAGCCACTCTGATTGCCACGGCCGCCACCGGCGGCGCACCGGATGCCCCCACGTTCGTGTTCGTCGTCCTGTTGTCCCTCGGCGTGCTGGCCCAGGCCGAACAGCTGGCGAACGCCGCCGAAGCCCGAGCCACCGCGAAGGCCGCACACCGCAGGCTCACGACAGGCGTGCCGCTCGCCGCGAGCGCCCCCACTGCTGCGGAGATACGGTCCTGGTCCACCGAGCAGAGCGTCGGCTTCGCCGACTACCCCCTTCCGCCGATGGCCCTCCGGTCGGGGCGCGTCCTCGGTGCCACCGTCGCCCGAGGCGCGATGCTCGTCGTCACCGGCCGCTCCGGCAGCGGCAAGAGCACCCTGCTCCGAGCCCTCGCCTCGTCGCTGCGGCAAGCGAACGAAGGCCGCGAGAGCCGGCCCGCCGTCGTGGCCGTCGCCGCCGACGACCACCTCTTCACCGGCACCCTCGGATCCAACTGGCGCCTCGCCGACCCCGCCCTGACCGACGACGAGATCGACGAACGCCTCGCCGAACTGCGCCTGAATGACAGCGGACTGACCGCCACAACCGCCGTCGGCCCCGGCGGCAGGCAGCTCTCCGGCGGTGAACTCCGCCGGGTCTACCTGGGCCGGGCCCTGGCCCGCCACCCGCGCGTCCTGATCGTCGACGAACCGACCACAGGCCTGGACGACCGAACCGCCCGGCACGTACTCGGCATCCTCCAGAACCTGCCCGACACCACCGTCGTCCTCGCCCTGCACGACGTACCGGTCTGTCTCGAGTCGGCCGGACCCGTGACCCGGCTGCCGCTCGACCACACCTTTCAGGAGGCACCATGAGCACAACACAACACCGCTTCGAACCGGCCCTGGCGTATCTCGACCGGCTCTACTCGACCGCGTTAGCGGGCAGCGAGCGGATCATGCCGTTGCGCGAGACCGCCCGCAAGCACCGCCAGGCCGACCACAGGGCTGTGAAGACCGGGGCCAAGGACTCGTCGAAGGCCCGGCGGTAGCCCGGACTACCGGGAGCCCGTCACAGGGCGCGACTTGTAGAAGGACTCCTACAGGTAGGCGACCTCGTGCGGTGGGCGACGGAGTCCCAGAACGGCGGCAGGTGCGCCGGGGGCAACTACCGTGCCCGCGAGGCCATGTCGTCCAGAAACCGTCCCGGCTTCCCTTGCGCCCGGACCAGACCGGACTCGACCGCCTCCATCAACCCGCGCGCGGCCGGCTCGGTGTCCGCGTCGTGGGCGAGGACCCAATCGGCGTACGGCACTAGGGAGTTGGGCCTCGGTGGCAGTGCGACGGTCACGCGGTCGATCCTGGCACACACCACTGACAGGCAGGCCCGATCCCTCGGGCCGAACTGCAGGTCAGCGACTCGGCGCACCTTCGGTGCGCGCCTGGTTCGTCGTCTCACCTGTTCTCGACGTATTCGACAAGTTCGTACGACGGGGCCATGTACGCTGACCGCCATGATGCGCCGGATGTGGTCGGAGCCGTGGGTGCACACGGCCTACGACCTGCTCCTCGCGCTGGTGGTGGCCTATTCGACGCTGTCCTACGGCCAGGGCTACGACACACTCATTGGCTTCTCGATGGCGGCGGCCGTGGTGTTTCGCCGACGCCGACCCATGACGGTGATGGCGGCCGTTTCCGCTCTCGCGCTGGCGCAGTATGTACTGGCGGCGCTTCCCGAGCCATTGGCGAGCGACGGGGCCATGTACGACATGGCCGTCCTGATCGCGATGGTGACCGTGGTGAGCCATACCGAGCAGATATGGAAGGCGTACGCCGCCGGTGGCATCTCCGTTGTCGGCATCCTGCTGCTGTTCGGTGGCATGGCCGACTTCACCTCCGAGGCGGGCCGGGACGGTCTCGACGAGGCATTGGCGGTCGCGGGCGCGTGCGCGGCGGTGTGGGTGACCTCGTACATGATGCGGACCCGGCGGCTGTACGTGGGTGTCCTTGAGGAACGCGCGGCCACCGCGGAGCGGGAGCGTGCCCACCTCGCCCAGATCGCCGCCGCCGAGGAACGCGCGGAGATCGCGCGTGAGTTGCACGACGTGGTGGCGCACAGCCTGGCCGTGATGATCGTGCAGGCCGACGGGGCCAGTTACGCGATCGTGGCGGATCAGGACAGGGCCCGCACGGCGATGCAGACGATCGCGGGCATCGGCCGGGACGCGCTGGAGGACATGCGCCGCATCGTCGAGGTGCTGCGGGGCACGAAGGGGGCCGACGCCGAGGATGACAGTGATCGTCGCCGGGTCGGCCTGGCCCATCTCGAACCGCTGGTGGAGCGGGCCCGTGTCGCCGGACTCCAGGTGGAGCTGCGCATCGAGGGCGAGCGGCAAGGGCTGTCGGCCGCCGACGAGTTGACCCTGTTCAGGATCGCTCAGGAGAGCATGACGAACGCCCTGCGGCACGCCGGCCCCTCGGCTCAGGTCTCCGTCACGCTGCGGTTCGACGACGGCACCGCCGTGCTGGAGGTCGTCGACGACGGGGCCGGCAAGCTGGCCGGCTCCGCTCCGGTCGTACCCGGGTCGGGCGGCAACGGGCTCGTGGGCATGCGGGAGCGGGTCGAGGTACACGGCGGACGGTTCACCGCCGGCCCCCGGCTCGGCCCGGGCTGGCAGGTCAGGGTCGAGCTTCCGGTGAGGGCAACTGCATGAGTGACATGAGTGACGTGAGCGGCATGAACGGTTCGAGCGGTGCGGAGAGGCCGATCCGGGTGGTCGTCGTGGACGACCAGCCGCTGGTCCGCGCCGGATTCGCCATGGTGCTGGACGCCCAGTCCGACATCGATGTCGTCGGCGAGGCCGGGGACGGGGCCGAGGCTCTCTCGCTGCTGGACAGGACTCCGGCGGACGTCGTCGTCATGGACATCCGTATGCCGGTCATGGACGGGGTGGAGGCCACCGAACGGCTCGTCATGCGTCCGGACCCGCCCAAGATCCTTGTGCTCACCACGTTCGACACCGACGAGGACGCGTTCGCCGCGCTGCAGGCCGGCGCGAGCGGCTTCCTCATCAAGAACGTGCCACCCGAGGAGTTCCTCACCGCGATCCGCGTGGTGGCGGCGGGCGACTCCGTCGTGGCGCCCCGGGTGACCCGCCGGCTCCTCGACCGGTTCGCCGGACAGCTCAACCCCGGACCACAGCAGGAGGACGACCGCCTCGCCGTTCTGACCGAGCGGGAGCGGGAGGTACTGGAACTGGTCGCTCAGGGGCTGTCCAACTCCGAGGTCGCCGCCCGCCTGTACGTCGCCGAAACGACCGTGAAGACGCACCTCGGGCGGATTCTGACCAAGCTGGAGTTGCGCGACCGGGTACAGGCCGTCGTGCTGGCGTACGAGGTCGGGCTGGTACGGCCGTCGTCGTCCGGCTGACCCTTACTTCACGGCAGTGCCCTGCCCTGCCGTGCCCTGCCGGGCATCGCCTATCCGCCCTCCCTCCCCGCCGTGCCTGCCGCCCGGGCCCCTACCGGTGTAGGACCCGGATCCCACCCGGCGTACGACCTGGGTCGTACGTGCCCGGCCTCGGAGGTCGTGTCCCGATCCGATGTGCCGAAAAGCCTGCCTGACAAGAATCGTCGATGACACGAACGAACGTGTCCCGACAATTCTCTGGAGGCCTCACATGACTGCATCTGGAATGCAGACCGGCACGACCGGAAGCCTGAAGGCAAAGGCGCTGGTACTCGGAATCGTGGCGGTCGCGATTCTGGCGGTAGGAGCCGGCGGTGCCTACTGGTGGCATCAGCGCAATCTCCCCAGCCAGGCCTCCGAGGCCGACTGCGCCCTGGCCCAGAAGATCATCGACGAGGCGCAGAAGCAGGACAAGTCCACCGTCACGAAGTGGCTGAAGGACGTGCGCGAACTGCGCTACGCGGAGATGAAGGACGGCTACCTCGCGGGCCAGATCGGCCGCTACGAGGGCGCGATGGCCACCCACCTGACGGGAAAGGGCGAGATGCCGACCAAGGCGGAGATGGCCGATATGTCGCAGCAGGCGAATTCGCACTGCACCGACGTCAAGCGCACCCTCGTGTTCCCGCCCATCCCGGCCTGACGCCTTCCACGTCGAAAAGCCGCAAGTCATACGCCGTAAGTCATAACCCGTAAAGCAGTTGAGGGGAAGCAGGAAATGAGTACCCGCGCCGCTGCGCACGACAATGAAGGAATTTCCCGGGACGACGGCGATGTCGCCGTCGGCGCGGAGGGCCTCGTCAAGGTCTACGGCCAGGGTGACACCGGAGTACGAGCCCTGGACGGGGTCACCGTCGGCTTCGCCCGCGCGCGGTTCACCGCCATCATGGGACCGTCGGGTTCCGGCAAGTCCACCCTCATGCACTGCCTGGCCGGACTCGACACCGCGACCTCCGGGCGGGTGCTGCTCGACGGTACTGATCTCACCGGCCTGTCCGACCGTGCACTGACCACCGTACGGCGCGACAAGATCGGCTTCGTCTTCCAGTCGTTCAACTTGCTGCCGCAGCTGACCGCGTTGCAGAACATCACGCTGCCGCTCGACCTGGCCGGCCGGCCCATCGACCGAGAACTGCTCGACCACCTCTCCGGCGTGCTGGGCATCGGCGACCGGCTGACCCACCGGCCCAGTGAGCTCTCCGGTGGCCAGCAGCAACGGGTCGCGCTGGCCCGGGCGCTGGCGTCGCGGCCCGCTGTGGTCTTCGCCGACGAGCCCACCGGCAACCTGGACTCGCGCTCCGGCGCGGAGGTGCTCGGCTTCCTGCACGACTCGGTGCGCGACCTCGGACAGACCGTCGTCATGGTGACCCACGACGCGGGCGCCGCTGCCTACGCCGACCGCGTCCTCGTCCTGGCCGACGGCCGGATCGTCGGCGACCTGGACGCCCCGACCCCGGCGTCGGTCACCGACGCGCTGCGAAGCATGGCGGGTACCCGATGAGCCGCGGACGGGGCACCGGCAACGCCGCCGTGCTGCGCACCCAGCTTGCTGGAGTGCTGGTCCGGCCCGGCAGGCTCGTCATGACGGGTCTGGCGGTGGTCGTCGCCGCGTTCGTCGTGTTCGGCACCGTGATGGCCCAGCAGATCACCGAACGGACCGCCCTCGACCGCTTCAGCGGCACCCCCGAGGCGACCAGCCTGATCGTCACGGCGAACGGGGGCGGGGACGAGTCGGCCATCACCGACGCGAAGATCAACGCGGTCCGGGCGGTGCCCGGCGTGGCCGAGGTCGCGGCCCGGACGGAGATCGGGGTGTCGCTCGCCGGTGTCTCCCCGCACTACCTGGAGCTTCAGGGCGACCCGGGCACCGGGCGGCTGTCACGGGTTCAGGTCGTGGCGGGCAGTTACCCGGACGGTCCCCGGGAGATGGCCGTGAACCGCCAGGCCTCGCAGCGGTTCGAGATCGAGCCCGGCGACCGTGTCGGCATCCTCTTCCCGAAGGGCGAGGACGGCGGGACGACGACGGTCACCATGACCGTCACGGCCGTGGTGCGGGCGGACTCCGACCGGCAGGCCACCGGCTACGCCCCTGCCGCCACCATCAACTCGCTGGGCGACATGAAGGAGTATCCGCAGCTGGACATCCGCGCGGAACCCGGGGTGTCCGCCGAAGCCCTGTCCGAGCGGCTGTCTCCAGTGCTTCAGGGCGCTGACGGCGCGGCTGCCGTGATCACCCCCGGCGACACCGTGCGGACCCAGGAGGCCAACGACGCGGCCGAGCAGTACGCGGAAGTCTTCCAGCTCATCGCGATGTTCCTGGCGATCGCCGTGGTCGCCGCCGCCCTCGTCGCGACGTCGACGTTCCGCATCGTCTTCGCGCAGCGGCTGGGCCAACTGGCGCTCCTGCGCACCATCGGAGCCAGGCGAGGCCAGCTCGTCCGGGCACTCGCCGTCGAGGGCGCGCTGGTGGGCCTTGCCTCCGGTACGGCCGGCGTCCTGCTGGCGCTCGGTGCCGGACACGCCGCCCCGGTGATCGCGGGCGCCGCCGGGCAGACCCTCCAGGCTCCCGGGGTGCCCGTGCCCGCGGCCCTGGCGGTGGTGCTCGGCGCCGTGCTGGTGACAGTGGGCGCGGTGCTCGCCCCCGCGCTGTCCGCCGCCGGCGTCTCCCCTCTGCAGGCGTTGCGCAGCGCCGGCACCGTGTCGGGGGAACGCGGCATCGGCCTGATACGCGTCGGCTCCGGCCTGTTCCTCGCCGCGGCCGCCGCCCTCCTGATCGGCCTGGTCTTCCTCGACATGCCCGAACCGGGCGACGCGAACTACGACGCGTCCACGGGCCTGATGGTGACCGTCGCGTCGGGCGGGCTGGCCTTCCTCGCGCTGATCGCCCTCGGCCCGCTGCTCGTACGCCCGGTGCTGGCCACCGTCGGGTGGCCGCTGCGCCGGCTCGGGCCCACCGGCACACTCGCCGTCGGCGGGATCGGCGGCACCCCGCGCCGCGCCGCAGCCGTGTCGGTCGTCGTCGCGCTCGGCGTCACCCTGGTCTCCGGCACCCTCGTCGGCGTCGCGAGCCTGCGGGGCTGGGCGGATCGGGACCTCGCCCTCACGGCCCCGGCGGACTTCGACCTGAGAGTCAGTGACAGCGGCAGTAGCAGTGACGGTCGTGGGAACGGCGGCAGTGACGGCCTCGGCGCCGAGGCCGTACGCCGGGTCAAGGCCCTGCCGCAGCTGGTCGACGCGACCGACTACCGCATGACCGACATCTCCATCGACGGGGCCGACGTGCGTGCCACCGACCTGGACCTGGCCGCACTGCCCACCTCACGGCAGCTGTACACGGCCACCGGCGAGCTGAGCGATCTCGGTCCGGGCCGAGTGATCGTCAACGCCCGGCTCGCCGAGCTGCTCGGCGTGACGGCCGGTGACAGCATCACGATCACCACGCCCACGAAGGGCACCGTCCGGGAAACCGTCGCCGCCACGCTGCCCAGCGAAGCACCCATGAGGGCCGACCTGATCGCCGTACCCGCCGACCTGGAGAAAATGGGCGCCTCGTCGCGGCCGACCGGCATCCTGGCGAACGCCGCGAAGGGCGGGCAGACAGCCCGCAACGCGGCGGTGCGGGCGATCGAGAAGACCGTCGGCCCGAACACCCACGCCTCCCTGACCATCCTCGCCGAGGACCGCGACGACAGCAGC
Organism: Streptomyces sp. NPDC050988; assembly: GCF_044456225.1. Classification (NCBI taxonomy): domain Bacteria; kingdom Bacillati; phylum Actinomycetota; class Actinomycetes; order Kitasatosporales; family Streptomycetaceae; genus Streptomyces; species Streptomyces sp. NPDC050988. Next base: position 46,403 of record NZ_JBITFQ010000016.1, on the reverse strand, counting down.
GCCGACCTTGAGGTGGCGGCCACTTCGGCGCTCGGTCTGCTCGGGCTCACCGTGCTCATCGCCGTCGTCGGCGTCGCCACCACGACCGGGCTCACCGTGCTGGAACGCACCCGCGAGTCGGGACTGCTGCGGGCGCTGGGCCTCGGCCGCTCCGGGCTGCGCTTCATGATCGGCATCGAGGCCGGCCTGTACGGGGTCCTCGGCGGCGTCCTCGGCCTGGCCCTCGGCGTGCCCTACGCCTGGCTGGCGGTCCGGGTACTGAACATCGGCGCGCCGCTGCTCCTGCCCGTCGGGCAACTGCTGGCGGTCTTCGCGGGACTGGTGGGCATCACCGCGCTCGCCGGCCTGCTGCCCGCCCGCCGCGCGGCCCGGGTCAGCCCGGTCGCGGCACTGGGCACCACCGACTGAGCCGAGGCGGGCGCGCCGTACCGGGCGCGCCCCCTCGCCGGGCCACACGGTCCATGACCTGTCCCAGCAAGGCCTCGCACGGCAACCCAGGCTGGTGAGCCTCAAGTCCCCCGCCACCTTTGGCTGTTGCCTCCCCATCGCGACCCCGGTGTCCTCGCTCAGACGCTTTCCCCCCTCCCCAGCTCCAGCCGGTCATGGACCCCCTGGAGGGCTAGTGATCTGACCGCATTGGTTCGCCGGGTCGGACGTCGGCGGCCAACGCTTCTCAAGGCAGCGGGGCTTTGATGCTGTCCGGGGCGTAGGAGGCGGTCGTGGGGGGATTTGGCCTCGGTTGTGGGGGGTGTCGCACCTGCAGGCGGAGAGACGATCGAGGCGAGACGCAACGTGACGTCGGCCTGAGTGATGGGTCTGTACATGCGCGACGCTAAACACTAGTGCGATGTTCACGCACATCTACCTGGGCATGGGCCATTGTTCACGATTGATCATATAGAAGTTCTGCCCATGACCTCTTGGAGAGCTCGACTGAGACTGGCGATGCCCGCGGCCATCGCCGCGTTCCTCCTCGCCATCACCGGCGCCCTTACACCGGCATCCGCATCCGCATCCGCAGGCACGACCTGGGAGTACGTCAGCGGCTACCAAGGCAACTGCCTGAGAGCAGCTCCTGGTGGAGCCCCCGTAACGGGCTCGTGCACGGGGACGAACCATCTGTGGCACTGGGGTACAGAGACGAACACCTGGAACGGGCACGCGATGCGCCGGCTCGTAAACAACGCCAGCGGAGATTGCCTCACCTCGGACTACGCGAGCGGCAGGTACACCGTCTCGATGGCCCCCTGCGGGGGTGACCGGTCGGGGCAGTTCTGGACCGCGGACAACGAACACATGCAGAACCAGAACCACCTTTACCTCGGCGTCTATTCCGGCGCCGGCATCTTCATGTCGGACTGGGGCAATGGTGTCCCCTCCTCGACCACCTTCACCTGGTTCGGCTATGTCGTATAGCGGAAACACTGCCCCCGATTCGCCGTGCGGCCATGGACGCTGAGCACGGGGCCACCTCCAGGATGGCGGCTCCGAGTGCAGGAGCTTCCGTGGCTGCGCTCAGTGTGGGTCGTTCCCCCAAGTGATGCATGAGGGCGCAATCGGCCATGTTGGTGCGCCCTCATGCGAATGCGTTCCCCTTGCCGATCTCGTCGGCCACGGCCGAGGCCAGCAGCGCGTCGGAAACGCACCGAGCTGGTGCTGCCATGACGCACGATCTGCTGCAGTTTCTGCCCCCTCCTGGTCGGTCGGTCTGCGTACACGGACATGCTCAGCCACCGCGCCCCCAGCAGTCGGGTCGGACGTCACCGCACGTCCAACCGCCACGACGTCCGACCCGGCGAACCAATGAGGTCAGAGCACTAGTCCGGGCGGCGGCATCGCGGCGCTTGCGACGGCGCCCCTACCCGCGGCATCTCTTGGTTCAGGTGTGTCGTGGTGGCGATCCATGGCATTCCTTTTCCTGCGGGACTGCATGACTGAGATCACACCTGGGTTGGGTGAGCGCATCCGGTGGGACGATAGGTGAAGATAGGGCTTCGGGCACAGAGCCTTTCCCCGGAACGGGCAGTGGGAGGGTCGCGTAGATGTACCCGATCCTGATGCGCCCGTCCGCCTCGGGTTGAGGACCGTTCGGGCGCGCGTACTCACGCAGTGCGTCATCGACGTCGAACATGAGGGACGTGTCGAGTTCGAGCGTGCTGCTCGACGAGCAGTCGACCGGCTCGCTCTCGAAGTGGGACGTGAACGGGAGGACGAGCCGGTCACCGCCGGGCAGGGTGACCTCAAGTGGTGGTACGGCACGGTCCGGTGCCGCCAGCTCTGCCAGATTGGCCAACGCCCTGGCGACATTCCGAGGACGCAGATAGATGTCGTAGCCGTAGACCAGCCCCACACTTCCCCCTGTCCCGGATCGAACCGCACCCTCTCACACCCCGACCCTCGGGCGCCTGATCAACAGGTGGTGGCGCCTACCTCCCGTGCGGCGGCGAGGTAGGCGAGAACCAGTGTCCGTCGGTCGTCCCGGCAGGCGGCCACCGCAAGTCGGGACGGGGAAACACCCCGGACCGGCACGGCGGTCACCTCGTCCCGGACGACCAGCGGGGCGTTGCCGGTGGCCAGCAGCGCCACTCCCTGGCCGCCGGCGACCGCCTCGTAGGTCTCCTCCGCACTGGCCACCACCCCGCCGATCCGCGGCCGGCGACCGTCCCGGGCGTCCAGGGCCAGCCAGTAGTCCCGCAGCGGGCCGGCCTCCGGGGGGAGGGCGAGGAACGGCTCCTCCAGCAGGTCGGCGAAGTCGACCTTTCCCTCGGGGTCGGACGCGGCCCGCGCCACCAAGGGGTGTCCGTCCGGGAGCGCGACCAGCCGAGGCTCGCGGGCCACCACCGCATACCGGTAACGGTCGCCGTCGGGCAGCGGCAGCCAGACGAAGGCGACATCGCTGGATCCGTCCGCCAACCCGGCCGTGGGATCGGCCCAGTTGACCTGGCGCAGGACGGGCTGTGCGTCCGGGTGCCGGGAGACGAGGCGGGTCCGCAGGGCGGGCAGCAGCCCGTGGCCGGGACTGGTGGACATGCCGATCACCAGGGTGCGCTGCTCGGCGGTCTTCGCCTCCTCCACCGCCGCCTCCGCCACATGCCAGGCGGCCAGCACCGCGCGGGCGTGCGGCAACAGCGCTTCGCCCACCGCGGTCAACCGCACTGTCCGCCGGTCCCGTTCGAACAGGACCACGCCCAGTTGCCTCTCCAGCATCCGTATCTGCTTGCTCAGCGCGGGCTGGGAGACGAACAGTCGCTCGGCGGCGCGGGTGAAGCTCAACTCCTCGGCGACCGAGATGAAGTAGTACAGGTCGCGTCCGTGGACGTTCATAACTCATGGCTATCACAACGGGACTTGGACGCCGCCCTGGTGCCTGGCGAAGGATGGGACCGGTCGACGGGGCGGTCCCGAACGGCAGTTGACGAGGGAGACGAAGATGAGTGGGGACGCCAAGGTCTGGCTGGTCACCGGCGCGAGCAGCGGTTTCGGGCGGGCCATCGCGCAGGCCGCGGTCGCAGCCGGCGACACGGTGATCGGCACGGCCCGGCGGACCGGGGCGCTGGACGACCTGGTCGCCGCCCATCCGGACCGCGTCGAGGCGATCAGCCTGGACGTCACCGACGGCGAGCGGATCGATGTGGTGGCCGCCGACGTCCTGGCCCGCTACGGAAGGGTGGACGTGCTGGTGAACAATGCCGGCCGTACCCAGGTGGGGGCGTTCGAGGAGACCACCGACCGGGAGTTGCGTGACCTGTTCGAGCTGCACGTGTTCGGCCCGGCGCGGCTGACCCGGGCGCTGCTGCCGCAGATGAGGGAGCGGGGCAGCGGATCGGTCGTGAACATCAGCAGCTTCGGCGGGCAGTTGTCCTTCGCCGGGTTCTCCGCGTACAGCGCGACCAAGGCGGCGCTGGAGCAGTTGTCGGAGGGCTTGGCCGACGAGGTGGCGCCGTTCGGCATCACGGTGCTGATCGTGGAGCCCGGCTCGTTCCGTACCAACCTGTTCGGCAAGGGCGCGGCGTACTTCTCCCAGGAGAACCCGGCGTACAGCGAGAAGGTCGGCGCGACCCGGCAGATGGTGCAGGGCAGCGGCGGCAGTCAGCCCGGTGACCCGGCGAAGGCCGCGGCGGCGATCCGGCTGGCTCTGGACGCAGAGAAGACCCCGCTCCGCCTTGCCCTCGGCGCAGACGCGGTCGGCTTCCTGACCACACACCTGGACTCCGTGCGGGCCGAGCTCACCGAGTGGGAGGAGGTCTCCCGGGGGACGGACTTCGACACGGAGTGACAGCAGGGCACGGGGAGGGCCGGGGGAGGGCCGGGCCCTGTGCCCGGTGAACTCACCGCCTTGTCCTGGCAAGGGGACCCCGCGACGTGACGTTGGCGACGGCGGTCACCTCTGCCTTGTGTTTGGTATAGGACAAACTATGGCATAGGACGAATCCTGTGTTCGGGCGGAGATGATCACGTGCGCATCAGGGGCACTACTGCGGCTGAGATCGCAGGGAGTGTGCGGGACCAGGTCGCATCAGGCGAGCTGGTCCCGCACACGGGTCTGCCCCCGGTGCGCGCGCTCGCGGCCGAGCTGGGGGTCAACCGGAACACGGTCGCCCTTGCCTACCGGCGGCTTGTCGAGGCGGGAGTGGCCGAGACACGGGGCCGCGGAGGCACGGTGATCGCGGCGGTACCGCAGCTCGCACGCGAAGGCGTCGCTGTCGGTGGCGATCGCGTCGACCTGGCCGGCGGCAATCCCGACCCGAGGCTGTTGCCCGACATCCTGGCCGCCGCCCGGCGCGGTGAGTACAGCCGGCCGCTGTACGGCGTGCCCGCCAACGACGCCGGGCTGGACGCCTGGGCGCGTGCCGACTTCGCCGAGGACATCGATCATTCGTTCCGCACGCTGGTGACGCATGGAGCGGTGGATGCCACCGAACGACTTCTGACCGCTCACCTCACCCGCGGGGATCTGGTGGCGATCGAGGACCCCTGCTTCCTGGCGAGCATCGGCACCCTGCGGCTGAACGGCTACCGCTCGGCGCCCGTCGAGGTCGACGGCGCCGGCATGCGCCCCGACGCGTTGCGGGCCGCCCTGGAAGCCGGTGCCCGCGCGGTCGTCTGCACGCCCCGGGCGCACAACCCGACCGGCGCGAGTCTCACCGAGGAACGGGCAGTCGACCTGCGGGCGATCCTGGCGGAGCACCCCCAGGTCCTCGTGATCGAGGACGACCACTTCTCGGCGGTCTCCGCCCGGCCCTACCACCGGATCACGCCACCGAACAGTGCGCGCTGGGCACTGGTGCGGTCCGTGTCCAAGTTCCTCGGACCTGATCTGCGTCTGGCCCTCGTCGCCGCCGACGCCGAGACCACCGCGCGCCTGGCAGCGCGGTTGAGCGCCGGCACCACATGGGTCAGCCGCCTGTTGCAACACACGACCCGTGAACTCCTCCTCGATCCCCGTGTCCACGAACTCCATGAACAGGCCCGCGAGGTCTACGCACAGCGCAGCGGCCTGCTCGTCGAGCGACTGCGCGCCCACGGCATCGAAGTCCCGTACCGGCCCGACGGGTTGAACGTGTGGGTCGAACTCGACGTCGACGGGCGAGCCGCGGTCGCCGCTCTGGCGCAGCGGGGCTGGGCGGTACGGGCAGGTCACCTCTTCGCGCCGGATCCGGCCGCCCATCGGGGGGCGATCCGGGTCACCGCCTCCACCGTCACCGAGCCACAGGCCGAGGCCTTCGCCGTCGAACTCGCCGCGGTCGTCGCGGACTTGCGCTCGACGGCCACCTGACCATCACGAATTCCCACCCAACTCAGTGAAGGAGCCAACATGTTCCGCGGCCTGAGCGCCTTCCCCCTCACACCCACCAGCGAGCAGGGCATCGACGAAGTGGCGTACGCGGCTCTCGTCGCCCGCCTCGCCGCAGCCGGCGTGGACTCCATCGGCGCGCTCGGCTCCACCGGCGGTTACGCCTATCTCACCCGAGAGCAGCGCGCGCACGCCGCGAAGATCGCTGTCGAGGCCGCCGACGGGGTTCCCGTCATCGTCGGTATCGGCGCGCTGCGCACCTCGCAAGTGCTGGAGCTGGCCGAGGACGCCCAGAAGGCGGGCGCCTCCGGAGTGCTGCTCGCCCCGATGACGTATCAACCGCTCACCGAGGACGAGGTGTTCGGCCTGTACGAGGACGTCACGCGCGAGCTCTCCGTACCGCTGTGCGTGTACGACAACCCCGGTACGACGCACGTGCACTTCACCGACGAACTGCACGGCCGCATCGCGCAGTTGCCGAACGTCGGCTCGATCAAGATACCCGGTGTGCCCGACGATCCGCGCGAGGCCGGGCTCCGCGTCGACGCGCTGCGCGCGCTGATCCCCGACACGGTCACCGTCGGGGTGAGCGGCGACTGGACGGCGGCCCGCGGGCTGAACTCCGGGTGCGACGCCTGGTATTCGGTCCTCGGCGGCACCTTCCCGGGGACCGCCCTCGCCCTCACCCGCGCTGCCCAGGCCGGCCACGCGGGCCAAGCGGTGGATCTGTCAGCAGCACTCGAACCGCTGTGGGTCCTCTTCCGTCGCCACGGCAGCCTGCGCGTCATGTCGGCCGCCGCCTCCCACCTCGGCCTGGCGGGAGAACCGAACCTGCCGCGTCCCCTGCGGGGGCTGGACGAGACCGCCCGCCGCGAGGTCGCCGCCACTCTGGACGCCCTCCAGCTCACCTCCTGAGCGTGGACCTCATGGGGCAGCAGCACACAGCGCGGACGTCGCAAGCCCCGACCGCGCCCGGACGAGGCAGCTGCTGCCCGGACGAGGCAGCGGCTGCCTGGCGCGCCACGTCATCGCCGCCGCACTCGCCCGCACCGCCGACGGCGGAGCCGTGGTCGCCGTCGTTCCCCTCGTCACCTCCTCCGGCGGCTCCGGCACGCCGGCCGGAGTACTCGACGCCCGCGTCACCGCTCCGCACCTGCTCGGGCCCTTCGTCGCCCGGCCGCTGGTTTCATCGGGTTGCCGCGACCGTTGAGACACGTTTCGCGTGTGCTCACGCGCTCTCGGACGTGAAAGTGGTGAGCGGAAGGGCTGTGGCGTCTTTCGGGGGGCGTGACAGGTGCAGTGCGGTGTGGAAGTAGCCGCCGGTCTCCTTGCCCCGGGGGTCCTCGCCGGCGGCAGTCACCGCGGTGATGGCGTACCGCTGCTCACGCACGCTCGTGAAGCGGCGTTGCCGATAGGTCGGGGCTGCCGCCTTCTCGGTGATGAGGCCGTACGGTGTCAGCCCGTCGGCGATGCGGTGGTAGGAGCCGGTACGCAGCACGAACGCCGCGATCCACACCGGTTCGTGAGCCGCGGTGAGGAGCGGTCGAAAGGTGCGCGGGGACAGGAAGCTCGCTCCGCCCGTGACGGTGACCAGGCGGGTTGGCTGCACGGCCCGCAGGAGAGCGCGGGTGTGCGGAGCCGCTTCGAGGTTCTCGGTGAAGCCTTCGTCCAGCAGGCCGACGGCGAGAGCGTAGGAGATGGCGTTCGCGGCGATGTCGAGCCCGATCACCCGGTGCGCGTCGGGATGTCGGTGGGCCGCGTAGTAGGCACGGTCCCACTCGATCAGCTCCGCCGTGGTGAGCGCTGCTGCCTGCGAGGACGTGTAGTGGGCATACAGGTCGTCCAGGGTGAGGCTGTGGTTGAGAAGTGCCGCGTTGACGCCGTACGAGCAGCAAATGTCCAGCACGGTGAGTGGGGCGGCGGCGCGGAGGGTTCGTGTGCGGGCGGCGGCCACGCGCCGGAACACCCCCTGCGCATGGTGAGGCGTCTGATAGTCCCAGCGGCCCAGGAGGCGGAAGAAGTCCCTGGGGTCCGGCTGGTCGTACACCTCGTCGAACGAGGTCATCTCCGCCTGGCCGCAGGCGGCCGAATCGCCGGATGCGGCACTTTCCATGTCTCCTCGGCCGTAACGCCGCGCATGAGTCATCGCAGTGTCCCTTCCCTGCCTGGGGCCGCCCTGCGTCCCGGCAAGGAGTACCGCTTGACCGAGAGGGCGGGGAAGGGGGCATCGACGAATCCGGCCACAGGCCCACGATCACGTCTCAGGACTGACTGCGCACCGCATCGGTGACCAGAATCGAGCGACAGCGCCCTCCCGAGGGAGGTCTTGTCAGTTCTGACAGGCGCATCCGGAGGCGTTCTTGGCCGCGCCGACGGTGACGGACGGGTCGGTCGCCCGCTCGGCCGGGGTGCGGCAGTCGGTGACGCCGCAGCACGAGCTCTCCGCCGCGGACACCTTGGCGCCGTCCGGGGCGGTGGCGGTGGGCGGCTTGGTGGCGCGGACGATGGCGGAGTGCATGCCGTCGGCGACCGCGTGGGTCGGGGTGATCTCGATGTCCGTGAAGCCGGCCGCCTCCAGGCCCGCGCGGTATTCGGCGAAGGACAGCGCGCCGGCGATGCAGCCGACGTAGTCGCCGCGCTCGGCCCGGTGCTCGGCGGTGAGGGTGTCGTCGGCGACGACGTCGGAGACGCCCAGGCGATCGCCGGACTTGAGCACGCGGAAGGTCTCGGCGAACACGGCCGACTTGTCGGTGGACAGATTGATCACGCAATTCGAGATGACCACGTCGATCGTGTTCGCGGGCAGCGGGATCGCCTCGATGGTGCCCTTGAGGAACTCCACGTTCGTCGCGCTCGCCTTCGTCGCGTTGGCCACGGCGAGGGCGAGCATCGTCGGTGCTGTTCGTCTGCGTCCACAACGCCGGCCGCTCCCAGATGGCAGCCGCGTTCCTCACCCACCTCGCGGGCGACCGCATCGAAGTCCGTTCAGCCGGCTCGGCCCCCGCGGACAGCGTCAACCCGGCCGTCGTCGAAGCGATGAGCGAGGTCGGTGTCGACATCGCCGCAGAGTCCCCGAAAATCCTCACGACGGAGGCCGTCCAGGCGTCCGACGTCGTGATCACGATGGGGTGCGGCGACGCCTGTCCCGTCTTCCCCGGCAAGCGGTACCTCGACTGGAAGCTCGACGACCCCGCCGGGCAGGGCGTCGAGGCAGTGCGACCCATCCGCGACGCGATCGAGACCCGCGTCCAGGCGCTGATCATGGAAGTGGCTCCCGGCTGACGGCAAGATCACTCGCACCGGTGCAAGGTCCTGGTCAACTTCCGATCGGCATCCCGGGCAGCCTTCAGTCCGGCCTCGCGCTCCTCCGGCGACACCCTCGGATCGACGGTCCGCAGTTCCAGGCGGGTGATCGTCCGCAGGAGTTCGTCGACGTCTGCGGGTGTGCGCCGAGGCCCGACTCGCGCCAGACCCGTTCTCCCAGGGCCTCTGACAGGTGTCTCTCCGGTTGCCGGATACGGGCGGTGAGCCGGGTGTTGCGCGCTCGGGCCCTGGCGAGATCGGCCTGGAACGAGGCACGGCTGACGGGGGGTGACGCCCGCCGGTTCGTGTACGGCGGGCCCGAATTCGGCGGCGTGGACCGGGGCGAGCAGGTCCCGGTGGCGGTAGAGGCAGGAGCGGTCCACGCCCGCCGCGCGGGCGATGGCCGAGGCGGGGGCGATGGCCGAGGCGGTCGGCGGAATGCGTCGCGGACAGCGGTGGCGCGGTGGCGAGGTCGCGCTGGCGAGGCTGCGATGGCGATGGCGTCCTGGACTCGATCGAGCGCAGCCGCAACGGGCACCCCGCTTCAGAACAGGGACGCGGGCTCGTCCCCTGGCCCGCCTTGCGTCGGGCGTGTGCGTGGTCTCACGCCGGCGCGAACCCTCACAGTCGAGCACCGCAGTGGTGCCTCGTGACCACTTCCCGGGATCGCAGGCAGAGCCCGGTTCCGACGTGCCCAGCCACGTGCTCCTACTCCGATTCCGGCCGTGGGCGCCATGTGCCGTCGAGCGGTACCCCGGCGACCGCCGCGATCCGGTTGCGGGATTCGAGCAGACGGGTCCTCAGCGCCGGCAGGTCCACGCCCAGCAGCACGCCGTCGCGTTTGACGACGCGGCCGGCGACGAGAACGGTGTCCACCAGGCCGGGATGGCCGGCGCTGACGACGGTGGCGACCGGGTCGGTGACCGGGAACACGGTCAGGTCGTCGGTGCGCAGCAGGATGATGTCGGCGTCCTTGCCGGGCGTGATGCTGCCCGTGCGGGTGTCGAGCCCGCAGGAGCGGGCGGCGTCGACGGTGGCGAATTCCAGCAGGTCCCGGGAGCGCAGGCCGCCGTCCAGGCCGCGCTGCACTGCGAAGGCCGTACGCATCGTGGAGAACATGTCGCCGCCGACCGACGGGACGTCGTCGATGGACAGCGTCGGGCGCAGTCCGGCGGCCAACGCCCGGCCGGTGACGGGCGATCCGAAGCCCATCTTCAACTCGACGTCCGGGCTGATCGACAGGGAAGCGTCCGCGTCGGCGAGCATCCGCAGCTCTTCGTCGCTGATCCCGTTGGCGTGTACGAACGTGGTGGTGTCCCGCAGCAGGCCGTGTTCGTGGAGGTCGGCGACCGTCCCGCTCGCTTCTACGTGCAGGCTGGTGCGCAGGCCGAGTTCGGCCGCCAGTTTCAGTTCGCGGGCGACGGTGTCCATACCAGTGTCGTCGGGGCCGCGCAGCCCCAGCGCCATGGTGACCAGACCTTCCCCGGCCAGGTCGGAGCGGACGCGGCGGATGTCGGCGTCCACGGGGGCGGCGGTGCCCCAGCCGGCGCCGAGGCAGAAGATCGACCGGCCCGGCGCGTCCCGCAGCGCGGCGACGGCGGCGTCCTCGTGCGCGTGGCTCTGCGCGACGTGGTACCAGTCCAGCATCGTGGTCACGCCGGAGTGCAGGGCCTCCAGACGGCCGAGCAGGGTGCCCGCGTAGACGTCCTCGGGCTGGTAGTGGGGTTTGACCGTGCGGTGCATGGCCAGCGCCCACTCGGGGAACGTCCAGTCGGCGCCGACGCCCCGGAACGCGGTCTGCCAGGAGTGGCGGTGATTGTCGACGAAGCCGGGCATGACGATCCGGTCCGTCGCGTCGATCACCTCGGCGTCCGGCGCGTCGATGTTCGCGGCCACCTCGACGATCACGCCGTCCTCGATCAGCACGTCACCGCGTTCGAGATCGCCGACGGCCGGGTCCATGCTGACGACGGTGCCGCCGGTGAGCAGGGTCTTCATGGCAGAGCTCCTTCACAGAGGCTTGCGGATGGTTGAGGATCACGCCGTGGTGAGCACCGCGTCGGCCGCGGCGAGCGCGTCGGCGACCAGGTCCGCTGTGTCCTCCGTGCCCGCGGCCAGCCGGACCAGGCCGGGCGGAACCGATTCCGCGAGCTGTTCCTCGCTGAGCATTCCGCGCCACATGGACGCCGGATGCACGGCCAGCGACTCCACACCGCCGAGGCTGGCCGAGCGGCGGGGGTAGCGCAGTCGGCCGAGGAAGGCCTCGGCCATGTCGAAACCGCCCGCGAACTCGATGCCGAGCACCCCGCCGAAACCGCTCATCTGGTCGACGGCCAGCTTGTGCTGGGGGTGGTTCGCCAGACCGGGATAGTGCACCTTCGCCGCTGCCGGATGTGCGTTCAGCGCCTCCGCCAGTGCCAGGCCGTTGGCGTTGTGCCGCGGCACCCGCAGCGGCAGGGTGCGCATGCCGCGCAGCAGCAGCCATGCGTCGATCGGGCCGAGCGTGGCACCGGTGAGCAGGCCGACGTCCCATATTCGGTCGAGGACCTTCGCCGGTCCGGCCAGTACTCCGGCGGAGACGTCCGAATGGCCGTTGAGGTACTTGGTCGCGCTGTGCCAGACCAGATCGATGCCGAAGTCCGTCGGCCGCTGGTTCAGTGGGGTGGCGAAGGTGTTGTCCGCCATGGTCAGTGCGTCGTGCGCGCGGGCCAGGTCCGCGACGGCGCGCAGATCGGTGATCTGCAGCAGAGGGTTGCTCGGGGTCTCCACCAGGATCAGGCGGGTCTGCGGGGTCAGCGCCCTCGCGAACGCCTCCGGGTCGGTCTGGTCCACCAGCGTGGTCGATACGCCGAGACGCGGCAGCAGGTTCAGCAGCACCGACGCCGTACCGCCGTAGGTGGACCGCTGACCGATGACGTGGTCACCGGCGGACACCAGGGCCAGGACGGCCGTGGTGAGCGCGGCCATCCCGGACGCGGTGACCATGGCCGCCTCGGTGTTCTCCAACTCGGCGACAACGGCGGCGACTTGCGCGTGGTTCGGGTTGCCGAAGCGGGTGTAGAAGTCCTTGCCCCGCGGCTCCACGGCGCCCTGCGCGAACGTCTCGGCGTCCTCGGCCGAGAACGCCGCCGTCTGGTAGATGGGCGGGGCCACGGCACGGCTGGGTTGGACATCGCGATCGGCGTGAACGGTGATGGTGCTCTTGCCCGGCATGGCTGCCCTTCCGTGGACCGGCGGTGTGACCTATGAGGTGTGAATGCACTGAGGTGTGAATCCACGAGGTCCGGCTCCATGAAGCGTGACCGACCGACGGTCCGATGCGACCGCATCTCGGCAATTTTGGCAGCAAATTGCGCCGAGTACGGGCTCGTGATTGTGGTAGGTAAGATCTGGGCGCAATAATCTGCCATCATGGATGACGTGGACCGGTCGATTCTGGCCGTACTCGAGCAACACGGCCGCATCAGCAACAACGAGCTCGCCGCCCGGGTCGGGCTGTCGCCGTCGCCCTGTCTGCGGCGCGTGCGTCAGCTGGAGGAGGCCGGGGTCATCCGCGGCTACCGGGCGCTGATCGATCCCGCCGCGGTCGGCCGCAGCCTGCGGGTCTTCGCGGGTGTCCGGCTGGTACGGCACACCCGCGCGGACGTGGTCGCGTTCGAGCGGGGAGTCACCCAGCTGCCCGAGGTGGTCGCCTGTCACCACATCACCGGCAACTTCGACTACCTCCTCCAGGTCGAGGTGGCCGACCTGCCCGCCTACGAGGACTTCCACGCGAACCAGCTGGCCACCCTGCCCGCCGTGGCCACAGTGACCAGCTACGTCACGATGAAGACACTCACCGCCGACACCACATGACGGTCCCGTCCCCACGCCGCGGGGGGCGGTCAGAGCGTGATGGTGCCCCGGATACGGATCACGGCGGCGCCGCTGACCCAGACCGTGCCGTCCGTATCGGCGGTAATCTCGATGCTCGCGGCCCGTCCCAGTCGTGTGCCCTGGGAGACCCGGTAGGAGGAGGGCGCGGCGCCGGTGGACGTGAGCCACTGGCCGACGGCGGCGTTCATGCTGCCGCACGCGGGGTCCTCGGGTACGCCGACGCCGGGGGCGAAGGTACGCATCTCGAAGCGGTACGGGGACCCGTCGGGACAGGCCCCGATCGCGCCGACCATCGCGTCCGGGATGAGGGAGAGGTCGGGTTCGAGGGCCAGGACCTCCTCGGCCGTGGGCAGGTGGATCACGGCCCAGCCGGGACCGTTGTCGACCCACTGGTGGGCCACGACCCTGTCCCGCGTGATGCCGAACGCGGCCACGAACCGGTCCAGGTCATCGTCGTCGAGCGCGCCTTCACGCACGCGGGGCGGTGCGGCGAAGGACAGGGTGTCCTCGCCCCGGCGCACGGTGACCAGGCCGGCGGCGCATTCCTGCACGACGTGGTCGGCGTGCCGCGGTGTGCCGCCGCCGTCCAGCCAGGCGCGCGCGGAGCCGAGAGTGGGGTGCCCTGCGAACGGCAACTCGCCCCCGGGTGTGAAGATCCGCAGCCGGTAGTCCGCCGACGGCGTCGTCGGGGGCAGGACGAACGTCGTCTCGGACAGGTTCGTCCAACGCGCCAGGCGCTGCATGTCCTCGTCGGTCAGGTCCGTTCCGTCCAGGACGACCGCGACCGGGTTACCGGAAAAGGGGCTCGTGGAAAACACGTCGACCTGCACGAACGAGCGGGTACGCGGCATGGTCATCAAGGGCCTTTCGTAGCGGCGCCGGCGGATACTGCGCGTCCGCCCGTTGGCGGAGGCAGATCCATCCCAAGGGGCGCCCGTGGGGCTGGGACAGGGCCAGTCGCAACACAGTGGACTGACTGACCGGGACCTGAGGGCGAGGGGCGCTGTGTGCGCGGCGGTTTCGCAGTCAGTCCTTGCTTGTGCCCCGTTGGGAAGTGCTCCGGGTGCGGCGGTACCGGTCCGGACGCAGACTGGCCCGGTGAGCCGTACGCACGCGCAACGCAACGAGGGCACATCGGGCGCCGGACGCGCGGCCTCCCAGCCGTTGGCGCTCGCGGCGATGATGTTCGCGGTGGCGATGACGTTCATCGACCAGACGATCGTGTCGATCGCGGCGCCCGACATCGTCTCCGAACTCGGCCTGTCCGCCTCCGGCATGCAGTGGGTGGTCAATGCCTATCTGCTGTCCCTGGCCGCGTTCTTCGCCGTCGGCGGGCGCCTCGCCGACCTGTGGGGACCACGTCGTGTCGTTGTGGCAGGCACCCTGATCTTCGTCATCTCGTCCGCGATGTGCGGGTGCGTACCGGACGGGGACTACGCGCTGACGTGGCTCGTCGCCTTCCGCGCGACCCAGGGCCTCGGAGCGGCGCTGCTCTTCCCCGCCGCGCTCGCGGTGGTCGTGGCGGTGTTCCCGATCGAGCGGCGCGGGCGCGCCCTGGCCCTGTTCTTCGGCCTCACCGGTGCTCTCACCGCGGTGGGACCGCTGCTCGGCGGCTGGCTGACCACCTGGACCTGGCGGGCGATCTTCTGGGTCAACGTCCCCGTCGCCGTCGTGGCGTTGATCCTCACCGCGCTCGCCCACATCTCCGACCGGCGACGCGACGAACCGCTGGACGTCAAGGGCGCTGTGCTGATCGCCGTCGGCATGGGCACGAGCGTGCTCGGGTTCCAGCAGGCGGGGGCCTGGGGCTGGGACAGCGCGGCGACCTGGGCCTGCATCGTGGGCGGCCTCGCGGTTCTGTACGTCTTCTGCCGCCACGAACTTCGCACCCGCCACCCCCTGATCAACCTGTCGGTCTTCCGCGACCGCGCCTTCACGGTGGACTCGCTGGTGCTCTTCTTCGCCATGCTGGCGTTCGTCCCCGTGTTCTTCTTCGCCTCGGTCTACGCCCAGGTCTCCCTCAGCGCCTCGGCCAACCAGGCCGCCCTCTACCTGCTGTACTTCTTCGTGGGGTTCGCCATTGCCTCCCAGTGGGGCGGCCGCATCCTCGACAAGCGGGGCGCCCGCCCCACGTTGAAGATCGGCTGCGTGGTCGGCGCCGTCGGGTTCGCGCTCTGGGCCGGCAAACTGACCGACCTGTCCATGCACGACCAGTGGCCGTACGTCGCGCTCGCCGGCGCGGGCATCGGTTTCATCCTCGCCCCGGCCTCGACGGACGCCGTCAACCGGGCGATCGACGCCTCCTACGGCGAAGTCACCGGCATCACCCAGACCGTCCGCAACTACGCGGCCAGCATCGGACTCGCCGTCTTCGGCACCATGCTGACGCACACCATGACGGACAACGTCGTGGACACCCTCCAGAAGCGCGGAGTACCGCCGGACCAGGTGGACTCCGTGGCCCGGGACGTGACGCAGTCGATCACGGGCCAGGCGGACGCCCGCACTCCCACCGGCGACGGCCCGGTCGCGACGACCATGCGCGACGCTATGTCCTCGATCCGCATGGACTTCGCCGAGGCCAACCAGTGGGTGTTCTACGGCATGGCCGTCGCGCTGGGCATCGGCTACCTCTGCGCCCTGCGCCACCCGGGCGGCCAGGCAGCGGCGGCCGACGAGACACCCGCGCAGGCCCCCGTACGACATTGAGCACAACTTCCGCCCGGCGCGGCCACTTTGACACCGACCTCAGTGAACGGCCGGGCCGCCCGCGCCAGGGCCGACGCGCGGCACCGTGGCGCACAGGCAGAAGCAGTGTCAGAGCGCAGCCGCCCAGTCGGCCACCGTCGTGACCTCCGCCTGCTGAGGAAACACCTTCTCCGTGAGGAGCCGGTGCACTTCCGCGTCGCTGTCCAGACAGCCGTCGGCCAGGACGGTGAGGCCGAGGTCGAGGTCGGCCGCCTGGCGGAGGGTGGACAGGACGACGCCGCTCGTGGCGATGCCCGTCAGGACCAGGTGGCTGATGTCACCGGCCCGCAGAACCACATCGAGATCGCTGCCGGAGAAAGCGCTGACGCGTCGCTTGGTGACGACGACCTCGCCCGGCCCGGGTGCCACGTCCGGATGGACACGGACGGCCAGTTCCTCGCCACCCGCACCCGCACCCGCACCGGCACCCGCCGCCGAGGCGCCGGCGAGTCGGCCGAACATCTTGTTCCGCGTGCTGATCTCCGGATACCCGGGGCGGAACCCGACCACGACGTAGATCACGGGAACACCGGCCGCGCGCGCGGCGTCGACCGCCTTCCGCAGGCGTGGCAGGTAGTCGGGATCGTGGTAGCGATCGACGACGACCTGTTGGACATCCATGACGAGAAGCGCCTGCTGGGTCATCGCTGTGCTTCCTCCCGCGGCGCGCCGCGCAATAAGTCATCAGTTGATTACTTGATAACGTAAGTCTGCTCCAGGACCTTGTCAACAAGCGATTACATGAGGGGAGAAGGGTCTCCGATGACGACGAGGGCAACCGGCACATCGCCGGACGACGAGGCTGATGGACGCTCTGCCGGACCGTCGGCCGAACCGTCGGCAGAACCGTCGTCCGGGCAGCGTCGGCGACGGGATGCGGCAGCGACGCGGCAGGCACTGCTCCAGGCCGCGCGCAGCCGGTTCATCCGGCTGGGGTACGAGCGCACGACACTGCGTGACGTGGCCGCGGACGCCGAGGTCAACCTTGCCCTCATCAAGCGGTACTTCGGTTCCAAGGAGGGTCTCTTCAAGGCGTCGCTGGCGTCGGCGCCCCGGTTCCTCGGGCGCGACGGCGACTTCCCTCAGGACCGGGACACTCTCGCCGAGGCGCTCAGCCTTCAACTGGCGGCCGGGGCCTGGCCGGACTTCGGCGAGCACCCCGTGCTGATGCTGCTGCGCAACACCGGCGACGAGCAGGTGGACGAACTGCGCCGGCAGGCCCTGGAGGAGTTCAGCCGACAAGTGCTCGAAGCCTCGGGTACGCCGTTGCCGCACGGGGACCACGAACACCTGCCGCACGACGGCGAACGCTTGCGGCACAACGACGACGAACACCTGCCGCACGACGGCGAATGCCTGCTGCACAACCACGACGAACGCCTGCTGAGGGCTGAACTGCTGGTCGCACTCGGCGTCGGCGTCGCCGTCGTACGCTCCGCCGTGGGCCTGCAACCCTTGCGTGACGCGACGTCGGACGAGCTCCTCGGTCCGCTCCGCGATGTCGTCGACGGCCTGCTCGCGCCCCGTACGGATTGATCCCGTCCTGACGTCGCTGGAGAGCCGGCGTCAGTGGTCGGCCGGCGCGGGCGAGATCTGCTGCATGAGGCTGATCATGTCCGGGGCGACCCACTCCTCGGCGATCTTGTCGCCCTCGATGCGGTAGAGCTCGACGCTCCGGAAGCTGACCTCTCGACCCGTCGCCGGGACTCCTTGGAAGTCGCCTCGATGCGTTCCGCGGAAGTGGACCCGTACGGCCACCTTGTCGTCGGCGCCGAACATGTCCTCGACGCTGATCCGCAGGTCGGGGAAGCCCTCCCACATGGCCTGAGCCCCCATCCGCCAGATCTCCGGACCGTGCAGCGGGTCGGGTACGCCGGGGACGTTGGCGATGAAGTTCTCCGTCAGCATCTCTACGCACGCGTCCAGGTCGCCGCGCTCCAGCGTCCTGTAGGCCGTGCGCAGCAGGGCCAGGTTCTTCTCGGTGGTGGTGTTGCTCTCGGCCATCTCGGTGTCCTTTCCAGGGGGATCGCCCCGGCGAGCGCGGTGATCGCTCCGATCCGTATGGCTCTCAGTAGAAACCCTGCCGTTGCGTCAAGGTCAAGAAAGGCCCGAGGCGCCCGCATGGCGCCCCAGAACAGGGAAACGAGCGCTCGGTTCGCCATGAGATTCAGCAAAAACGGCTTCGCGGAAGACTGATCGACGCCCGTAGCATCCGTGCGTGCAACGCATCCTCGTCGCCGGCATCACCGGAGCCGGAAAAACCACCATGGCGCAAGCCCTCGCCGCCCGGCTCCAGTTGCCGTTCCACGAGATGGACTCGCTCGTGTTCACCGGCCCCGGCTGGGCGGTCGACCCCGGCCTTCACCAACAGGTCGCGAAGATCGCCGCCACCCCCGCCTGGATCTTCGACTCCTTCGGCCATCCCGAAGTGCGCGATCTGCTGTGGACCAACGCCGACACCGTGATCTGGCTCGACTACCCCAGAGGCGTCGTCATGCCGCGCGTACTGCGCAGATCCCTGCGGCGGACCCTGCTGCGCGAGCGGATCTTCGGCGGCAATGTGGAGACCCTGTCCTCCTGGTTCAGCGGCGACCACCCCGCGTGGTCGTCCTGGACCCAACACGCGGCCCGCCGGGCCGAGATCGACCGCCGCACGACCGATCCGCGCTTCGCGCCCCTGAACCTCATCCACCTGCGTTCACCGCGAGAGGCGACCGCGTGGCTACGCGGTCGCCCTCATCCCGCCTCTGGCTAGCCCTAGCCTCGCGGTCCTTGTGACGCGCTCGCGGGTGCGGAGTCACGCGGGAGAGCGGGGAGAGCGCGGTCGCGGCTATGCGGACTGGTCGGGGACGGTGAGCGTTTCGTTCAGTGCGGCGAGGCCGTCCGCGTAGATGCCGTGGAACAGAGTGATGGCTTCGTCGTCGCTGACGCCGTCCGGTGTGAAGGTGCCGGACCACTCCACCCGGGCGCCGTCCTGTCCGGGGATCTCGTGCACCGTGAGGGTGGAGAGGTAGCCGGTGACGGGGAAGGGCGCCTGGAGGATGGAGTAGCTGTAGGTGCGGGCCTTGTCGTCGAAGGCTTCGAGGCGCTCGACGATCACGCCGCCGTCCTCGTTGCGGAGACTGCGGACACGTCCGCCGTCGCTGAGTTCGCTGGCCGGGATGTACGGGAGCCAGTCGGGCAGTGAGTCGAAGCCGCCGATGAGCTGCCAGACGCGGTCGGGCGAGGCGGGGATGTCGAGGGATGCGGCGGTCGTGGCCACGGGATCCTCCTGGGGTGTGCGGGGTGTGCGGGGTGTACGAACCCCGCGGGGTGTGCGGGGTGTACGAACCGATCGGTCAGGCCGCGGCAGGTACGGGAGCGTCCTGCGCAATCAGCCGCTCCTCGCGCAGGTCCGTCCAGAACGCGGCCGGGATCGCCTCGCCGAGAGCGGCGACGTCCTCGGCGATGCGGCTGGGCTTGGTGGCGCCGGGGATCACGGCCGCCGTCGCCGGGTGGGCGAGGGAGAACTGCAGCGCGGCGGACTTGATGCCGACCCCGTGCCGTTCGGCGAGCGCCTTGATCCGCTCGACCTTGTCGATGATGTGCGCGGGCGCCTGCTGGTACTCGAAGTGCGTTCCGCCGGCGAGGATGCCCGAGCTGTAGGGGCCGCCGACCACGATGTCGACGTCCTGGGCGGCGGCGGCAGGCAGCAGCCGCTGCAGGGCCCGGTCGTGGTCGAGGAGGGTGTAGCGGCCGGCGAGCAGGAAGGCGTCGGGCTTCGGCTCGTCCAGGTCGAGGGTGAGCTCAAGGGGCTCCACGCGGTTGACGCCCAGGCCCCAGCCCTTGATGACGCCCTCCTCGCGCAGCTTCTGCAGTACGCGGAACGCGCCGGTGCGGGCGCTCTCGTAGGCGGCCAGCCACTCGTCCCCGTAGAAGTCCTGGGCGACGTCGTGCACCCACACGATGTCGAGGCGGTCGGTCCGCAGGCGCTTGAGGCTGTCCTCGATGGAGCGGAGGGTGGCGTCGGCGGTGTAGTCGTTGACCATCTTGTTCGGGCGGCCGTGTTCGAAGAGGCCGCCCTTCTCGCCGAGGTCGCGTACGGCCGGGTCCTCGATCTCGTCGAAGATGACGCGGCCGACCTTCGTGCTGAGGACGAACTCGTCGCGCGGGTGCCGCGCCAGTACTTCGCCGAGCCGGATCTCGGAGAGGCCGGCGCCGTAGAAGGGCGCGGTGTCGAAGTAGCGGATGCCCTGGTCCCAGGCGGCTTCGACGGTGGCCGCGGCCTCCTCGTCGGGGATGGCGCGGAACATGTTGCCGAGCGGAGCGGTGCCGAAGCCGAGGGCGCCGGGCAGGAGGGGCTTGATGCTCATGGGGGGATCCTTGCGATAGCGAGGGTGATACCGATTGCGGCGGATTCATCACTAAATGTGCGATCCGTCGGCCTTGCGTGTTCGAGGTTAGGATCCATGGATGAGACTGTCCAAGACTTGCTTCGACATACTTGAGTCCTCCGAGGTCCTACATGCTTGACCTGCGCCAACTCCGCTACTTCGTCGCCGTCGCCGAGGCCGAACACGTCGGCCGTGCCGCCGAGCAGCTGCACATCTCCCAGTCGCCTCTCAGCCGGCAGATCGCCCAGCTGGAGAAGAACCTGGGCCTGACCCTTTTCGAACGCAGCCAGCAGCGCATCCGGCTGACCTCCGACGGCCGCGTCTTCCTGACCGAGGCGCGCGCCCTGCTGCGCCACGCGGACCGGCTGGAGAACCTCGGCAGGCGGCTCGGCCGTGGCGAGGAGGGCGGCCTGTGCATCGGTTACGTGGCCGACGCCATGCACACGGGCATCCTGCCCACCGCCCTGCGCACACTGCGCGACCAGAGCCCGGGCATCCACGTCGCGCTGTACGACCAGGAGTCGGCCGAGCAGTTCGAGGGCCTGCGCCAGCGCAGCCTGGACATCGCGCTGGTGCGCACGCCGCCTCCCGAGGACGACCCGGACCTGAACCGGGCCCCGTTGCTCCAGGATCCCTTGCTGCTCGCGCTGCCCGCGGAGCATCCCCTCGCGGGGGAGGGGGAGTTGACCCCCGAAGCCCTCGACGGGCAGCCGTGGATCGCGGTGGGCGACTCTCACGACCCGGCCTGGCGCGACACGTTCGTCGCGTCGTGCGTGGCCTCGGGCTTCACGCCGGACATCCGTCTCGACGCGGCCGATCCGCTCACCGCGCTGGGTCTGGTCGCCTCCGGTCTCGGCCTCGCACTCATTCAGAAGAGCATGATGCGCGGCACGACCGACGGCGTCGCGGTACGCGAACTGCCCTGGCACGGAGGGTCTGTTCAGCTGTGGGCGGCCTGGCACCGGGTCGATCTCCGCCCCGTGGTGGCCTCGTTCCGCGAAACGGTCCTCGCGGACCGGGGTGCCGCCTGAGCGAGGGCGCAGGCGTACGTGCGGGGTGACTCGGAGCTTGGCCGGTTTACCCCCGCTCTGTGCGACCCGGCAGCTGATGTGGCCGAGGAGGCACCTGTGGGGCAATTGTTTACGTCGTGTAAAGGCGCATGTCGCCCTCGTTCCATGCCCGTTCGGACGTGATGGGCAAGACCTCATTCCGGACAACTGTCTGTTCAGGCCATGACACTGACGGTCTTTCAGTGTGAAGATCTCCACGCCGCGCGGCACTCATCGCACGTTCTCCCCGGATGGCCGACACCGTCTTCCGGTCTTCCCACACGGCCGCCATCGAGCGGCCGGAAGGAGCAGGAGTGCCGAGATCCTTACGTCCCCGCAGGCCCGGACTGCCTCGTGGTCCCCAGCGCGTCGCGGGAGGCGCGCTGGTCGTCGTGACCGCCCTCATCGCCGCCGCGGCAGCGCCGGCGACCGGAGCGCCCGCCCAGCCGAAGCAGGTCCCGGCCCAGGCCCGGATCGCCGCGGAGCCCAGAGCGGGCGCGACCCCCGTCCCTCTCACCCCCTCCCAGCGCACCGGCCTTCTGAAGTCCGCGGCGAACTCCGCCAAAGGCACCGCCAGTTCCCTGAAACTGGGCGCCAAGGAGAAGTTGCTGCCGAAGGACGTCATCAAGGACGCCGACGGCACCGTCCACACCCGCTACGAGCGCACCTTCGCCGGACTCCCCGTGCTCGGCGGCGACTTGGTCGTCCATCAGCGCACCTCGGGCCGGACCGTCACCAGGGCGACCGACGCTCCGGTGTCCGTACCGACGACCGACGCCACGGTCGCCGCCTCGACGGCGAAGAAGTCCGCGCTCGCGGCCGCCAAGGCAGACGGTACCGGGCAGTTGAAGGCGGATGGAACACCGCGACTGGTCGTCTGGGCGGCCGACGACGCACCCGCCCTCGCCTGGGAGTCCGTGGTCACCGGCGTCGAGGACGACGGCTCTCCCCGCAAGGTGCATGTCGTCACCGACGCGAAGAGCGGCAAGAAGCTGCGGGAGTTCGAGACCGTCCACCCCGGCGTGGGCAAAGGCCAGTTCAGCGGTGAGGTCGACCTCGGCAGCACACGCAACGGAGACGTCTTCGAACTGACCGACACACAGCGCGGCGGCCACAGGACGTACGATCTGGGCGGCGCCACGAGTGGCACCGGCACGCTCTTCACCGGCGCCGACGACATCTGGGGCGACGGAGACCCGGCCAACCGTGAGACAGCCGCCGCGGACGCCGCGTACGGCGCCCAGAAGACCTGGGACTTCTACCACGACCAGTTCGGCCGCAACGGCATAGCCAACGACGGTGTCGGCGCGTCCTCCCGCGTCCACTACGGGAACAACGTTGTCAACGCCTACTGGGACGACGACTGCTTCTGCATGCTCTACGGGGACGGCAAGGACAACGCGAACCCGCTGACCGCGCTCGACGTCGCCGCCCATGAGATGACCCACGGCGTCACCAGCGCCACGGCGGACCTGTACTACTACAACGGCGAGTCCGGCGGTCTGAACGAGGGCAGCAGCGACATCATGGCCGCCGCCGTGGAGTTCTTCACGAACAACCCGAACGACGTGCCCGACTACGAGGTCGGTGAGCGGATCGACATCAACGGCGACGGCACGCCGCTGCGTTACATGGACCAGCCCTCCAAGGACGGCGACTCACAGGACTACTGGTCCACCGACACCGAAGGGCTCGACCCGCACTATTCCTCCGGCGTGGCGAACCACTTCTTCTACCTCCTCGCCGAGGGCAGCGGGCAGAAGACCGTCAACGGCGTCGACTACAACAGCCCGACCCACGACGGCGAGCCGGTCCCCGGCCTCGGCCTGCACAACGCCACGAACGTCTGGTACCGGGCGCTGACCACGTACATGACGTCCACCACCGACTACGCGGGCGCCCGCGTCGCGACCCTCCAGGCCGCCGCCGACCTCTTCGGCAGGTCCAGCGAGGCGTACGAGGCCGTCGGCAACACCTGGGCGGCCGTGAACGTCGGCCCGCGCTTCGTCAACCACGTCGCGCTGACGGCGCCCGCCGACCAGGAATCGGCGACCGGCCAGCCCGCCACGCTGAAGATCACGGCGGACACCAGCCGTCCGGGCGGCCTCACCTACGAGGCCACCGGTCTGCCCGACGGTCTGGCCATCGACCACGAGACCGGTCTGATCTCCGGAATCCCGGCAGAAACAGGGGAGTTCACCCCGACCGTGACGGCGAGCGCCGCGGACGGATCCGGAGCCGAGGCGGGCTTCGCCTGGAACGTCATCGCCTCGGGCGGCGACTTCTTCGTCAACCCGGGCAATGTGCGGATCCCCGACGCGGGCGATCCGGTCGAGTCCCCGCTCATCGTGACCGGCCGCACCGGCAACGCCCCGAGCGCCCTCCAGGTCTCGGTGGACATCGTCCACACCTACCGCGGTGACCTGGTCATCGACCTGGTCGGCCCCGGCGGCAGCACGTACAGGCTGAAGGACGTCGGCGACGACTCCGACGACGACGTACACACGACGTACACCGTCGACGCCTCCGCCGAACCGGCGGACGGCACCTGGAAGCTCCGCGTCCAGGACCGCTACTCGGTCGACACGGGCTACATCGACAGCTGGAAGCTGACCTTCTGATCCATGCTCCCGGGTCTGTGGTGCCGGCCGGCACCACAGACCCGGGACAGGCGTCGGAGGGTGGGGCTCCTGGGGCGAAACCGCCCACCAGGTTGGGCAGTTGCGGGCTTTACGGCCGGAGACGGCCTACCCCCGCCGGACACCGACGGGGACAATGAGGCGTTGGCCGGCTGCCACCGGGCCTCGTCGGTCAC
Organism: Streptomyces sp. NPDC050988; assembly: GCF_044456225.1. Taxonomy (NCBI): domain Bacteria; kingdom Bacillati; phylum Actinomycetota; class Actinomycetes; order Kitasatosporales; family Streptomycetaceae; genus Streptomyces; species Streptomyces sp. NPDC050988. The sequence continues at coordinate 22,445 of NZ_JBITFQ010000016.1, read as the reverse complement.
GCCGTGGCCGCGTCCCGCCGCAGTCGCGAGCCATCACGTGTTCCCGACGGGATATCGGGGGCACAGCCGCGCCCTTCGCAAGCGCGCACGCACCAGCGTCATGGCACGGAAGTACGGGCTCGGCATCACGGCACGGAAGCACGGCACGCCCGGCGACCGGTCGGGCGCGCTTGAACCTGACCGACCGTCTTCGGGGAGATTCGGGTGATGAGAGCACGCGATACCACCATCAGACGTTCCAGGCTCGCAGCCTCGGTGCTGAGCCTGCTCGTCGTGGCCGCCCTTGCGGTGTCCGGCACCAACGCGACCGCGGCGCCCACGGCCGCCGCCGCACCGTCCGCCGCCGCGCTGTCAGGTGCGGCCTCTGCCGTCGAATCCCTGGGGGTCGCCGGGACCAGCTGGGCCGTGGACGAGCGGACCGGGAAGCTGCGGGTGCTCGCCGACTCCACGGTCGGGGAGGCGGACCTGGCCGCGGTCCGTCGGGCCACCGGCCGTTTCGCCGGTGCCACCACCGTGGAGCGGCTCGACGGCCGGCTGCGCACCCTCCTGTCGGGTGGCGACGCCGTCTACGCGTCCAGCTGGCGCTGTTCGGCCGGGGTCAATGTGCAGAGCGGCTCCACCTACTACTTCGTCACCGCGGGCCACTGCACCGACGGCCTGCCCACCTGGTACACCAGTTCCGGCCTGACCACGATGGTCGGCCCCACCACCAGCACGAGCTTCCCCGGCAACGACTTCGGCGTCGTCCGGTACTCCAACCCGGCCGTGCCGCACCCCGGCACCATCGGAACCGTCGACGTCACCGGAACCGCGACCGCCTACGTCGGCCAGAGCGTCTGCCGTCGGGGATCGACCACCGGTGTCCGTTGCGGCAGGGTCACCGCGCTCAACGCGACCGTCAACTACGGGGGCGGAGACATCGTCTACGGGCTGATCCAGACCAACATCTGCGCCGAGCCCGGTGACAGCGGCGGTCCGCTCTACGCAGGCGACAAGGTCATCGGCATCCTTTCCGGCGGCTCCGGAAACTGCACCTCGGGAGGGACCACCTACTACCAGCCGATCCAGGAAGTGCTGAGCGCCTACGGCCTGACCGTGTACTGACGAGTCGTCGGACGTACTCCGCGTCAGCGCCCACCTCTCGGGGCGCTCCCCGACCGGGGCAGGTGGAGTGCCAGGTATGTCAAGCGGCCTTGGGCGGGCGGAAGACCAGCCCGAGGCCGCTTCTTCATGACCCGCCGCGCCAACTGCTGCACGCCTCTAGACATCCGATCTATTCCCCGGCGACGATGTTCGCGCCCTCGACAGATGTCGGTGTGGCTGCGACCTCCTCTGCGATAGAGCCGATGAATGGGCCGGGAGACTCACCGTGATCAATGAATCCCAACCGCAGCGACGAAGCATCCTCAAGTTCGGCGGAGCCTTCGCCGTCGCACCCCTGATCACTCAGCTGACCGGCGCAACCCCTGCGGGACAGGCCGTCGCCGCCGGGACCGGCGCGCCGGCGGCCGTTCAGTGGCCGACCCTGTCGCGCAAGGCGCTGAAGTACTCCGTACCCGCACTGGACTGGCAGTCGCAGGCCCTGCCGATCGGCAACGGCCGACTCGGCGCCATGCTCTTCGCCGATCCCTACGAGGAGCGCATCCAGTTCAACGAACAGAGCCTGTGGGGCGGGGTCAACAACTACGACAACGCTCTCGCCGGCAAGCCGGACAGTGACTTCGACACCGGCATGACCGGCTTCGGCTCCTACCGGAACTTCGGCGACGTCGTGGTCACCTTCGCTCCCCGTGCGAGACCGAAGATCACGGCCCCGGGCGGACCGTACAACAGCTCCTCGTCGGAGGGCGTCGACAGGACGTACGACGGTGAATCGAGCACCAAGTGGTGCATCGACGGGCCCGGTTCGAAGGTGCAGTGGCAGGTCGAGCTCCCCGAGCCCGTCGAAGTCGCGTCCTACCGTCTGACGAGTGCCAACGACGTGCCGGAGCGCGACCCGCAGGAGTGGAAGTTCTCCGGTTCGGCCGACGGGACCGCCTGGACCACGCTGGACAGCCGCACGCTGGACGCGCCCTTCGAGAGCCGTTTCCAGACGAAGGAGTTCACCTGTGCCGACGCAGGCTCCGACACCGCGGCCTACCGCTTCTACCGGTTCGACTTCGTCCCCAAGTCAGGCGTCAGCCACTTCCAGTTGAGCGAGATCGGCCTGTCCGGCGTCGACCTCGACGGGGGCGGTTCGATCTATCTGTCGTCACCGAGCGGGCACTCCAAGGGCGCCGGTTCCGTTTCCGGTTCCGGGGCCAAGTCCCGTGCCACGGACATCTCCAGATCGGTGGACGGCGATCCGGCCACGGTCTGGCGGGTCGACGACGCCGAGCCGAAGGTCGTATGGCAGGCCGAACTGCCCCGCGCCGTCGCCATCACCTCGTACGCGCTGACGGCGGCCCCGGACCGTCCTCGGGACGACCCCCGGCGATGGGTGCTGGAGGCATCGCAGGACGGGCGTGCCTGGACGACCCTCGACACGCAGAACCCCGGAGCGCCCTTCGCCGACCGAGGCAAGACCCGGACGTTCCGGATCACCAACACCACGGCGTACCGCGCGTATCGGCTCACCCTGACCCCCGGCGCGTCCTCCCGCGGCTTCCAGATCGCGGAGATCGCGCTGGAGGGCACGGGCTTCGACACGCGTACGCAGCGGTCGGTCGTCGACTACCAGCGCAGCCTCGACTTCGTGAACGGTGTCCACGTCACCCGCTTCGGCGCGCCCGGACAGCGCGTCCTGCGCGAGGCCTTCGCCGGCCGGTCCGCCGACGTCATGGTCTTCAGGTACACATCGGACGGCGCCCGGGAACTCTCCGGGGCGATCTCGCTGACGTCCGGACAGGACGAGGCCCCGACGACCGTCGATGCCGGCGCCGGGCGGATCGCCTTCAGCGGTGTCATGGGCAACGGACTCAAGCACACGTGCACCGTCCGCGCCGTCCACACCGACGGCGACCTCAGCGCGGACGGGTCGGTGCTCCGGTTCAGCGGCTGTACGACCCTGACCCTGTTCCTCGACGCCCGCACCGACTACAAGCTCGACGCCGCCGCCGGGTGGCGCGGACCCGATCCGGCGCCCATCGTCGCCAGGACGCTGGCCAGGGCGACCGCCCGGTCCTACAAGAAGCTGCGCGACGAGCACACTGCCGAGACACGCGCCCTCATGAACCGGGTCTCGGTCGCCTGGGGCACCTCCGACGACACCGTCGTCGCTCTGCCGACCGATGCCCGGCTCGCGCGTTACGCGGCGGGCGGCGAGGACCCGTCACTCGAGCAGGCCATGTTCGACTACGGTCGCTATCTGCTGATCAGCTCCTCCCGCCCGAACGGCCTGCCCGCCAACCTCCAGGGCCTCTGGAACGACAGCAACCAGCCGGCCTGGGCCTCGGACTACCACACCAACATCAACATCCAGATGAACTACTGGGGAGCCGAGACGACGAACCTGCCGGAGAGCCATGAGGCGCTCGTCAGGTTCATCGAGCAGGTGGCGGTGCCGAGCCGTGTGGCGACCCGCAACGCCTTCGGCAAGGACACACGCGGCTGGACCGCCCGCACCAGCCAGAGCATCTTCGGCGGCAACTCGTGGGAGTGGAACACCGTCGCGAGTGCCTGGTACGCCCAACACCTGTACGAGCACTGGGCGTTCACCCAGGACCTGGGCTACCTCCGTACCGTCGCCTACCCGATGATCAAGGAGATCTGCGAGTTCTGGGAGGACCATCTCAAGGAGCGCGAGGACGGACTTCTCGTCGCACCGAACGGCTGGTCCCCCGAGCATGGGCCGCGCGAGGACGGCGTCATGTACGACCAGCAGATCATCTGGGACCTGTTCCAGAACTACCTGGACTGTGAGGCGGCACTCAAGGCGGACCCCGCCTACCGGGCCAAGGTCACGGACATGCAGGCGCGCCTCGCGCCGAACAAGATCGGCAAGTGGGGTCAACTCCAGGAGTGGCAGGAGGACTTGGACGACCCCACCGACATCCACCGCCACACCTCGCACCTCTTCGCGGTCTATCCGGGCCGCCAGATCACCCCGAAGACGCCGGAGTTCGCGGCCGCCGCCCTCGTCTCGCTCAAGGCCCGGTGCGGAGAGAAGGATGGCGAACCGTTCACCGCCGGGACGGTGTCGGGCGACAGCCGCCGCTCGTGGACCTGGCCCTGGCGGGCGGCCCTCTTCGCGCGTCTCGGTGACGGGCACCGCGCCCAGATCATGCTGCGCGGACTGCTGACCTACAACACGCTGCCCAACATGTTCGGCAACCACCCGCCCTTCCAGATGGACGGCAACTTCGGCATCACGGGCGCCGTGGCGGAGATGCTCCTGCAGAGCCACGACGGCGTCATCCACCTGCTGCCCGCCCTGCCGGACGGCTGGAAGGCCAAGGGGTCCTTCACCGGGCTCCGCGCCCGCGGCGGCTACGAGATCGACTGCGAGTGGCGGAACGGGAAGGTCACGTCGTACAGAATCGTGGCCGACCGGGCGCGGAACCGGGGGAGCGTCACCGTGCGGGTGAACGGCGTCGACAGGAAGGTGAAGCCGGTCAAGCCCTGACGTGGGCACCGGATCACTGCCGAAGCAGCCATGCCGACGGCCGCCCGCCCCGCCACCTGACGCGGAGCGGCACGGCCGTCGGTATGGCGTCTCTCCGAAGGCCCGATGCCGTGGCCGCCCGACCACCGCAGACACAGACGCAGCCGCAGCCGCAGCCGTTCCGCCGGGTCAGGGACTCATCGGCCCGGCCAGCGCGTCGAGGACCGGCCCTCCCGCCAGGCCGAGTCCGACGGAGACGACCGTGACCGCGTACGCGACGACGCGTGCCGTGCGGTTCCCCTCGGCGGGGCCCGGCGAAGCGTCGCGGGAGACCGCGGGCACGATCCAGCGCAGGTAGTAGAAGAGGGACGCCACGGTGTTGACGGCGGCGAGGACGGCCAGCCATGCGTAGCCACCGTCGAACACGGCGCTGAACGCCTGGAGCTTCCCGAGGAAGACCGCGGTGGGCGGGGTGCCGACCAGGCCCAGCAGACAGACGACCAGGCTCGCCGCGAGGAGCGGGCGGTCCTTCGCGAGCCCCCGGTAGTCGTCCACCGTGTGGGCCCGGGGGAGGGCGCAGACGACGGCGAACGCCCCGAGGTTGGTGACCGTGTAGGCCGCGAGGTAGTACAGGAACGCCTGCTGTGCGAGATCCGAGCGGTCCACCACGGTCACCGGCAGGAGCAGGTATCCGACCTGACTGATCGTCGAGTAGGCGAGCAGCCGCTTCACGTCCCGCTGGAAGAACGCGCCGAGGTTGCCCAGCGTCATCGACGCGGCGGCGAGTACGGCGACCAGCGCCGCCCACGGCAGCGGGCCGCCCGCGAAGACCGCGTCACCGATACGGAAGAGCGCGGCGAGCGCCCCGATCTTGGGCAGCGTGGTGAGCAGCGCGGCCACCGGCGCACTGCTGCCCTGCACGGCGTCCGGCACCCAGAAGTGAGCCGGCACGCCGCCCGCCTTGAACAGCACACCGGCCAGCAGCCCGATCGCACCGACGGCGACCAGCGGCTCCGGGGCGTCACGCAGCGCGTCACTCAGCATCGGGTACAGGGTCGCGCGCCCGGCCGCGTACAGGACCGTGACACCGGCCAGCAGGAGTACGCCGAGCAGGGCGCCGACCACGTAGAACTTGAGGGCGGCCTCGGTGCCCGGACCGTCCTTGCGGAACCCGGCGAGCGTGTACGCGGGGATGCTCGCCAGGAGATACGCGGCGGCGAACAACAGCAGGTCCTGGGTGCCTGCCATCATCAGCGCGCCCAGGGCGGCCAGTTGCACCAGTACGTAGAACTCGCTCTCCCGGGGATCGCCTCGCAGAGGGCGGAAGGAGACGCCGAGGCCGAGGAGCGTGCCGCCGAGGACGACGATCCGGGACGCGCCGGTCACGGTATCGACGGCGAACGCCTCACCGAAGGCCGTCGTGGCGGGCTCGGTGGCGGCCACCGACGCCGCGACGATCCCCGCCACGCACGCGACGGCCGCCAGCAGTCCAACGGCCCACTGCCGGGCGCGCGGCAGCCAGGACCCGAGCAGCAGCCCGAGCACGGCCGAGGCGGCCAGCAGCACCTCGGGCAGCAGATCGAGTGGGTTCTCGTTCATCTCGGTCATCGGGCGAGCAACTCCAGGACCGAGCGGGAGGCCGGCTCGATGACATCCAGCAGGAAGCGCGGCGCCACACCGAGGACGACGGCCAGAACGAGCAGCGGAACCACGGCGAGGCCCTCGTGCACCCGCAGGTCGGCGAAGGCACGCGGTGTTCCCGGCGCGTCGGGCAGCCGCAACGGCCCCGTGAACACCTGGCGCAACGCCCGCAGGAACAGCCCGGCCGTGAGGACGATGCCGAGCACCGACAACGCTGTGGCCAGCGGCTGAGGCCCGAGACTGCCGGTGAAGATCTGGAACTCGGCGATGAAACCGGAGAAGCCCGGCAGCCCGAGCGAGGCGAAGGCCGCGACACCCGTCATCGCGGCGAACACGGGCGCCACGGCGGCGAGTCCGGAGTACGCGCCCATGTCGTAGGTGCGTCCGCGTTCGTGGAGCACCCCCGCGAGGAGGAACAGCGCACCGGTCAGCAGCCCGTGGCTCACCATCTGGGTCACGGCTCCGGTGACGGCGAGGGACCGCGCCTGCTCGGAGCTGTCCGCCGTCGCGGCTGCCGCGCCGAGGGCCAGCACGATGTATCCCATGTGGTTCACGGAGGTGTACGCGACCATCCGCTTGAAGTCGGTCTGCGCGAGCGCGACCAGCGCCCCGTGGAGGACGGAGACCACGCCGATGACGACCAGCACGAGGGCGTACCGCCGCCAGGCCTCGGGGAGGATCGGCATGGCGATGCGTACGAATCCGTACGTGCCCATCTTCAGCAGCACCCCGGCCAGGATCGCCGAACCGGCCGCGGGCGCCTCGACATGGGCCGGCGGCAGCCAGGTGTGGAAGGGCACGGTCGGGGTCTTGACCGCCAGACCGACCACGACGGCCAGCAGCACCAGGGCCCCGTAGACGGACCGGCCGGCGAGCGGGTTCTGCTCGGTCAGCTCGACGATGTCGAAGGTGTGCGGCGACGCGGCGAGATACAGGCCGATGAAGCCGAGCAGCAGGGCGAGCGACCCGATGAACGTGTAGAGGAAGAACTTCAGCGCGGCGCGGGCGGCCTCGCGGTGGCCCCATCCGGCGATGACGAAGTACATCGCCACGATCGACAGGTCGAAGAAGACGAAGAAGAGGATCAGGTCGAGGGCGACGAAGAGCCCGAGGCAGGTGGTCTGAAGGAAGAGGAACAGCGCCGCGAACTTGCGGATCCGGCGGTTCTCGCGCAGCGAGTAGAGCGCGCAGGCGAGGAACAGCAGACAGGTCAGGGCGAGCAGCGGCAGCGACAGGCCGTCGACGCCGACGTGGTAGCCGACCCCCGCGCCCGGAATCCAGCGGGCGCGTTCCTCGAACTGCATGCCCCCGCCCGGCTCGTACCCCGCCCACACCACGAGGACCAGGGCCAGTTCGAGGGCCGACGCCGTCACCCAGACGGCACGGAACACGGCCGGTGCCGTACGGCGGGGCAGCGCGAACAACAGCAGCGCGACGGCCGTGGGCGCGAAGACGAGGGCGGTCAGCAAGACGCTCACCTCACAAGGACGAGGACGACGGCGAGGACGGTGAAGGCGGCGACGGCCTGGGCGAGGTACTGGTGCAGCTGTCCGGTCTGCGGGCGGCGGGCCCAGCGGCCGAGGACACGGGTTCCGGCGGCGACCGCGCCGACCGTGCCGTCGACCGCACGTTCCACGACGTCGTTCGTCCAGCGGGCGAGCCGGACGGCGGCCGAGGCCGAACCGTCGACGGCACGGTCCAGCACCCGGTCGTCGAACGCCGCGGCGGCGCGCGCCAGTCGCATCGTGGGCGCGACCAGCAGGACGTGGGCCGCGCGTTCGAGGCCCAGCCAGTCGGCGAACCCCGACTTCGCCCGCGCCGCCAAGGGCAGCGGGCGCGCGCCCCAGCCCCAGGCTGCCGCGGCGGCAAGGACAGCTAGACCGGCGGAGAGAGCGAACTCCCAGATGTGCGGGGAGGGTTGACTCGACGCGGCGAGGACACGTTCCACGCTGTCGAGCATCGGCGGGAAAGCGAGCGCCACCAGCGCCACACACGCGAAGGCCAACAGGACGAGAGGCCACACGGCTCCGACCGGGATGCGCCGGGCGTCGGGGTGCGCCACCGCCGGACGCCATACGAACCACAACGCCTTGGCGCTGTAGACCGCGGACAGGAGGGCCCCGGCGAGCCCGGCCGCGTACAGCCAGGGACTGCGTTCCAGGGCTCCGGCGAGCAGTACGTCCTTGGCGGCCCAGAGGGAGAGCGGCGCAAGCCCGGCCAGGGAGAGCGCAGCCGCGGTGAAGGCCATGCCGACCGTACGGTGATGGCGCGCCGCGCCGAGCAGCGCGGGCAGTTGCTGGGTTCCCAGCGCGGTCAGCCAGGCGCCCGCCGCGAGAAACAGCAGGCTCTTCGCCGCCGCGTGCGCGATGAGCTGGAGCGTGCCGCCGGTCGTCGCCCCCGCTCCGGCCGCGAGGACCATGAAGCCGATCTGCGCACAACTCGACGCGGCCAGCAGCTGTTTGAGGTCGATCTGCGCGATCGCGACGAGCCCGAGGAGGACGGCTGTGGCCGCACCCGTCCAGGCGACAACGTCGTCGCCCCAGCCGGAGGCGTCCAGCAGCGGTCCGATCCGCAGCAGCAGGTACGCGCCCGCGACGACCATGGTCGCCGAGTGCAGCAGGGCGGAGACCGGACTCGGGCCCCGCATCGCCTTCGACAGCCAGAAACTGAAAGGGAGTTGGGCCGACTTGCCGAGGGCCGCGACCACGATGCCCGCGGTGATGAACGACAGCCACGGTTCCTCGGCCCGCGCGAGGCCGTCGAGCGAGAGTGACGCGTACGAGTTCTGACCGCCGCCGCTCGCGAGTGCCGCGCCCGCCGCCAGATAGAGGCCGAGGTCAGCGGTGCGGGTGGTGAGGAACGCGGTGTCGGCCGCGCTCGTACGCTCCGGGTCCCGCCACCAGTAGCCGATCAGCGCCCATGAGGTGGCACCCATGACCTCCCAGCCCATCAGCAGGACTGGGAGAGTGGCGGCGGTGACCGTGACGAGCATGCTCCCGGCGAACAGCAGCATCAGCCCGAAGAACCGCGCCCGAGCCTCGCCCCCGCCGGACTCCGACTTATCGGACTCCGACCTGCGGGACTCCGGCGCGCCGAACTCCGCCGCGCTGAAAAGGAGTACGACGAGGGTGACCGCGGTGACCGTGACCGCCATGAGCCCCGACAGACCGTCCACCGTGAGTCGCATCGGCAGACCGTCGAGGAACGGGGCCTGCGCGCTCGGGTGCCGGAACGCCGCGGCGACGGCGAGCCCCAGCGCGGCGGCCGCGACCGCGAGCGCCACGCCCGGTGCCGCACGATCGGCCTGCCGCCCCACCACCAGGAGCAGCACACCGACGCCGAGGGGCAGGGCGACCAGCGCCCACAGTAGAGCGCTCACTCCTTCAACTCCGCCGCCATGTCGGTCATGTCGATCTCCCGCGACCGGAACAGGGCGGTGACGACGGCGAACCCGATCGCCATCTCCAGGGCCATCGCCGTGACCGCCACCACGATCAGGACCTGCCCCTCGGCCGCCGCTGGAGCGATGTAGTGCCACGCGGCCGCGGCGGCCAGGATGACCCCGCCGAGCATCAGCTCAAGTCCCATCATCAGCATCACGATGGACTGCTGGGTGAGGGCACCGAACAGACCGACGCAGAACAGCGCGGCGGCCAGCAGCAGAAACAGCTCCAGACTCACCGGCCGACACCGCCCCGTACGGGATCGTCCGCGCGCCGCGCCCGCAGGTCGTCGCCGAACCGGTCGTACCGTCCCCGGCGGGTGGCCAGCACCACGGTCGCGACGATCGTCGCGAACAGGGCCATGCCCAGGGTCATCATCGTGAGCATCTGCGGGCCCATGAGCGACATGCCGAGTTCCATGGTCGGATCGGCGGGCGCCTTCCCCCGGCGGGCAGGCCAGGGCGCGAGCAGGATCCCGACGGCCAGCAGCGCGAACACCAGGCCGCAGACGACCGCCGCGCCCTTCTTGTTGTGGATCATCGTCATCGGCATGAGCCCGGCCGGGTTCATCATGTACATCACCATGAAGACCGCCATGATGGCCATCTCGATCGTCATCATCAGCACGATGACGATGCCCAGATAGTCCAGTCCCAGCAGGACGACCAGGCCGCCCACGCACAGCAGCGAGGCCAGCAGGGAGAACGTCGCCCGCGCCATGGAGTCGAAGCGGAACACCATCACCGCGCCGGCCACCGCAAGGACGGCCAGCACCCAGAAGACCGCGACATCCATCGCCGTACGTCACCTCGCTTCCGTCAGGGAACTCACCGGTTCAGCACCACCACGGCCACGACAAGCGCCTGCACGATCGCCAGCGGCGTCAACACGACCCAGGCCAGCTCCAGATAGCGCTCCATGCGCACAGTCGGAATCGCGCGCCGGATCCCCACCAGGAAGGCCAGGACGGCGGCCGTCTTGAGTACGGTCCAGGCCCAGCCGGGCAGCAGCGGCCCGTGCCCGCCGCCCAGGAAGAGCGGCACACTGAACGCCGCGGCCACGACCAGCAGCAGCCACCGGCCGCCGAGGAAGAGCACCCGGTCCGCGCCCGACAACTCGGCGCTCGCGCCGCCCGCCACATCCCGTCCGGCGGGCTGGTCGAACGGCCCCCAGAACGCCATCGCCATCGCGCTCAGCAGATAGATCCCGAAGGCCACCGGCATCCACACCACGAACCACAACCCGGCCTGGGCGTCCACGACTTGACCGACCCGGAGCGACTCGGCGCCGAGTGCGGCCGTGGTGATGGCCAGCATGTGCGGCAGCTCGTACGCCAGCCCCTGTGCGAGGAAGCGGTAGCCGCCGATGAGTGAGAGCGTCGAGTTCGGACCCCAGCCCGCCAGCCAGACCGCCGCCCACGCCAGCGCCTCCATCGCGTTGAACCAGACGATCCCGTCCGGCAGATCGCTCACCGACCGGAAGCCGAGGGGCAGTACGACCGCGGCCAGGACGGCGGCGACAGGGAGGAGACCGGCGCCGATCCGGGCCAGGGGCAGATCCGAGGCCCGGGTCCGCCGAGGCTGCTGGACGAGATACCGGAGGACCTGGCGACCGGGCTCCGCCGCGCGGACCACCGTTTCCCGCAGCGATCCGGGCCGCCCGCGCCGGGCCCCGGCCGCGAGCACGGCGTCGAACCCGGCCGTCACCAGGGCTGCCCCGAGCAGCAGCGCGGGCAGGACGAACACCGCCCACAGCGGAGTGCGCTCACCCATGGCTGTGGACCGTCCAGGGCGCCGGCACGTGGGTCAGCTCGTCGAGATCCGGATCCAGGCTCGCGACGATGATCCGGGCATAGGCGAACTCCGTTCCTTCGAGCAGCTGGGGGAGGCTGTCCAGCATGGCCTTCGAGGGAGGTACGGGTGTGTCGAGTCTCCCGCGAGGTCCAACGACCTCGGCGGGGTCCAGCGCCTCGGTGACATCGCAGTCCGCCGCACTCCGACCCACCGCGTCGAGCCACACGAGCATGCGGCTGTACGCGTCCCCGTCCGCGACCAGGGCCGGTCCTGTCACCCCACGCTGACGTGCCTGCTCGGCGGGCAGCGTTCCGAGCCCTGTCGTCAGCCACCGCAGCGTCCGCGAGCGCTGGGCTCGACGGATCAACGGGCTTACGAGGGAGGTGAGTTCGGCGGCAGCGGCTCCGGCGAGGGCGCGATCCCGTGCGTGGCGGGTGCGCGCGGCCATGTCGTCCCAGCCGGCCACGGCGAAGAACCTGCCCAGGCTGTCCAGGTGGGCCGCGCACAGTCGTCGCGCCGCGTCGCCGCGCGAAACGTGCTCGCCGCCGGCCGTGCGCAGCCACGGTTCGTTCCAGAAGGGCGGGTGCGGGGACGGGGGAGTGGCCACCGGTTCGACGGTGACCTCCTGAACGATGTCGCCCTGGAGGGCCAGGCGCAGGATGAGCCCCGCGGGCCAGTCGGCGAGCACGGGTCCGAGCGGCACGTGCAGCACGTCGAGCCGGAGACCGTCCCGGTCGTCGGCCCGGTCCGCCATGGGCAGTCCCTCGACGAGGCCCATGTCGTGACCTGTGTGACCGTGATGCCCACCGTGCGTGTCGTGACCGTCGTGGTCCGAATGTGGAGCGGGATCGTCACCCTTCCGCTGGTGCTCGTGGTGCTCGTGGTGCTCGTGGTGCTCGTGGTGGGCGTCGTGTGCCTCGTGTGCGTGGTCGTCCTCGTGTTCTGGCTCTCCGTGCACAAGGTCCGCCAGCCCGCTGTCCAGAGCGTCGGCGGCCTGCTCGGGATCAGTGACCCACACCCGGGCCTTGGGCGCCGGAATGCCCTGCCACAGCCCCGCGACCCAGTCGCTCTCCCCGCCCTCACCCTTGCCCTCGCCCTCACGAACGCCGACGATGACCAGCAGATCGGCCTCCGCCGGCCCGCTCGCACACGGCCAGCCGCGACGCGCCAACTCCGCTTCCACCGCGAGCCGTTGCCGCGTGGCGCCGGGGTACACCGCGAGGAGAACGCCCGGCCGCGACACGGCCACCCGCACGAGCCTGCGCCTCAGCTCCACCGGAATGCCCCCTCGCGCCAGGCGTACGCGACGCCCGCGAGCAGGATGCCCAGGAAGAGGAACATCTCGACGACCGCACTCGTGCCGACGGCCGAGACGACCTTCGTCCACGGATACATGAAGAGCATCTCCATGTCGAAGGCGAGGAAGACCATCGTGACGGGGTACCAGCGCACGTGGAACCGCGAGAGCGGGTGTTCCTGAGGTTCGAGACCGCCGCTGAACGGGCCGGTGTGCACGGGCTCGCGGACCGCCCGCAGTGCGACGGACAGGGCATGCAGGAGTACGACGGCCGCGACGATCAGTACGAGGAGTACGAGGAGTACGAGTACCGGTTGCCAGTCCGATGTCGCCACAAGGGCCCCTTCCCGACGATCGCTCTCGGACGGTCACCACGGCAGGCAGCATGTCAGCAGCCAGGGGTGTAAGGAACGCACGACACCTGCCTCCGGTCAGTTCGCCGCGCGGAACGAGCGCAGCCGCAGGGAGTTGCCCACGACGAACACCGAGGAGAAGGCCATGGCCGCTCCGGCGATCATCGGATTGAGCAGACCGGCCGCGGCGAGCGGCAGGGCGGCCACGTTGTAGGCGAAGGCCCAGAAGAGGTTGGACCGGATGGTGCCGAGGGTGCGGCGGGCGAGGCGGATGGCGTCGGCCGCGGCGCGCAGGTCTCCTCGTACGAGCGTCAGGTCGCCGGCCTCGATCGCGGCGTCCGTGCCGGTGCCCATGGCCAGGCCCAGGTCGGCCTGGGCGAGGGCGGCCGCGTCGTTGACGCCGTCGCCGACCATCGCGACCGAACGGCCCTCGTCCTGAAGCCGCTTGACGACGTCGACCTTGTCCTGCGGCAGCACCTCCGCGATGACGTCCTCGGGCGCGATACCGACCTCGCGGGCGACCGACTCGGCCACGGCCCGGTTGTCGCCGGTCAGCAGGATCGGCGTCAGGCCGAGCGCGCGCAGCCGTGTGATCGCCTCCGCGCTGGTGTCCTTCACGGCGTCGGCGATTTCGAGGACTGCCCGTGCCTCGCCGTCCCAGGCGACCGCGATGGCGGTGCGTCCCGCCGCCTCCGCCTCGGCCTTGGCCCGCGCCAGGTCCTCGGGCAGTTCCATGGCCCAGTCGGCGAGCAGCCGCTCACGGCCCACGAGAACGGCGTGACCGTCGACGATGCCCTGCACACCGAGACCGGGCACGCTCGCGAAGTCCTCGGGTGTGGGCAGCGAACCCAGCTTCCCAAGCGCCCCGTCGGCGACGGCGCGAGCGATCGGGTGCTCGGAGGAGTGCTCCAACGCGCCTGCCAGGCGCAGGACTTCGGCCTCGTCGGTGCTGTCGGTGTCAGAGGTGTGCACGGCCAGCAGGGTCATACGACCGGTCGTGACGGTGCCGGTCTTGTCGAGCACGATGGTGTCGACGCGGCGAGTGGACTCCAGGACCTCGGGGCCCTTGATGAGGATGCCGAGCTGGGCGCCACGGCCCGTGCCGACCATGAGCGCGGTCGGGGTGGCCAGACCGAGGGCGCACGGGCAGGCGATGATCAGTACGGCGACCGCGGCGGTGAAGGCGGCCGTCAGCCCGGACCCGTTGCCCAGCCAGAAACCGAGGGTGCCCAGCGCGAGCGCGATGACGACCGGCACGAACACGGCGGAGATGCGGTCCGCGAGGCGCTGCGCGGCGGCCTTCCCGTTCTGTGCGTCCTCCACCAGCCTGGCCATTCGGGCGAGTTGGGTGTCGGCGCCGACCCGTGTGGCCTCGACAACCAGCCGACCTCCCGCGTTGATCGTGGCGCCGGTGACCGGGTCGCCCGTGGAGACCTCCACCGGCACGGACTCACCCGTGAGTATCGAGGCGTCCACCGCCGAGGATCCCTCGACCACCGTCCCGTCCGTGGCGATCTTCTCGCCCGGGCGTACGAGGAAGCGGTCGCCGACCTTCAACTCGGCGGTGGGGACCGTCTGTTCGCGGCCGTCGGGACGCAGCAGGGTGACGTCCTTCGCGCCCAGCTCCAGCAGTGCCTTGAGCGCCGCGCCCGCCTTCCGTTTGGAGCGGGCCTCGAAATACCGGCCGGCCAGGATGAATGCGGTCACGCCCGCGGCGGCCTCCAGGTAGATGTTCCCGGCGCCGTCGCCCCGGGCGATCGTCAGCTCGAAGGGGTGCGTCATGCCGGGCGTGCCCGCGGTGCCGAGGAACAGGGCCCACAGCGACCACAGGAACGCGGCCGAGGTGCCCACCGAGATCAGCGTGTCCATGGTGGCCGCGCCGTGCCGCGCGTTGGTGAACGCGGCCTTGTGGAACGGCCAGCCGGCGTACGTCACGACCGGCGCCGCCAGCGTCAGGGACAGCCACTGCCAGTACTCGAACTGCAGGGCCGGGACCATCGCCATCGCGATGACGGGAACGGCGAGCACCACCGCGGTGATCAACCGCTCGCGCAGCGGCCGCAGTTCGTCGTCCGCGCCCGCCGATTCGTTGTCGCCCTCGGACTCGCTGCGTACGGGCTCCGGCTCGTGCGCGGTGTACCCGGTCTTCTCGACGGTGGCTATCAGGTCCTGGACGGAGACGTCACCGTCGTAGGCGACCTTGGCCTTCTCGGTGGCGTAGTTGACGGTCGCGGTGACCCCGTCCATGCGGTTGAGCTTCTTTTCGATACGCGCCGCGCACGAGGCGCAGGTCATGCCGCCGATGGCGAGCTCTACCTCGGCGCCGGTCGTCGTGGTGGTCATGGCTGCTCCTCGTACGGGGTGGGTGGCCGGGATCCGGCGATGCGCGGGCCCCGACCGGTGCGGGGGGAGTGCCCGGGTCAGGCCCTGCCGGTCAGCTCGTAGCCGGCGTCGTCGACGACCTCGGCGATCAGCGTGTCGTCCGGCTCGGCGGTGCCGATGACGGTGACCCGACCGGTGTCGAGGTCGACGTCGACACTGCTCACGCCGTCCAGCTCGCCGATGACCTCGGTGAGCGTGGCCTTGCAGTGGCCGCACGTCATGCCGGAGACGGCGTAGGTCGTGGTGACGGTGACGCTCTCGCCGGCGGTCGCGCGGTCGGTGGTGGCGGTCGAGCAGGAGCCGTCGGTGGAGCAGCAGGACGAGGACATGGGTTCCTCCTGGTGAGTACAGCCGGTGGGTCTTGGATACGGGGTGGGGGTATCCGTGTCGAGATCCTGTATACCCCTGTAGGGTATCTGACGCAAGCCGTTCGATCGCCTTGACTTTATACCCCCTAGGGGTATGTTGAAGTGCATGGAGGGGCCTCGCCTCCCAGTCATCGGCCCCCGTCCCTCAGGAGATGGCCATGCATACCGGAGTGAAGATCACAGCGTTCGCCGCCGCACTCGCCGCGACCTTCGGCACCGCCTACGGCGTGGGCCAGGGCATCGACCCCGTCGTCGCGGACCGCGAGCCCGCGAGCCACGACACCCACGCGGAACCGTCACCGGAGCCGGAAGGAGGCGGCGGCCCCGCCGAACACGAATCAACCCAGGAGGGCCAGTCGCTCCCGGCCGGCGGACTGCAGATCTCCGAGAACGGCTACACCCTCGACCTGAAGACGCCCCGGATCGAAGCCGGGCAGCGCGCCGACCTGCGCTTCACCATCCAGGACGAGAAGGGTCGCGCGGTGACCTCGTACAAGCGCGAACACGAGAAGGAACTCCACCTCATCGTGGCCTCGCGAGACCTGGTCACCTACCGCCACCTGCACCCCACCCGCGCCGCCGACGGCACCTGGAGCATCCCCGTCGAGCTGCCCCGGGCGGGCGGTTACCGGGTCTTCGCCGACTTCACCCCGGCGAAGAAGGGGGCCGAGAACCTCACCCTCGGCGCCGACCTCGCGGCCTCGGGCCCGTACGAGGCGAAGGGGCTGCCTGCGGCGAGCACGACTGCGAAGGTCGACGGTTACGAGGTCAAGCTGGCGGGCGGACTGCGACCGGGCGTGGCGGGCGAGGTGGAGCTGAACGTCTCCCGCGACGGCAAGCCCGTCACCGACCTCCAGCCCTATCTCGGTGCCTACGGCCACCTGGTCGCCCTGCGCTCCGGCGACCTCGCGTACCTCCACGTCCACCCCAACGGCGAACCCGGTGACGGGAAGACCAAGTCCGGCCCCGGCATCTCGTTCACGGCCACCGCGCCGAGCCCGGGCGCGTACCGCCTCTTCCTCGACTTCAAGCACCAAGGCGTGGTCAGGACCGCTGCGTTCACCGTTCACGCGGGTGAGGCATCGGGCGGAAACGGCGATCACAGCGAGGCCTCAGAAGAGGCCACCGGAGAGACCTCGGGCGGGCACGGGCACTGAAGGGGACCCTCCGTTCTGAGTCGGATCGTCGAACGCCACGTACTGAGCGGGTACATAGGGTCAGCGATCGGTGAGCCGGAGAACGGGCCCGGCTCCCCCGAAGGGTGGCGTCATGACGGGACCGCTTCTGGGCTGGGCGTTGGTGGTGTTGGGCGTCGGCATGGCCGGCGGCAACCTGCTTCGTATGGCTCTCGTCAGAGGCTGGGCCCGGTTCGAGGCGGCGGCCGAGGCCGTGATGGGCGGGGGCATGGCCGTGATGGCCGCGCCACCGACGGCGGCCCACTACGGCACGTACAGCACCTGGTGGGCCGCGGTGTTCGGCGCCTTCTGTCTCGGAGGCGTGGCACTGTCCGTACGGCATGCCGCCCGGGGCGGTCTGAAGTACCTGCGTCATGGCGGCCACGTCGTGATCGGCAGTGCCGCGATGGTGCTCATGACGCTGGCCATGTCCGGGACGACGTCCTCACCCGCTCTCGCGCTGGCCGGTTCCTCCGGGCACGGAGGGATGTTGGGCATGGCCGGTATGGAGAGTGCGGGCGCCCACGGTCACGGCGGTGTGGCCGAGGCGGCCGGCTCCTCGGGAGGCGCACTCGCCTGGCGTGTGGCCTTCTGGGCGCTGGCCGCGTACTTCGTGATCTTCATGGCTCTGGCCGTGCGCGCCCGCCTGCGCGGCAGGGACGGGTGGCGGCCGGCCGTGGCCGCCGGCGCGCGGGCCCGCCACCGTCACGCCCGACGGCATCCCTCGCTGCTCACCGTGCCGAACGCTCGCCTGGCCGGTCACGTCGGAATGGGCGGATCGATGGCGACGATGCTGCTGATGATGGCCACCTGAGGACGGCCGCCTGGCGACAGCTGCCTGACGACGGCCCTGACGTCATGGCGTGTCCTGGACCGGGAGGCGCAGCCGGAGTTCGTATCCGCCGTCGGCCGTGGGGCCGGACGTGACGGTGCCGCCCAGGAGTTCGGCCCGCTGGCGGAGGCCGACGAGGCCGTGATGGGCGCCGGGCAGGGGGAGCGCGGGACGGGTGGGGGAGGCGTTGGTGACGGTGGCGTGGACGGTGTCGTCCGCGTGATGGACATGGATCGTGGCGGTGGCCCCGGGAGCGTGCTTGCGTACGTTGGTCAGCGCCTCCTGGACCGTGCGGTAGACGGCGCGCTGGACGGTCGCCGGCAGGTCGTCGGGCAGGTCCGTGCGCAGCGCGGCCTCGATGCCGCTGGTGTCGACCAGCCGCTGGAGGTCCGCCAGGGACGGCTGCGGAGTCAGCTCCGTGGGACGGCTTCCGGAGGCGCGCAGCACGCCGACCATGTGCCGCAGTTCGTCCAGTGTCTGCACGCTGAGCCGCCGGATCGTGGCCGCCGCCTCTCTCGCCTCCGGGTCCCGCGTGCCCACCTGGAGCACTCCGGCCCGTACGGCGATCAGGCTGACCTGATGGGAGACCACGTCGTGCATCTCCCGTGCGAGCTGCGCGCGTTCCTTCGCGAGCACGCCCTGGGCCAGCAGCCGACGCTCGTGCTCCCGCGCCTCGGATATCTCGGACAGCCGCAGGGACAGTTCGCGTCCGGTCTGGACGAGCTGGCCGAGGAAGACGGGCGCGACCGCCGTGGCCAGGCTGTAGGTGACCGTGAGCAGGTCGGAGGAGTCCGACAGATCGGCGAACTCCGGCGAAGGCCACGACCACCACGTGATGTCGCATGCCGCGAACGCCAGCGCGCACAGGGCCAGGAGCACGCGACGACGGCTGAGGGAGGCGAGGGTGTAGAGCGCGATCAGAGTGGCGAGCACCGCGTCGCCGACCAGGGCCGCGGGCAGGGCGAACAGGAACGTCGCCAGCGGCAGACGGCGACGGAGTACGAGAGAGAACGCGGCGAGCAGCGCACAGGCCATGCGCAGCCGCTCCTCGCTGTCGTAGTGGATCCAGACGTCCAGCAGGGACACCGCGACGAGCATGGCGTCCATGAGCGGGGCGGGCAGACGGCGGTGTCTCAGGCGCGCTTCCGGTCCTGCGGGTCCCGTGAGTCCGGCGAGTCCCGCGAGGGGCTTCATCCGTCCTCCGGGTCCCGCGGTGGCCTGAGCAGGCCCGCGCGTTCGGCGAGCAGGGCCGCCTGGACGCGGCTGCCCACCTCCAACTTGGCGAGGACGGCGCTCACATGGTCCTTGACCGTGCCGATGCTCAGATGCATCCGCGCCCCGATACCGGTGTTGGACAGTCCCTCGGCGATGAGGACGAGGACCGCACGCTCGCGTTCGGTCAGCCGGGCCACGCAACGGGCGGCCTCCTCGTGGGGACCGTTGTCCAGATACCCGTCGACCACGGTCCGGGTGACCCGGGACGACAGGACGACACCGCCGTCGGCCAAACTGCGTACCAGCAGCGGAAGTTGTACGGGATCGGTGTCCTTGAGCAGGAACCCGGCCGCCCCCGAACGCAGTGCCGTCGCCACGTACTCGTCCATGTCGAAGGTCGTGAGCATGGCCACCGTGGGCGGCTGCGGCAACCGGCGCAGATCGGCCAGGACGGTGAGCCCGTCCACGTCCGGCATCCGGATGTCGAGCAGCACGACGTCGGGACGCAACTCCCGTGCCGAGTGGACGGCCTGGCCGCCGGGGACCGCCGCCACGACCTCGATCCCGTCCGCGGAGTCGAGGATGTGCCGGAAACCCGTACGGATCAGAGCCTCGTCGTCGACCACCAGTACCCGGATCACCTGCGCTCCCCTCGCCCCGGGGCCGCCAATGGACTCCTACGACGCCCAGGAGCATCCTCCGGTTCCTTCGCGTCGGCGCTCGCCGGGAGACGGGGGCGGCTCCGGCCGGTCGGCGGGGCAACTCCGGCCACCTGCCGGATGGGTCGGAGCCCGCACGCGCCCGATGCTGAAGCACATGACAGACGACGCGCCATCGGTCTCAACGGCTATCACCCCGGCGCCTGCCTCGGAACGAGGCAGCACTCCCACCAGCACCGCCAATCCCAACGCCACTCCCACCACCGCTTCCGCGCCGTCGACGGGACGGCTGATAGGCATCGACCTGGCCCGCGGACTCGCGGTCTTCGGCATGTACGCGGCCCATGTCGGCCCGGATCCGTCGGTGGGCGGGCCGCTGGGCTTCGTCCTGGAGCTGGCGCGCGGGCGCTCCTCCGCGCTCTTCGCCCTGCTCGCCGGTTTCTCGCTCGTCCTCATCACCGGCCGCCCGCACCCCCGCACCGGCCGGGCCGGACGGCAGGCCGTCGGAAGGATCCTCATCCGCTCCGTGGTCCTGGTCGTGCTGGGCTTCGCCCTGACCGCACTGGACACCGACGTCGACGTGATCCTCGCGTTCTACGGACTGACCTTCCTCGCCGTGCTCCCGCTGTACCGGCTGCGGGTCCGCACGCTCGCGGCCATCGGCGCGGCGTGCGCGTTGGTCATGCCCCAACTCCTGTACGTGATACGCCAGTCGATCGACAACGGGGACTGGGCCGACACCGTCATCAGCTGGGACCCGCTGGCGCGGATCAGCGACACGGACGGTCTCGTCGAGCTGCTGTTCACCGGCGAGTACCCGGTGCTCACCTGGATGCCGTTCATGATCGTCGGCATGGTGGTGGCCCGGCTCGACCTCGGCCTGGCCAAGGTCCGTGCCCGACTCGCCCTGGCAGGCGGCGGGTTGGCCGTCCTCGGATACGGCGGCTCCTGGGTCGCCCTGCGCCTCGTCCCGCACGCGCAGGCCACCGTCGCCGCGGCCACGGACGGGGACTCGGCGGCCTCGGCCTGGTGGTCCGACACCGTCGGCTACCTCACGGACGGCACCCCGGCCGCCTGGCTGCTGGTGGCCGCGCCGCACAGCCAGACGACCTTCTCCATCCTCGGCAACACGGGCGCCGCGCTCCTCGTGGTGGCCGCGTGCGTCGCCGTCACGGCCCGGATGCCCCGAGTCACGCGCCTGGCCACGCCCGTCGCCGCGGTCGGCATGATCTCGCTGACCGCCTACGTCCTGCACATCCTCGCCATCCACGTGGTCGGCATGGAGGAGGAGACCGTCCCGGCCCTGGTCGCGCTGCTCGCCTTCATCGCGACCGCCATGCTGCTGGCGACCGCATGGACACGACGGTTCCGCCGCGGCCCTCTGGAGTACCTGCTCCACGCCACCACACGCGTCACCCGCCACATCAAATGACGTCCGGATCACAGTGAACGCCCTGCCGCCCGGCCCGACCGGGCGGCAGAGGCGCGGGTGTTGAGGGGGAGCATGCCGTAGCCTGCCGCGATGCCGACAAGTGCGGTGCGGGCGGCCAGGACGGGGCCGCGTTCAGGGAGTCGGCCCGGGCTTCGGGCCCCGCGACTTGGCGAGATACCCCTGGTAGGTATCATCCCTTCGTACCCACTCCGGTGGGCACCCGAGACGCAAGGGAACCCATGGCCAGTGTCCGCGACGAGGCGGTGAACCGCCTCGGACGGCTCGCTCGACCGCGATCGACGTCGCGGTTCGCCGGGTTGCTCGTGAGCGCGCTGCTCCTCGGCCTGGTCGGTATGCACGGCCTGGGGCCGCTTCCCATGGGTTCCGGTCACGACCCGATGCCGGTGGCCGCGCCCATGAGCGTGGTGGCGTCGATGCCGGACGTGTGCGATCACGGCGAGGGCGGCTGCACGGGCCACGCCCAGCACGCGGATCCGACGTGTGCGTCCGCGTCGGTCGCCGGTTCACCCGCGATGGTGCCGGTGCTGCTGCCCGACGTGGCGGCCTGCGCCGACGCACCGCGAGCCGGTACTGCCTCGACCGGCAGCGGTCCCGATGGCGGCCGGGCGCCGCCCTCACTCTCCGAACTCCAACTCCTGCGGATCTAGAGCGGCCAGCGAGGCGTCGCACGCCATTCGGCGCGGCGCCGCGCTCCGGCATGCCCTTCACCCCTCCCATCCCAGGAGTTCCACCATGACCGCGCAACGCGCAATCGCCCGCCGCACCGCCCTCTCCGTCACTGCGGGAGCGGCCGCGCTCGTCCTCGCCGCCTGCGGCAGTGACGGCGGCAGCGGAGGACACGACATGGGGTCCATGGAGTCCGGCTCCAGCCCCACCGCGACCGCCTCGGCCAAGGCCGGCGACCACAACGACGCGGACGTCGACTTCTCCAAGGAGATGATCCAGCACCACCGCCAGGCCGTCGACATGGCCGAACTGGCCGCCGACCGTGCCTCCTCGCAGGAGGTCAAGGACCTGGCCACGAAGGTCAAGGGTGCACAAGACCCGGAGATCGAAACCATGTCCGGCTGGCTCACCTCGTGGGGCGAGGACGTGCCCGAGGAGATGTCCGGCGCCATGGACCACGACATGTCGTCGGCCATGCCCGGCATGATGAGAAAAAAAAAAAAAAAAAAAAAAAAAAAAAAAAAAAAAAAAAAAAAAAAAAAAAAAAAAAAAAAAAAAAAAAAAAAAAAAAAAAAAAAAAAAAAAA
>NZ_JBITFQ010000015.1:150077-202801 GCF_044456225.1 Streptomyces sp. NPDC050988 | reverse complement strand
CCCCGGGGGCGGCCGCCGGGGCCCCGCCCCCCCGGGGGGGGGGGGGGGGGGGGGGGGGGGGGTTTGGGGGGGGGGGGGTTTCCCGGGGGGGGGGGGGGAGATCGGCCTGAACGGCCTCGTCCTCAAACGCCGGACGGGCTGAAAGGCAGGGGCGCAGCCCCGCTTTTCAGGGGCGCGGGGAACTGCGCGACCAGCCCCCACTCACCCGCACCGCCTACTTCTCGCCCGACTCCACGCGCTTCTTCAAGCCGGCCAGCGCGCGGTCGATGATGACCTTTTCCGCCTTGCGCTTGATCATGCCGAGCATGGGGATCTTGACGTCGACGGTGAGCTGGTAGGTGACCTGGGTGGCGCCGGTGCCCGCGGGCTTGAGAATGTACGAGCCGTCGAGGGAGCGGAGCATCTGGGACTTGACGAGGGTCCAGGAGACCTCGTGGTCGCCGGTCCAGGTGTAGCCGAGGGTCTGGTCGTCCTTGATCGCGCCGGCGTCCATGACGAGGCGTACCTGCTCCGCGCGGCCCTTGTCGTCCGTGGCGAGCACCTCCGCCTCCTTCACCTCGCCGGTCCAGTCCGGATAGCGGGCGAAGTCGGCGATCACCGCCATGACATCGGCCGGTGCCGCCTCGATCGTGATGCTCGAGCTGGTGTGTTCCGCCATCGCCGTGGCTCCTCCAGATGCGGTCCGGACATAAGGGTGTTCTTCGGGGTACGAACGCTTCCTGCCTGTGTATGCAGCGTGAAGGCTACCGCGCGGCGGACCACCGGCCGCCCCCGGCCCTGGGACCGCCGGCGGCCCTCACCACTCCAGCACCCACGGCTTCCCCGTTCCGGCGAAGTGGCCCACGTTGACGCACTCCGTGGCGCCGACGCGCATCCGCCGGGCGAGCGGTTGGTGGACGTGGCCGAAGAGCGAGTAACGCGGCCTGGTGCGCCGGATCGCGTCGAGCAGTGCCCGGCTCCCCCGCTCGAAGCGCCGCGCCACGGTGTCGTAGACGAGCTCGGGCACCTCCGGCGGGATGTGCGTGCACAGCACGTCGACCTCGCCGACGGCCTCGATCTTCGCCGCGTACTCCTCGTCGCTGATCTCGTACGGCGTCCGCATGGGCGTACGCAGGCCTCCGCCGACGAAGCCGAAGACGCGGCCGCCGATCTCGACCCGCTCGCCGTCGAGCACGGTGGTGCCGGGCCCGGCGTACTCCGACCACAGGGGCGGCACGTCGACGTTGCCGTAGGTGGCGTACGTCGGAGTGGGGAACGCCGCGAACAGTTCGGCGTACTGCTTCCGTACGGCCTTCTCGATGGCGGGTCCGCGGTCGACGCCCGCCCACAGCCGCGCGCCGAAGGCCCGGGCCTCCTCGTAGTGGCGGGCGGTGCGCAGCTCGACAATGCGGTCCGTGTTCTCCGTGCCGAAGAGGTCGGGGAAGATGCCGCGGGAGTGGTCGGCGTAGTCGATGAAGAGCACGAGGTCGCCGAGACAGATCAGGGCGTCCGCGCCGTCACCGGCCCTGACCAGGTCACGGACGTTGCCGTGTACGTCGCTCACGACGTGGACGCGTGTCTTTCGGGCCTCGCCGCCCGGGCCGCCGGTGTCGTCGGCGTCGCCGCCTTGTGTGCCTGCCATGGCGATCAAGGGTAAGCCTGTGGAGCAAACGTGTGTAGACGCGGGCGGACCTGCGGTTACCTCCCAGTCAGTAACGTGGTGGACTACTCTGCGCGGAGAAACACTCAAGAGGAACACCAACGCGTGTGACGCGGGGAACATCTCACCCGACCCCCCTGTCGTAGAGGCAGTACCGGCGGGTAACGTCCGGGCAGTCCAGTCGTGCTCAGGGTTTCAACCACCTTGGGTCCCAGAGCACACGCCCGAGCCTTGGACCGCTCCGTCGCATCACACGAAGTCGTGGCGTCGGCGCCCTATGAGGAGCAGCAGTCTTGCGCGAGTTCAGCCTTCCGGCTTTGTACGAGGTCCCCGCGGACGGCAATCTGACCGACATCGTCCGCAGAAACGCCGCGCAGCATCCGGACGTGGCGGTCATTGCCCGTAAGGTCGGCGGCACTTGGACGGATGTCTCGGCCACGACCTTCCTCGCCGAGGTACAGGCCGCCGCCAAGGGCCTGATCGCCTCGGGCGTGGCACCCGGCGACCGGGTCGGCCTCATGTCGCGTACGCGCTACGAGTGGACGCTCCTCGACTTCGCGATCTGGAGCGCGGGCGCGGTCACCGTGCCGGTGTACGAGACCAGTTCGGCGGAGCAGGTGCAGTGGATCCTCGGCGACTCGGGCGCGACCGCCGTCGTCGTGGAACTGGACGCCCACGCGGCTGCCGTGGAGTCGGTGCGTGACGGGCTGCCCCACCTCAAGCACGTCTGGCAGATCGAGGGCGGCGGGGTCGAGGAGCTGGGCCGGGCCGGCAAGGACGTCACGGACGCCGCCGTGGAGGAGCGCAGCTCGCTCGCCAAGGCCGACGACCCGGCGACCATCGTCTACACGAGCGGTACCACCGGGCGCCCCAAGGGCTGCGTGCTGACCCACCGCAGCTTCTTCGCCGAGTGCGGCAACATCGTGGAGCGGCTGCGCCCCCTGTTCCGTACGGGTGAGTGTTCGGTGCTGCTCTTCCTGCCGCTCGCGCACGTCTTCGGGCGACTCGTGCAGGTCGCGCCGATGATGGCGCCGATCAAGCTGGGCATGGTCCCGGACATCAAGAACCTCACCGACGAACTGGCCTCGTTCCGGCCGACGTTGATCCTCGGTGTGCCGCGCGTCTTCGAGAAGGTCTACAACTCGGCGCGGGCCAAGGCGCAGGCGGACGGCAAGGGCAAGATCTTCGACAAGGCGGCGGACACGGCGATCGCGTACAGCCGCGCGCTGGACACCCCGTCGGGCCCGTCGATCGGCCTGCGCATCAAACACAGGACGTTCGACGCGCTCGTCTACAGCAAGCTGCGCGCGGTGCTCGGCGGCAAGGGCGAGTACGCGATCTCGGGCGGCGCCCCGCTGGGCGAGCGCCTGGGCCACTTCTTCCGCGGTATCGGCTTCACGGTCCTGGAGGGCTACGGCCTCACCGAGTCCTGTGCGGCCACCGCCTTCAACCCGTGGGACCGGCAGAAGATCGGCACGGTCGGCCAGCCGCTGCCGGGTTCCGTGATCCGCATCGCGGACGACGGCGAGGTGCTGCTGCACGGCGAGCACCTGTTCAAGGGGTACTGGAACAACGAGGCCGCGACCGCCGAGGCGCTCGCCGACGGCTGGTTCCACACCGGTGACATCGGCACGCTCGATGAGGACGGCTATCTGCGGATCACCGGCCGCAAGAAGGAGATCATCGTCACCGCGGGCGGCAAGAACGTCGCCCCGGCCGTGATCGAGGACCGCATCCGCGCGCACGCGCTGGTCGCGGAGTGCATGGTCGTCGGCGACGGGCGTCCGTTCGTGGGCGCGCTGGTCACCATCGACGACGAGTTCCTTGGCCGCTGGGCCGAGGAGCACGGCAAGCCGGCGGGTTCCACCGCGGCGTCGCTCGGACAGGATCCGGATCTGCTCGCGGCGATCCAGAGCGCCGTCGACGACGGCAACGCCGCGGTGTCGAAGGCGGAGTCGGTACGGAAGTTCCGCATCCTCGCCTCCCAGTTCACCGAGGACTCCGGCCACCTCACGCCGTCCCTGAAGCTCAAGCGCAATGTGGTGGCGAAGGACTACGCGGACGAGATCGAGGCCATCTATCGAGGCTGAGCCTCACTGGATCCTTCTTGTGGCGCGGGCCCGGTGATCGTGATGGCCGCGGCCCGGTGGGGGCTTGTCGCGCAGTTCCCCGCGCCCCTGAAAAGACGGTGGGTGCAGCCCCAGCCCCTTTAGGGGCGCGGGGAACTGCGCGATCAGCCACAGCTCACCCGCAGTCACCCGACAACCTGCTCGGCCGAGCTCCAAGAAGCAGCAGGGCGCAGCCCTACAGCAACTCCTTCAGCCTCTCCGCCAGCAGGTCCCAGCGCCACTTCTCCTCGACCCACTCCCGGCCCCGCTCCCCCATCCGGCACCGCAGCTCCGGATCGCCGAGCAGGGCGGTGATGCGGTCGGCCGCGTCCTCGGGGGAGCCGCCCCGGACGACCCAGCCGGTCTCGCCGTCGAGGACGGCATCGGGCGCACCACCGGAGTCGCCGGCGACCACGGGAAGCCCGGTCGCGGAGGCTTCCAGGTAGACGATGCCGAGACCCTCGACGTCGAGACCGCCGCGGCGGGTGCGGCACGGCATGGCGAAGACGTCACCGGCGCCGTAGTGGGCGGGCAGCTCGGACCAGGGAACGGCCCCGGTGAAGCGGACGGAGTCGACGACCCCGGTCTCGTGCGCGAGCCTGCGCAGATCCTTCTCGTACGGTCCGCCGCCCACGATCAGCAGCACCGCCTCGGGCTCGCTCGCCAGGATCCGCGGCATCGCGAGGATGAGCGTGTCCTGGCCCTTGCGCGGCACCAGCCGGGAGACGCAGACGACGACCGGGCGGTCGGTCAGGCCGAGGCGGGCTCGGACGACGTCGCCGCCCGAGCCGGGGTGGAAGGTCTTCTCGTCGACGCCCGGCGGCAGTTGGGCCATCCGCGCGGCGGCCTCGGGCGTGAGCGTGGCGGCGATCCGCGAGCGCGTGTACTCGCCGAGATACGTGATCGTGTCCGTCGACTCTCCGATCCTGCGCAGCAGTTCGCGCGAGCCGGGCAGTTGCGCCCACCCCGCCTCGTGCCCGTGCGTGGTGGCCACGAGGCGCTCGGCGCCGGCATTCCTCAACGCGGGCGCCAACAGCCCGAGCGGCGCCGCCGCGCCGAACCACACCGACGTACAACCGTGCTCCCTGAGCAGCCCCACGGCCCGCTGGGAGACCCTCGGAGTGGGCAGCAGCATGGTTGTTCGGTCGCGTACGATGGCGAAGGGCTGTTCGGCGTCGAAGGCGGCCGTCGCCTCGGCTCCCTCCCGGCCCCGCTTCCAGGTGGAGGCGTAGACGACGAGCCGCTC
Source organism: Streptomyces sp. NPDC050988 (assembly GCF_044456225.1). Taxonomy (NCBI): domain Bacteria; kingdom Bacillati; phylum Actinomycetota; class Actinomycetes; order Kitasatosporales; family Streptomycetaceae; genus Streptomyces; species Streptomyces sp. NPDC050988. The sequence goes on along the minus strand of NZ_JBITFQ010000015.1, from coordinate 197,808 downwards.
GGGGTCCAGGCGCAACGCCATGTTGTGCAGGAATGCCTGGATGCCGCCCGGCCTCGGCGGGAAGTCGTTGGTCACGATCAGGGTCTTGTGCATCGCCGTCGACAGTACCGAAAGCACGGAAGTACCGAACCCGCACCCAGCAGCTCCGCACGGCCGCGCTTCATGGCTCTCGCACAGCCGCGCGGGGAATCATGGCCGCACACAGGATCCGTACGGAAGAGGACAGGTGGGCATGACGGGAGCGAGGGGGGCGAGGTTCCCGTATCCGCTGGTGGGGGCCTGGGGCCTGACCAGGCTGATGCTGCTGCTCTTCGTCTTCAAGGTGTGGATCTTCCCCGGCCCCGATGTCACCAGCGACGTCTCGGTGATCTACCAGGGGTGGTACGAGGTCCTGCGCACCGGCACCTTCCCGCTGGACGACGTGACCTGGCAGTACCCGCCGGCCGCCGCGCTCGCGATCCTCTCCCCCGGGCTGCTGCCCTTCCTCGAGTACACCTCGGCGTTCTTCGTCATGGCCTTCCTCGCCGATCTGGTCGCCTTCGGTCTGCTCCTGTACGCGGGCCGGCGCCCGGGCAAGTCGCTGCGCGGCGCCTGGGTGTGGGTGGTGGGTGTCCCGCTGCTCGGGCCGACGGTGTACTCGCGGTACGACGTGATGGTGACGGCCGTCGTCGTGGCCGCGATCCTCGTGGGCGCCCGGCATCCGCGTGTGATGGGTGTGCTCGCCGCGTTCGGCGCGATGCTGAAGGTGTGGCCGGCGCTGCTGCTTGTGGGCTCGGCGAAGCGGAGGGCGTGGGGCGCGGCGGCGGCGACGGCCGCGGGGCTGGCACTGTTGTTCGCCGTGTCGATGCCCGGCGCGTTCGCGTTCATGACCTTCCAGCGCGACCGGGGTACCGAGGTCGAGTCCCTCGGCTCCCTGGTCTTCCACATCGCCCGGCACCACGGGTGGGAGGGCCAGGTCCTGCTGAACTACGGCTCGGTGGAGTTCCTCGGCCCGTATGTCGACCTGGTGAGCACGGCGGCCCTGCTGCTGACGGCGCTCGCATTCGGCTGGCTGCTGATGTGGCGGCTGCTGGCGACGCGCTTCCTGGCGCACACGGTCGCGGACGCCGCGTTCGTGGCGGTGCTCCTGTTCACGACGACCAGCAGGGTGATCAGCCCGCAGTACATGGTGTGGCTGGTCGGTCTGGCCGCCGTGTGCATGGTCTTCCGCGGCAGCCGGATGGGGCTGCCGGCCGGGATGGTCCTGACGGCGAGCTTCTTCACCGTCCTGGAGTTCCCCATCTATTTCGCGAACGTCGTCGGCAGCGACGGCCTCGGCATCACGCTCCTGGTGATCCGCAACGGCCTGCTGGTCGCCGCGTCCGTCACGGCCGCCGCCCTCCTGTGGCGCGACACGGTGTCGTACGCGACACCGACCGAGCTGCCCAGCGAGACTCCCCGCGCCCAGAAGACGCTGAGCTCCTGAGCGGCTCCGCTGGCGTCCGGTGCTTCCTGTGCGGGTCCGTCGTGGCTGGGTGCGCAGTTCCCCGCGCCCCTGAAAGACAAAAACGCGCGTGCACCCGTGCTTTTCAGGGGCGCGGGGAACTGCGCGACCAGCCACGACGGACCCGCACCAATCACCCAAGCCGATCCCGCACATAGGCCCGCCACTGCTCGGTGAACTCCTCCAGCGACGTACCCAGAACCTCTTGCATCCCCGCCTCCACCGCCCCCGCCCTCTTCTCGTGATCCCCCACGGCCCGGTAGAACTCCCCCAGCCGCACCTCGCCCCACCGCTCGGCGATCATCCGGCAGGCCAGCCATCCGCCCTCATAGGCTCGCGCCAGCGAACCGGCGTCGCCGCCGAAACCGAAGTCCTCGTCGCCCGGCAGCGCGTCGGGTACCCGTCCCTCGGCCACCGCCCGCGCCAGCTCCGGCGCGGCCTGCGGGGCCGTACGTCCGGTGCCGCGGTAGCCGACCCAGTCGGCGTACCCCTCGGAGAGCCACAGCGGAGTGGCCGCCGAGGTCGACGCGCGGGTCGCGACATGGGTCGTCTCGTGCGTGAGGACGACCTGCCGCCCGAAGGCACCGAGCACCCCGTACGCGTCGGGGTTGACGATGATCCGGTCCGCGGGCGCCTTCGCGGATCCTCCCGCCTCGCCCGTGGTGACCGCGGCGATCCCCCGGTACCCGGACGCGGGCGCCCCGAGCAGCCCCGCCATCGCGTCCAGCGACTTCGGTACGAGGACGACGACCCGCCGCGACCACTCCTCGCCCCACGCCTCCCGCACCGCCGGCACCGCGCGGTCGGCCAGTTCCGCGTAGTGGCGCAGCGCGTCGCGGGGACGCCCGACGCCCAGGACGAGGCTGTGCTCGCCGCGTACGGCCTGGACGGCCCCCTGCTCCCACAGTTGCTGGCTGGAGTCCTTGGCGGGCCGGTCGGCGGTCACGTACCAACGTCCGTCGGCCCGTGCCAGGCTCAGTGTGCGGGCGGTGACGATGGGGGCCTTGTCGTAGCCCTCTATGCGGTAGCGGAGTTCCGCGTCGGCCGTGGCGCGGTCGCCGGAGCGGCGGAGGCCGGTCACGCGGTACGCCCAGTCGGCCAGCGGAACCCCCCGCAGGTTCCTGAACTCGGTGCGCGCGGTGGCCCGTTCACCGGCGGCGACGGAGGCCGGTGCCTGCGTCGCCACGAACTCCCGCTCGCTGCCGTCGCGCACCGCCGCCGCCCGGGTGTCGAGCACGCGCTGGACGTCGCCGGACGCGCTGTCGGTCCCGGAGCCGCCTCCGCAGCCGGCCGACGCGGTCAGAGCCGCCAGCAGCACTCCCACGATCCACCTCGGCGCATGCCCACGACCAGCCACGACCCTGATCGTACGGCGCCCGGCCCGTGTGGTCAGGGGCGCGTCACGGTGTTGACGGGCATCATGCCCACCGGGTCGTAGCGCACCGGGGCGCCCGGGTAGGGGGCGTGGATCACCTGGCCGTTGCCCACGTACATACCGACATGGCTGGCGTCGCCCCGGTAGGTGACGATGTCGCCGGGCTGTGCCTGGGAGAGCGGCACCGCCCGTCCGGTGTGCGCCTGGGCCTGCGAGGTGCGCGGCAGACCGACACCGGCCTGCGCGTACGACCACTGGGTGAGGCCGGAACAGTCGAACCCGGTGGGTCCGTTGGCGCCCCAGACGTACGGGCGGCCGACGGCTGAGCGGGCCGCGGCGACGGCGGCGGCCGCGCGGCCGGAGGACGGGACGGCACCGGTGAGGTTGGGGACGCGGCCCGAGCGGGAGGCCCGGTCGTAGGCGGCGCGGTCTGCGCCGGGCATGGCGTTGAGCAACTGCCGTGCCTTGGACAGTTTCTGCTCGACGGTGCGCTTGTGCCGGGCAACCGCCTTACGGCTCCTGTCCAGTTCGCCGAGCTTGCGGGTCGCCTCCTCGCGCTCCTGGGAGAGATCTCGCATGGCGCCCTGCAGTTCCTTGAGTTCCCCGGCCTGCCGGGAGCTGATCCGGTCGAGCACGGCCGCCTTGTCGAGGTAGTCGTCCGGGTCGTCGGAGAACATCAGCGCCAGCGAGGGATCGAGGCCGCCTGAGCGGTACTGGGCCCCGGCGAGCGAACCGAGCGCGTCCCGCATGGTGTTGATGCGGTCCTGCTGTCTGGCGATCCGGTCCTGCGCCCTGTCCACCTGGTCGCGCAGTGTGTCCGTGCGCTCGTCTGCCTTGTTGTACGACTCGGTGGCGTGCTCGGCCTCCTCGTACAGCCGGTCCACCTCGGCACGGGTGTCGTCCTGCGGCGCAGCGCCGGCCGGCAGGACGCCGAGGGCCGCGGCCGCGGCGGTCAGTACGCACAGGGTGGCGCCTCGGGCGCCCCGGTCGAAGCCGGACGGTACAAGGCGGCGATGGGACCCCACAGGAAGCCGCACTCCCTTCCGCTGACGTACCCCCGGAGTTGGGGGAAACGCGGCAGACAGTAGCCGTGCGACTACGCGGTGGCCAAAGACCCATACGGGTACACAACGTGACGCCCCGCCTCAGACGCAGGTCATCAGCGGGGCGTGGGGTCAGCGGGAGTTGCGGGAATTCGCCCGTTCGGGCGGCGTGGCGATCAACCTCCCGGCGGGCCCGGAGACGTTCCGGGCCGGACGGGGAATCGGATCGCGGACGACCGGGCGAGGGAGCCCGGGATCAGACCCGGACGCCGAACTGGAAGGTACCGATCGTGCTCATCGACTCGAGGCGCACGACGGCACCGGGCTTCGGGGCGTGCACGATGACGCCGTTGCCCGCGTACAGACCGACGTGGCCGAGACTGTTGAAGAAGACGAGGTCGCCGGGCTTGAGCTGATCGCGGCCGATCTTCGTGCCGTCGTTCTGCTGCGTGTAGGTGGTCCGGGATATCGACACACCGGCCTGGCCGTACGCCCACTGCGTCAGACCGGAGCAGTCGTACGAGTTGGGGCCGCTGCCGCCGGAGACGTACGGCTTGCCCATCTGGGTCTTGGCGGCGGCGAGGGCGGCGGCGCCACGCTCGGAGGCGGGCACCTCGTTGCCGAGCTCGATGCGGTCCCCGGCGTCCCGGCTGGCGCGCGTGTCCGCGGCGTTCAGGGCCGCCTGCTCCTTGGCGGTCAGGGTGTTGAGGAGCTTGCGCGCGTCGGCGAGCTTGGTCTGGACTTCCTTCTTCTTCTGACCCAGGGTCTTGCGGGTCTCGGAGAGGTCCTTGAGCTTGCCGGCGGCTTCCTGACGCTGCTGGGCGAGGGTCCGCTGCTTCTCCTGGACCTTCTTCAGCGCCTCGACCTGCTGGGCGCTCAGCTGGTCGATCGTGGACGCCTTGTCGAGGTAGTCGTCCGGGTCGGAGGAGAGGAAGAGCTGGACGGAGGGGTCGATCGCGCCCGTGCGGTACTGGGAGCTGGCCATCAGACCGAGGCTGTCGCGCATGGTGTTGAGCTCGTCCTGGCCTCGCGCGACCTGGTCCTGGATGGTGTCGATCTCTTTTTCGAGCTTCTCCTGCTTCTCCTCGGCCCCGTTGGCCTTGTCGGTGGCGCGCTCCACCTCTTCGTAGAGCTTGTCGACCTTGGCCTTGACCTCGTCCTTGCCCGGCTTCTCGCTGGGCGCGGCGTTGGCCGCCTGCGAGCTGAGGGCCACGGCAGCGGCGGCGGCGGTGGTGAGCACGGTCACGCGGGTGCGGCTCGGCTGCTTCGGTCGACGGTGGGACGCCACGGAGGCGAGCTCCTTCATTACCTCAGCCGCCCACCGAGAACACCGGTTGGCGGTGCCCCTCCACCGTCACTCCCAATGAGTGATCACCCGAGTAGAGGTTCGACGGCTGACCCTAGTGATGTTCTTGTGATCAGTTCAAATCCTCCTCGGAAAAATCTCGGTCACCGACCGCATTCTTTGCACTCAACTCACATGCAGTAATGCTCGCTTGACGCTACGTTGCGTGAAGGTTTCGCCAATTCGGGCAAGCTGCACATGTGTTGCGCTTGGGGCGTCTGTTACGTAGGTGACGTACGCCATCAGAAGGTCGGCCGCGCGAAATTCCCTTGCGCGCCCGCTTGAAACCCGCTCGCCCAGCCGCCCGGAACACGCTCGCCCGGCTGCCAGGAACACGCTCGCCCGGCCGCGCGAGAACCCCTTGCCCGGTCGCGCTAGAACCGCTTCAGGAGCACCGCGGAGGCCACCGGGCGCGCTCCCGCCTTCGCCACCCCGTCGGCCACCTCACGGTCCGTCGAGACCACGATGACGGGCCGCCCGGGCGGCTCGGCGCGCACCAGCTGGCGGATCAACTCGTCGGCGGTGACGCCGGGTTTGGAGAAGAGCACCCGCACCCCGCGCGGCGGGGCGAGCAGCACCGGGGCGGCCAGCTCGGCCCCGTCGAAGACACAGGTGACCTCGGCACCCGTCTGCGCGGCGAGCTGCGAGAGCTGCCCGAGGAGCCGCAGCCGCTGCTTCTCCAGGGGCATCTGCGGATAGCCGGTCTTGGTGACGTTGTAGCCGTCGACGACCAGATGCGCCTGCGGCAGCGCGAGCAGCTGGTCGAGGATCGCGGGATCGTTTTCGGACAGCGCGCGGGCCGCGATGTCTTTTGGTGTCATCCGTCCCGGTTCGACCGCGTCCACGGTCTCCGCGGGCCGCACCGACACCGGCGGCAGGGCGAGTTCGCGACGCAGCCCCTGAGCCGCGTCGAGCACGGTGTCAAGCAGCAGCCGTACGCGCATGTCCTCGACACTGCGTCCCTCGCGGGCCGCGCGGCGGGTGGCCTCCAGAGTGGCCTCGACCTCGCTCAGCCGCGCCTTGAGCCGCCGCGTCTCGCTCTCGGCGGCGGACACATGGGCCTGCCCCTCGCCGCGGACGGACTCCATCTCTCCCCGCAGCTTCCGCAGAGCCGCCTCGCCACGCTTGACGTCACTGAGGGCCCCGCGCAGCTTGCGGTGAAGCGATTCGGCTTCCTTCTTCGCCGACTCCAGCTCCGTCCGCAGCCGCTCCGTCTCGATACGGGTCTGGCCGCGCGCCTCGGCGAGCTCCTCACGCAGCCGGTCCAGCTCGGCGCGGGTCTCCTCGTCGGCACGCTCGGCGTCCGCCCGCAGGGCCTCCTCGCCCGCGGCGGTCACCAGCTTCACCCAGCCCGGGGGACGCAGCACATAGGCCGCGGCCGCCACGTCCAGCGGGTCCGCGGCCGGGGGCGGCGAGCCGGAGTCGAGGGCGCCGGTCAGCTCCGACTGGGCCTCTCTGAGCTTCTCGGCGATGCGCTGTCTGAAAAGTGGGTCCGTCTCCAGCGCGGCCGCCATCGCGTTGCCCGCGAACTTGGCACGGCGGTTGGGGGCGAACCGAGCGTACTGCCGCAGCTGTACGGGCAGTTCGGCCACGGTCAGCCCGCCGAAACCGTCCGAGACGATCTGTACGACCCTGCGCCGCACGCCGTCGGGCAGCGGACGGTCGAGCACCTCGGCGGCGCCGTCGTCCGGCTCCCCGCCCGTGGTGGTCTCCACCATCCTTCACCCCATCGTCCGTGCGGGGCCCGCTCCTGTCAGGAGCCGGCGCCCGGCCTGTCCACCAGTTCCACCTGATCCACCGCGTTGCACCAGCGACAGCGCACCGACTCGATGGTCTCACTGACCACCTCGCGCTCCTCGATCTTCGGTTCCCCGGCCAGGTCCAGATGCACGTACTCGACGACCTTCGACGAACGTGTCACGTCGAAGCGCGTGAGGTTGCCGCAGAGCGTGCAGCGCCACCGGGTCTCGGCGGTCGGCAGGGGTACCGTCATCGTTGCAGTCGCTCACTTTCCTGAGTCCTCATGCCGCACCAGGTTCCCTGGAGCGTGTGGCTCGTAACCCTAAGGCCTGGCGGGTACTCGACGCCCGTCCACCGGGAGCGGCGAGGCGCTCTGTGCGGTTCGGTCCCGTTACGTCATGCTCTGTTCATGATCGGCAACTGGGGTAGCCCCGTCGACAGGGCGGTGAGGGCAGTCCGGGGGGTCCGGGGTCAGTCCGCTCCGGTGACCTACGGACTGATCGCCCTGTGCTGCCTGGTGTTCGTGATCGGTCCGCTCTCGGGCCTCAGCCCCGCGTACGGCACCGGTGACGAGCTGCTTTCCGCGCAGCGGGCCTATTTCGAACGCTGGGGCGTGGTGCCCGTCGAACTGTTCGAGGGGACACCGAGGGCCGCTCTCACTCCGGCCACCGCCCTCTTCGTGCACGGCAGCTGGCTGCATCTGCTGGGGAACATGCTCTTCCTCTATGTCTTCGGGGCGATGGCCGAGGAGAGGATGGGCCACTTCGCGTTCGCCCTCTTCTATCTGGGCTGTGGTTACCTCGCCCTGTTCGGCTACGCGGCCGCCCACTCCGACTCCGCGCAGACGTTGGTCGGCGCGTCCGGGGCGATCTCCGCGGTCCTCGGTGCGTTCCTCTACCTGTTCCCCAAAGCCCGGGTGACCAGTCTCTTTCCGTTCCTCTTCTTCCTGCCGCTGCGGTTTCCGGCCTGGGTCGTCCTGCCCTTCTGGGTGTCCCTCCAGTGGATGGCGGCGAGCCGCGCGACCCAGGGGCCCGCGGTGGCGTATCTGGCGCACTTGCTGGGCTTCTCGGCGGGGTTCCTCTACGCGTGGGTGCGCTATGGACGTACGACTAGAGTGAAATCCCCAGCGACGGCCACCGAGGGAGAAAACCAGCCGTGATCACCGCGATCGTGCTCATCAAGACCAGCGTGGACCGGATCCCCGAGATCGCGGAGTCGATCGCCGCGCTGGACTCCGTCAGTGAGGTGTTCTCCGTGACCGGCACGTACGACTTGATCGCCATGGTTCGGGTGAAGGCGCATGACGATCTGGCGGATGTGATTCCCGGGATGATCAGCAAGATTCCGGGGGTGGAGGGGACGGATACGCATGTGGCGTTCCGTACGTACTCTCAGCATGATCTTGAGGCTGCGTTCGCGATCGGGCTCGACAACTAGCTCGGGTCGTGGGGTTGGGTGTCGGGTGCGGGTGCGTCGTGGCTTGTCGCGCAGTTCCCCGCGCCCCTTGAGTGGCGCCCCATGCTGCGTCGTCGAGCTCAGATGAAGAGTTCTTCATCCGGCGCTCATCCGGGGTCGCCGGTGGGACCCGCAGCATCGGGCCATGGTTTTCTCTCATCGGATGGCGGCTCTTGCCGCTGTGGTGGTGATTCCTCTGGGGATCGCCGCTACGAGTTACGCCCTGACCGACAGCCCGGAGTCTCCGAAGGTGCCGCCCAAGGTGGAGCTGGAGAGTGGGTCGCCCTCCGCGATTCCCACGTCGACCGCCTCTCCGACACCGACGCCGACTCCGACGCCGAGTGACGAGGTCGTGTCGCGGCCTCCGGTGAGTGACGACGATGACGATGACGACGGACCCGGGGACGACGGCTGAGCCCGCACCCGAACCCATGTCCGGCCCCGAGCCCCATCTCGATCCCGTTCCCGTGCGTCGGCGGATCTCCGCCCGGGTCCGCATCCTGCTCTGGCTGCTGCTCGTGATGGCCGTCGCGCTCGCCGCCGTGGCCACGACCACCCGTTCGATCCTCCTGCGGGACGTCGACTCCCGCGTCAGCGGTCTGCTCGCCCAGGAGGCGGGCGAGTTCGCGAACTTCGAGGAGCGGGGGGTGGACCCCGCGACCGGGGAGCCGTTCACCGAGCCGGGGCGGCTGCTCAAGGTCTTCCTGGAGCGGCAGTACGCCGATCCGGACGAGGAGCTGATGGGGCTGCTCGCGGGAGACCCGGACACGGTCCCGGCGAAGCTCGTCCAGGACCGTGAGATCCCCGCGGCACTGCCCCTGCACGAGGACGAGGCCGGCCGTCGGCAGATCTTCGGGTCCGCCGAGTCCACCGGCACGCTGCACCGCGCCGCCGGGGACGTCCGGTGGGCCAAGGTCGCCATCGCCCGCTCCGGCGGTGAACCGGAGGCCGCCTTCGTGGTCGCCTTCCATCCGGGGCGCGAGCACGACCGCGTGGACGAGGTGTTCCGCATCCTGCTCGCCATCTCCGGGGTCGCGCTGTTGATGACGACGGGGATCGGCTGGGTGGTGGCCGGGCGGATCCTCAAGCCGGTACGTCTGGTGCGTACCGCCGCCGCTCAGCTCACCGAGCAGGACCTCACGCGGCGCATCCCGGTCCGCGGCCACGACGACATCGCCGCGCTCGCCGAGACGTTCAACGCGATGCTCGACCGGCTGGAACGCGCCTTCGCGGCCCAGCGCGAGTTCGTCGACGACGCGGGCCACGAGCTGCGCACCCCGATCACCATCGTGCGCGGCCATCTGGAGCTGATGGGCGACGATCCGGCCGAGCGCGAGGAGACGATCCGGCTGGTCACCGACGAACTCGACCGGATGAGCCGCATCGTCGAGGACCTGCTGCTGCTCGCCAAGACCGAGCGCCCCGACTTCGTCACCCCCGAGCCCGTGCAGCTCGCCGAACTCACCGCCGACGTCTTCGTCAAGGCCCGCACCCTCGGCGACCGCCACTGGGAACTGGCCGAAGTCGCCGACGGAGAAGCCCAGTTGGACCCGCAGCGCATCACCCAGGCGATGGTCCAGCTGGCGCAGAACGCCGTGCAGCACACCGTCCCCGGCCAGTCGATCCGTATCGGCTCGCGCGTCGAAGGCGGCCGCATCGAGTTGTACGTCGCCGACTCGGGCCCCGGTGTGCAGCCGCAGGACGCCGAGGTGATCTTCGAGCGGTTCCGGCGCGGCACCTCACGGCGCGGCACCCGGGGCAGTGGCGCGGGCCTCGGCCTGTCGATCGTGCGGGCCATCGCGGAGGGGCACCGGGGCGGGAAGGTCGGGCTGCGGCAGACCCCGGGCGGCGGGGCCACCTTCGTCGTCGTGCTCGACTCCGTGCCGGACTCTCCCCTTGAGACGGACCGCGCATGAACACCCTCACATGAACGCCCGTACCGGAAAGGCCCGTTGGACATGAAGCGCATCCTGATCGTCGAGGACGAGGAGCGCATCGCCTCCTTCGTCGAGAAGGGGCTGCGCGCGGGCGGCTTCACCACGACCGTCGTCACGGACGGCGACTCCGCGTACGAGTACGCGCTGACCGGCGGCTTCGACCTGGTGATCCTGGACATCGGGCTGCCCGGCCGGGACGGGTTCACCGTGCTGCGCGAACTGCGCGAGGCCCGGGTGACGGTCCCGGTGATCGTGCTGACCGCCCGGGACTCCGTACGCGACACGGTGGCGGGTCTGGAGGGCGGCGCCGACGACTGGATGACCAAGCCGTTCCGGTTCGAGGAACTCCTCGCGCGGGTTCGGCTGCGGTTGCGTACGGCGGCGGGGGTTCCCGAGGTCACCGTGCTGCGCTGTGGTGACCTCACGCTGGATCTGCGTACGCGGCGGGCTCGGGCGGGCGAGCGGGTGGTTGACCTGACGGCCCGTGAGTTCGTGTTGCTGGAGCTGTTCCTGCGGCATCCCGGGCAGGTTCTGTCGCGTGAGCAGATCCTGTCGCATGTGTGGGGATACGACTTCGATCCGGGCTCCAACATCGTTGATGTGTACGTTCGTTCGCTTCGGAAGAAGCTTGGGGCTGAGCGGGTGGAGACTGTGCGCGGTATGGGGTATCGGCTACCCGTGTGAGTGTTCCGCTGCAGAGGTTGTTTGTCGGCTGCGGGCCGGACTTGGCTTGTCGCGCAGTTCCCCGCGCCCCTTACGGGGCTCGTGTGAAGGTTCCCTCATGTGGGGCTCATTGGAGGCTCACCGCCCGGCTGAACTCTGAATGTCGTGAGTCTGAATTTTCGGCAAGCCGCCGCCCTCTGTGTGGCCCTGAGTCTCTGTGCCCTGCTGATCGTGCCCGGCAACTTTCCCGGGCTCGGTGGTGACGCGCGGCTGACGCTGGCCGTGTTCGCGCTGGCGACCTGTGCGTGGATCGGTACGCCCATCGACGACACGTACATCGCGCTGGGCGCGGGTCTCGCGCTCACGGTGACCGGCGTGATCAGCAGCGAGACGCTCTTCGGCACGCTCGGGGACTCGACGGTCTGGCTGCTGATCTGTGCCTTCGTGCTGGCGGCCGCGGTGGCGCGGACGGGGCTCGCGGGGCGGGCCGCGGCCTTTCTGGTGGGTGGGGCGCGCAGTGTTCGGCAGTTGGTGCATCTGACAACGGCCGCGCTGGTCGTGACGGCCTTCGCGGTGCCCGCCACCTCCGGACGGGCGGCGCTCGCCCTGCCCGTCTTCCTCGCGCTCGCCAAGGTGCTGGCCGACCGGAAGCGACTGGTCGTGATGCTGGCGCTGCTCTTTCCGACCGTGATCCTGCTGTCGGCGGTGGCGACCCTGATCGGTGCGGGTGCGCATCTGATCACGGTGTCGGTGCTGTGGGAGACGACCGGGGACCGTATCGACTTCACTCAGTGGCTGCTGCTCGGACTGCCGTTGGCCGTGGCGTCCTCCCATCTGGCCGCCGAGACCGTGCTGTTGACGACGACTCGGCGCGCGGATCGCCGAACTCCCGTACGGATCACCGCCGATGACATCCAGCAGCACAGCGAGCAGCCCGTCACCGGCCCCTGGTCGCCGGCCGAGTCGCGGTGCGCGCTGCTGCTTGCCACGGTGGTCGCGCTCTGGTGCAGCGAGCCCCTCCATCAGGTGTCCCCCGCGGTCGTCGCCCTGATCGGCGCGGTCGTCGCGGCCTCGCCCGCACTCGGGACCGTGGGCCTGAAGGACGCCCTGAAGACCGTTCCCTGGTCGCTGCTCCTCTTCATGGCGGCGACGATGGCGATGGGCGTCGCGCTCGCGGATTCGGGGGCGGCGGAGTGGCTGGTGTCCGGGCTGCCGGCCGGCGTGGACCCGTGGCTGTTCCTCGCGCTCGTCGTCGCGGTGAGCACGGCCGCCCATCTGGTCCTCCAGTCCCGCTCCGCCCGCTCCTCCGTCCTCGTGCCGCTGGTGGTCGCGGCGGCGGTGGGCGCTGGGGTCAACCCGGTCGCGGCCGCGCTGGCGTCCACGGCCGCGGCGGGCTTCTGCCACACGCTTCCGGCCTCGGCCAAGCCGGTCACGCTCTTCGCCGAGATACCCGGCACGCCGACGTACACCCCGCGCGACCTGCTGCGTCTGTCCGCGGTCCTGGCCCCGCTGACGGCGACGCTCGTCCTGCTCTTCGCCCTCACCGTATGGCCGCTGCTCGGCGTACCGGTACTGAAGCCCTGAAGCCCGGAAGCCCGGAAGCCGTCCCAGCCGTCCCAGCCGTCCTAACCGCGAAGCCCCCAAGGAGCCCCTCCCATGCTGACCCGTTTCGCCGTCGCCCCCAGTGGCTTCAAGGAGTCCCTGTCCGCCCAGGCCGCCGCCGACGCCATCGCGGCGGGCGTACGCCGTGTCGTACCGGACGCCGAGGTCGACCTGATCCCCCTGGTGGACGGCGGCGAGGGGACGGCCCGGGCCCTCGCCTCGGCGACCGGGGGCCGACTGGTCGCCCTGCCCGCCACCGGCCCGCTCGGCGAGCCCGTGGGCACCCACTTCGCACTGCTCGGCACGGGCCCGGGCGTCGGCCCCGGCTCCGCCGACACGGCCGTCGTGGAGATGGCGGCGGTGGCCGGCCTCTCCCTCGTCCCGCACGGCCTGCGCGATCCGGGCGCCACCACCACGTACGGCGTCGGCGAGCTGATCCGCGCCGCCCTCGACACGGGCGTACGCCGCATCCTCGTCGGCTGCGGCGACTCGGGTACGTCGGACGGGGGCGCCGGAGCCCTACAGGCGCTCGGCGCCCGCCTGCTGGACGAGGACGGCTTCGAACTTCCGCAAGGCGGCCGGGAGTTGACCCGCCTGCACCACATCGACCCGAAGGGCCTCGACCCCCGCCTCGCCGACACGGAACTGCTGGTCGCCTGCAACCCGTACAACGTGCTGTGCGGTGAGCGCGGCGTCGCCCGCGTCTTCGGTCCGCAGAAGGGCGCGACCCCCGCGCAGGTCGAGGAGCTGTCCGCGGGCCTGCAGAACTGGGCGTACGTCCTCACCCGGGACCTCCCGGTCACCTGCGACCTGTACGGCGGCCCCGGTACGGGTGCCTCCGGCGGCCTGGGCGCGGGCCTCGCCGCTCTCGGCGCCCGTCTCCTCCCCCGCTTCGAGGTGCTCCTCGACCATCTCGACCTGGACGCCCGCCTCGCCCGCGCCGACCTGGTCCTCACCGCCGAGGGCGCCCTGGACCACCAGACCCCGCGCGGCAAGGTCCCGGCCGAGGTGGCCCGCCGAGCCAAGCTGAACGGACGCCCGGTCCTCGCCCTGGCGGGCACCCTCGGCGAGGGCGCCCACACGGTCCCGGGCGTGGACGCCTTCACCGGCATCCTGCCCGCCCCGATGGCCCTGGCAGAGGCCCTCGTACGAGCCTCCGAACTCCTCACGGACGCGACCGAGCGGGCGCTGCGGATGATCCTGCTGGGGGCGGGGCTGCCACGGGGAGCGGGCGTGTGAGCGCAGCCCCGGCGGGGCGGCGGCAGACGCTCGGGGAGCCACCCGCCGGTCAGACCGCCGGAACGCAACGCCCTTCCACCGTGCGGTAGTTCCACTTCGCGCCGTCGCGTACGAGTTCCTTGACGGCTCGGACGAACCGCTCGACGTGCTCGTCCGGGGTGCCCGCCCCGAAGCTGACGCGAATGGCGTTGAGGGACTTCTCGCCGGGTGCCGCCTCGGGGGCACCGCACTCTCCCTGGGACTGCGGGTCGCTGCCGAGGAGCGTGCGTACGAGCGGGTGGGCGCAGAACAGGCCGTCCCGCACCCCGATGCCGTACTCGGCGGAGAGCGCGGCGGCGAAGTGCGAGCTGTTCCAGCCCTCGACGACGAAGGAGATGACGCCGACGCGGGGCGCGTCGTCGTCGAAGAGGGAGAGGACACGCACCTCGGGCACCTCGGCGAGACCGGTCCGGACGGTGTCGATCAGGTGCTGCTCCCGGGCGACCAGCGTGTCGAAGCCGGCCTCGGTGAGGGCCTTGCAGGCGGAGGCGATGGAGTAGGCGCCGATGACGTTGGGCGACCCGGCCTCGTGCCGCGCGGCGCTCTCGTGCCACTCGACGTCCACGCCGCCGTCCACCCGCCGTGAGACCTTCCGCGAGGCGCCCCCGCCCGCGAGGTACGGCTCGGCCTCGGTCAACCAGTCGGCGCGTCCGGCGAGGACACCCGACCCGAAGGGCGCATACAGCTTGTGCCCGGAGAAGGCGACCCAGTCGACGTCCAACTCCCGTACGGACACGGGGTAGTGGGGCGCGAGCTGGGCGGCGTCGAGCACGATCCGGGCGCCCTGCGCGTGGGCGGCGGCGGCCAGTTCCCGTACGGGCCACAGCTCGCCGGTGACGTTCGAGGCGCCCGTGACGCACACGAGCGCCGGCCCGTGGGGGTCCCGCTCGGCGAGCGCCCGCTCCAGCGTCGCGACGGCCTCGCCCGGGCTCCGCGGAGCGTTGAGGTACGTGACGCGGGCGTCCCGCCACGGGAGCAGGGACGCGTGGTGCTCGGTCTCGAAGACAAAGACCTGGCAGTCCGCGGGGAGGGCGGCGGCGAGGAGGTTGAGCGAGTCGGTGGTGGACCGGGTGAAGACGACCTGGTCGCCGTCGCGGCAGTCGAGGAACTCCTCGACGGTCCTGCGGGCGTTCTCGAACAGGTCGGTGGACAGCTGGGAGAGGTACCCGGCCCCGCGGTGCACGCTCCCGTAGTACGGGGCGTACGCGGCCACGTCGTCCCACACCCGCTGGAGGGCCGGGGCGCTGGCGGCGTAGTCGAGCGCGGCGTAGGTGACCTCGCCGCCGGTGACGAGCGGCACGGTGACGTCCCGCCCCAGAACGGGCAGCGAAGCGGAGACAACGGTGGAAACAGACATGGCGAGCTCCTGTGAGGCAGGCGGGAACACCACGCGAGCGGGTACGACTGGGTACGGCTCAAGCGTGGTGGAGGTGGAAAAGGGTGTGCGGAGGCGGGGCTCTACGCCCTATCGCATTCGCTTGCTCACAGAAGGCTCCCTCGGACGACCAGGACCCCTGGTGATGCGAGGGGTCCGCGCTTGCCGTAGACCTCACTGCCTACGGCCTGGTCTTCACCCGGGGCACCCCGCCACGGACGGAGGGTTGCCGGACAGTCGGCCGGGGCCTGATGACTGTCGCTCATGACCTGCCAGCATCTTGCCACACGATGATCCGACCGCAACCCCGTCGTCCGAATACCGGGACGGTCGGGGGCGACGGGGCCTTTCTCGCCCCCGCCGCCCCTACCCATTCCCGTCACTACTCGGGGGCCAGCCCCCGAACCCCCGCTCCTCAAACGCCGGAGAGGCTAAAAGACTGCGCAGTTCCCCGCGCCCCTAGGTTTTTTAGGGGCGCGGGGAACTGCGCAATCTTTTGGGGGTTCGGGGGCGGAGCCCCTGAGGAAGTGACGGGAATGGGTAGGGGCGGCGGGGGCGAGAAAACCCCCCGCCGCACCCGCTACGCGTTGCTCGCCGCCACCCACCGCTCCAACGTGGCCTTCGCCGCCCCGGAGTCGATCGCGTCCGCGGCCTTGGCCATCCCCGCCCGGAGCTGGTCCGCGAGCGGACCGTCCCCTGGCGAGAGAGCCACCAGCGCGGCCGCCGAGTTCAGCAGCACGGCGTCCCGCACAGGCCCGGTCTCCCCGTTCAGCAGCCGCCGGGCCACATCCGCGTTGTACGAGGCGTCGGCCCCCCGCAACGCCTCCACGGGCACCAGCTCGATCCCCACGTCACGCGGATCGAACGACTCCTCGCGCACCTTGCCGTCCCGTACGACCCACACCCGCGACGTGGCCGTCGTCGTCAGCTCGTCCAGCCCGTCGTCGCCGCGGAAGACGAGCGAGGAGTTGCCGCGCTCGGCGAACACGCCGGCCATGATCGGCGCCATCCGGGGATCGGCGCACCCGACGGCCTGCGCCCTCACCTTCGCCGGGTTGGTCAGCGGACCGAGCGCGTTGAAGACCGTACGGATCCCCAACTGCCCACGCGCGGCACCCGCGTAGCGCATCGCGGGGTGGAACTTCGCCGCGAAGCAGAAGGTGATCCCGGCCGTCTCGGCGACCTGCGCCACGCGATGCGTCGGCAGCTCCAGATTGACGCCGAGCTTCTCCAGCACGTCGGACGCCCCGGAGGCCGAGGAGGCCGCCCGGTTGCCGTGCTTGACGACCTTGGCACCCGTACCGGCGATGACGATCGCCGACATGGTGGAGATGTTGACGGTCTTCGCCCCGTCGCCACCCGTACCGACGATGTCGACGGTCTCCCCCGGCACCTCGATCACGTTCGCGTGCTCGTACATCGCCCGGACGAACCCGACGATCTCCTCGACGGTCTCGCCCTTGGCCCGCAGCGCCACCACGAACCCGGCGATCTGCGCGTCGGTCGCCTCGCCCCGCATGATCAGGTCCATCGCCCAGGCGGTGTCGGCGGCGCTCAGGTCGTGTCCGTCCAGCAGGCCGTTCAGCAGGGCGGGCCAGGAACGGACCGCCGCGGTGTCGCCTCCGGCGGGGGTCACAGCGCTCATATGCCGCTCCTGGGTTGTTCGTCCGCGATAGGGACGCCTGTGAAATGTGGGATGTGGGACACGAGATATGGGTCAGCCCATATCTCGTGGCTCATGACTCATGGCTCGTACGGAACAGGTCCACCCTATCCAGCCCCGGGGACGGCAAAGAGCCCCGTCCGGGCAATGGACGGGGCTCCTGCCGTGGCGAACAGGTCGAAGATCAGTGGTGGCCGTGGCCGCTCGTGATCTCCTTGTACTCCTCGGCGGTGGGCTTCGGGATCTGGTTGTCCTCGCCGAAGTACGCGTTGCTGAGCTTGGCGCGCAGCTTCTGCGGGCCCTTCACCTTGCGCTCGACACCGTTCTCGTCGACCGCCGGGCCGATCACGGCCGGCTCGTACTGCTCGTGCGCCGTGAGGGTGTGCAGAGCCTCCTGGCTGAGGGGCTCGTGGACCTCGATGAACTCACCGTGCGGCAGGCGCTTGATGATGCCCGACTCGCGGCCGTGCAGCACCTTGTCCTTGTCGCGGCGCTGGAGGCCGAGACAGATCCGCTTGGTGACGACGAACGCGACGACCGGTCCGACGAAGAACCCGATCCGGACGAACCAGGTGACCGAGTTGATCGACAGATGGAAGTGGGTCGCGACGATGTCGTTGCCACCGCCGATCAGCATGATCATGTACGCGGTCACCCAGGCGACACCGAAGGCCGTACGGGTCGGCGCGTTGCGCGGCCGGTCCAGGATGTGGTGCTCGCTCTTGTCCCCGGTGATCCAGGACTCGATGAACGGATAGAGCGCGAGGACTCCGAGGAAGAGACCGAAGAGCACGAGTGGGATGAACACACCCAGGACGAGTGTGTGACCCCAGAGGTTGATCTCCCAGCCGGGCATCGCGCGGATCAGACCCTCGGCGAAGCCCATGTACCAGTCCGGCTGGGCGCCCGTGGACACCTGGTCCGGCCGGTACGGTCCCAGCACCCAGATCGGGTTGATGGACGCGACCGCGGACACCATCGCGATGAAACCGAAGACCAGGAAGAAGAAGCCTCCGGCCTTGGCCATGTAGACCGGCAGCAGCGGCATGCCGACGACGTTCTTGTTGGTCTTTCCGGGACCCGCGAACTGCGTGTGCTTGTGGTAGAAGACCAGGATCAGGTGGCCGACCACGAGCCCCAGCATGATGCCGGGCAGCAGCAGGATGTGGATCGAGTAGAACCGCGAGACGAAGTCGCCGCCCGGGAACTCCCCGCCGAACAGGAACATCGAGATGTACGTTCCGACGATCGGCGTGGCGAGGATCGCGCCCTGGGTGAAGCGGACGCCGGTGCCGGAGAGCAGGTCGTCCGGGAGCGAGTAGCCGGTGAACCCGGTGAACATGCCGAGGACGAACAGCAGGAAGCCGAACATCCAGTTGATCTCACGCGGCTTGCGGAACGCGCCGGTGAAGAACACGCGCATCATGTGCACGAACATGCCGGCCAGGAAGACGATGGCCGCCCAGTGGTGGATCTGCCGGATGAGCAGACCGCCGCGGACGTCGAAGCTGATGTCCAGCGTGGAGGCGAAGGCCTCCGACATCAGCTGCCCCTGCAGCGGGACGTAGCTTCCGTGGTACTCGATCTCGTTCATCGAGGGGTGGAAGAACAGCGTCAGATACACACCCGTGAGGATGATGATGATGAAGCTGTAGAGGCAGATCTCGCCCAGCATGAAGGACCAGTGGTCCGGGAAGATCTTGCGCATGTTGGCCTTGGCCAGGGAGTAGATCCCCAGCCGGCCGTCGGCCCAGTCGGCGATCTTCTCGCCGGCCGGCGCCTTCTCGCGCGAGCGCGAGTCGGAAGTGGTCGTAGTGCTCATCCGCGCTCCCAGAATGCAGGACCGACAGGCTCGTCGAAGTCGCCGAGCGCCTGAAGGTAGCCCTCGTCGTTCACGCCGATGCGCAGCTGCGGCAGGGCGTGACCGGCCGGGCCGAAGATAACTCGGGCTCCGTCGGCGAGGTCGAAGGTGGACTGGTGGCACGGGCAGAGGACGTGGTGGGTCTGCTGCTCGTACAGGGAGATCGGGCAACCGACATGGGTGCAGATCTTCGAGTACGCCACGATGCCCTCGTGGGACCACTCGAGCTCACGCTTGTCCTTGATGTCGTCCGGCTGCAGCCGGACGATCATCAGGGCCGCCTTGGCGATCTCGGTCTGGAATTCGTGGTCGTGCTCCTCCAGGCCCTCGGGCTTGGCGAAGGTGAGCGAACCCACGGCGACGTCGGAGGGACGCAGCGGCTCGTTCGTGTTCATGTTGACGAGCTGCAGTCCCTTGCGCCACAACGTGTGCCGCAGCTTGTCCTCCGGCAGCGGACCGAGGTCGCGCAGCAGGACGATGCCGGACAGCGGGAACAGCGTCAGCGCGCCGAACATCGTGTTGCGGATCAGCTTGCGGCGGCCGAGCGCGGACTCCTTGGCGCCCTGCTTGAAGTCGGCCAGCACCTTGGCCTTGACCTCGGGCTCCGCCGCGATGGCGTGGCGCTCGTCGGTCATCTCCTCGTCGGACATCAGGGTGCGGGCCCAGTGGACCGCGCCCGCGCCGATGCAGAACAGCGCCAGACCGAGCGTCATGCCCAGGGCGAAGTTCAGTCCGCTGATGTGACCGAGCGGGAAGATGTAGACGATCTTGTCGGCGGGAATCGTCACGAACGACGCGATGAAGCCGACCGTGGCCAGCATCGACAGCGTGAACAGCAGGGCGACCGTGCGCTCGGAGCGCTTGGCGGCCCGCTCGTCGATGTCCTGGATCCGGTGCTCGTGCGGCGGCAGACCGGGGTCCGCGAACGGGTGCTTCTCGTCCGCGACACTCACGGCGCCGTGCGCGTGCTCGTCGTCGGCCCGCTCGGCGGGCAGGTTCTCTTCTGGGGTCTCTTGGCTACTCATGACTTCTTGGCCTTTGCGGTCCGGGCGGCGACCCACACGGCGACGGCGATCAGTCCGCCGAGACCGAAGATCCAGCCGAAGAGGCCTTCACTGACCGGCCCGAGGCCGCCCAGCTCCAGACCACCGGGGCTCTCCGAGTCATTGCTGTTGACCGCGTCGAGGTACGCGATGATGTCCTGCTTGTTCTTCTCCGTCAGCGTGGTGTCGGGGAAGGACGGCATGTTCTGCGGGCCTGTCTGCATGGCCTCGTAGATGTGCTTCGGGTCGACATCCTCCAGCGTCGGGGCGTACTTGCCGTTCGTCAGCGCGCCACCCTTGCCGGTGAAGTTGTGGCACTGGGCGCAGTTGGTACGGAAGAGCTCACCGCCCTTGGCGATGTCCGCGCCCTCGGGGTTGTACTGCGCCTCGGTGGGCACGGTCGGACCGGCACCGAGCGAGGCGACGAACGCCGCGAGCTGGTCGATCTCGGCCTGCGAGTAGATGACCTTCTTCTTCGGTACCTGCGCGCCGGGCTGCTGGGCCGGCATGCGGCCGGTGCCGACCTGGAAGTCGACGGCCGCGGCGCCCACGCCGACGAGACTCGGACCGTCAGTGGTGCCCTGACCGCCGGTGCCGTGGCAGCTGGCGCAGCCGACGGCGTAGAGCTTCTTGCCCTCGTCGATTGCTAGGGACTGGGCGGTCGTACCGGCCTGCGCCTCGTCCGCGGGCGCGAACGCGGTATACAGCCCCCCGGTGCATGCCAGCGCGAGGAGTAGGACGACAAGCGCCGCCAGCGGGTGGCGTCGTCGTGCGGAGAGCTTTTTCACGGATTACCCCGGTGTCAGGATCTTCTGCGTCGATGCTTCTGGAATGTGCTCGGGAACGGGCCCGGCTACTTGATCATGTAGATCGTGGCGAAGAGGCCGATCCAGACGACATCGACGAAGTGCCAGTAGTAGGACACGACGATGGCGGCGGTCGCCTGCTCGTGCGTGAACCTGCGGGCGGCGTAGGTGCGCCCGAGGACCAGCAGGAAGGCGATGAGACCACCCGTCACGTGCAGGCCGTGGAAGCCGGTGGTCAGGTAGAACACCGAGCCGTACGGGTCGGAGGAGAGGGAGAGGCCCGCTTCCTTGACCAGTTCGGTGTACTCGAGGACCTGACCGCCGATGAAGATCGCACCCATGATGAAGGTGACGATGAACCACATCCGGAGCTTCTTCACGTCCCCGCGCTCGGCGGCGAACACGCCGAGCTGGCAGGTGAGGGAGGAGAGCACCAGGATCGTGGTGTTCGTGGCCGAGAACGGGAAGTTGAGATGTTCCGCCATCTCCTTCCAGTGAGTCGGCCCGGTCACCGATCGCAGGGTGAAGTACATCGCGAAGAGGGCCGCGAAGAACATCAGCTCGGAACTCAGCCAGATGATGGTTCCGACGCTGGTGAGGTTCGGCCGATTGACCGACGGGTGCGCGTGCCCGGTTTCTACTGTCGTTGCTGTCGCCACGACCGACATTATGTCGGTCGCTTATCTCGCCCTCACTCCCGGGGGTGCCGTTCGGAGTGTCTGTGGGTCGTGTCCAGCCCATATGGCCCATCGAAGCCCTGTCCGAACCGCTGTTGACCTTGAGTTCAAGGGAGTAGCATCCGCGCATCGGACCCTGTCCGTACCGGTCTCTACGACGCTGACGTCCCGGAGGAAGAATGCAGCCGACCGCAACGGTGCTGGTCTACAGCGACGACTCCAACACCCGTGAGCAGGTGCGGCTCGCCACCGGCCGGAGGCCGGCCGCGGACGTTCCTCCGGTCGAGTTCATCGAGTGCGCGACGCCCGCCGCCGTCATCAAGGAGCTGGACCGCGGTGGCATCGATGTCTGCGTGCTCGACGGCGAGGCCGTTCCCGCGGGCGGGATGGGGATCTGCCGGCAGATCAAGGACGAGATCTTCAACTGTCCGCCGGTGCTGGTGCTGATCGGGCGGCCTCAGGACGCGTGGCTGGCCACGTGGAGCCGGGCTGACGCCGCGGTGACCCTGCCGGTGGAGCCGGTGGAGTTCGCCTCTGCGCTGGCGGGGTTGCTTCGCAGCAAGCGGGCTTTGAGCGCCTGATCGCCCCGCGGGGGATGTGGTGTGGCGACTGCGGGTCCGTGGTGGCTGGTCGCGCAGTTCCCCGCGCCCCTTACGGGGCTTACACGGACTCCGGGCGTAGCCTCAGGCGGGCCTCCGGGCCGGGGCCCTCTGGGGTGTCGGCCACCAGGGCGCTGCCTGTGCGCCATTTCTTCCAGGTGAGGTTCCAGTCGCCGAAGCCGTTGCCGAACGGGGCCATCATGTCGCCGGACGAGTTGACGACCTGGACGATGTCGCCGGCGCGGATGTTCTCGTAGAACCACTGGGCGTTGGCGGTACTCATGCCGGTGCAGCCGTGGCTGACGTTGGCGTAGCCCTGGGAGCCCGTGGACCAGGGGGCGGCGTGGACGTACTCGCCGCTGTTGGTGAGCCTGACCGAGTTGTGGACGATCAGGTCGTAGAAGTCGGAGGAACCGATGCTGGCGCTGGTCATGCGAACGGTACCTTCCTTGCCCAGTACGACCTTGACGCCGTTGCGGGTGTCATAGCCCGGTTTGCCGGTGGTGACGGGGATCGACTTGATCGCCTCGCCGTTCCTGTAGACCGTCATGGAGTGCGCCGAGGCGTCCGTGACGGCCTCCACGCGGTCGCCCGTGGTCAGGGTCAGGGGCTTGGCCTTGCCGCCCCAGAGGCGCTCGGCGACCTTTATCCCGGCCAGGTTGCTGCGGGCGCTGATGGTGGCCTGGGCGGGCCAGTACTCCTTGGGGCGGTAGTGCAGCTTCTTGTCGTCCACCCAGTGCCAGGCGCCCTCCACGGCGGGCCGGGAGTCGACCTTCAGTGAGCGCTCCACGACGGCGCGGGCGGCCTTGTCCTTGACCGGGAGGCTGAGCTCGGCGGTGACGGGCTGACCGACGCCGTACGTGCCCTTGTCGGGCCCGAACTTCACGTCCAGCCGCTTCGTGGTGGGGGTTCCGGTGTCGAAGTCGACGACCTTGCGGCCGGGAGCGCCGTCCTCGTCCTCGGTGCTCACGCGGACCCGGTAGTGGACGCCGGCGGCCAGCGGGGAGGTGCTGTGCCAGCGGGACCCGTCGGCCGAGAGTTCGCCCGCCACGTACCGTCCTGCGGCGTCCGTGGCGGTCACGTCGGTGATGCGGCCGTCGGAGTCCTCGGCGGTGATCTCCAGGGGCTTGTCCGGGTCGGCCTTCTTGCCGTCGTCCACGGGGATGCTGAAGGAGATGTCATCCGCGGCGTCGTACGGCTTGGCCGACAGCGGGTGACCGTCGGAGCCGCAGGCCGTGACCCCGGCGCCGAGGGCGACTATGAGTGCCGTGCTGACGGCTGTGCGGTATCGCGGTGTGTGGCTCATGACCTCACGCTAGGAAGCGGGGCCGGACCCGGCGCGTCGAGTGGGCCGTGCGAGGGACGAGCGGTGTGGCAAAAGAGGGAAGCCCGGACCTCCTGACGGAGTGTCCGGGCTTCCTGTGCTCTGCGCGTGTTACTGGTTCTGGCTTTCGCCGCGGTAGTACTCGAAGACCCAGCCCCACAGGCCGATCATGATGATCGGGGCCGAGAAGTAGAGCAGCCACCAGCCGAAGATCACGCCCATGAAGGCGAGCGCGCCACCGATGCCGAGGGAGAGCGGCTGCCAGCTGTGCGGGCTGAAGAAACCGACCTCACCGGCGTCGTCGGCGACGTCGGCCTCCTTGTTGTCCTGGGCGCCCACGTCGACACGCCGGGCCGTGAAGGCCAGGTAGTAGCCGATCATGATGCACAGGCCGAAGCCCAGGAAGAGCGCCGTGGTGCCGGCGGGCTCCTTGGACCACACGCCGTAGACGATGGCCATGGCCAGCACGAAGACTGCCAGCCAGATGAACATCTTGCCTTGGACCTTCACTTGCCGGCCTCCTTGCCACCAGCGAGGGCCTTCTCACCGTGACCGGCGTTCTCGAGCTGGTCGAGAGCGGCGATCTCCGGGTGGTGCAGGTCGAAGGCGGGGGATTCGGAACGGATCCGCGGCAGCGTGAGGAAGTTGTGCCGCGGCGGCGGGCAGGACGTGGCCCACTCCAGCGAACGGCCGTAACCCCACGGGTCGTCGACCTCGACCTTCTTGCCGTACTTGGCGGTCTTCCACACGTTGTAGAAGAACGGCAGGATCGACAGGCCGAGCACGAACGAGCTGATCGTCGAGATCGTGTTCAGGGCGGTGAAGCCGTCGGCCGCGAGATAGTCCGCGTAACGACGGGGCATGCCCTCGGCACCCAGCCAGTGCTGGACGAGGAAGGTGCCGTGGAAGCCGATGAACAGCGTCCAGAAGGTGATCTTGCCGAGGCGTTCGTCGAGCATCTTGCCGGTGAACTTCGGCCACCAGAAGTGGAAGCCGGAGAACATCGCGAACACCACCGTGCCGAACACCACGTAGTGGAAGTGCGCCACCACGAAGTAGGAGTCCGAGACATGGAAGTCCATCGGCGGCGAGGCCAGGATGACACCGGTCAGACCACCGAAGGTGAAGGTGATCAGGAAGCCGGTGGCCCATAGCATCGGGGTCTCGAACGACAAGGACCCCTTCCACATGGTGCCGATCCAGTTGAAGAACTTCACGCCGGTTGGCACGGCGATGAGGAACGTCATGAAGGAGAAGAACGGCAGCAGCACACCGCCGGTGACGTACATGTGGTGCGCCCACACCGTCACCGACAGACCGGCAATCGCGATGGTCGCGCCGATCAGGCCCATGTAGCCGAACATCGGCTTGCGGGAGAAGACCGGGATGACCTCACTGATGATGCCGAAGAACGGCAGCGCGATGATGTACACCTCTGGATGGCCGAAGAACCAGAACAGGTGCTGCCACAACAGGGCACCACCGTTGGCGGCATCGAAGATGTGTGCGCCGAATTTCCGATCCGCCTCCAGCGCGAACAGCGCGGCGGCAAGCACGGGGAAGGCGAGCAGCACGAGGACCGCGGTGAGCAGCACGTTCCACACGAAGATCGGCATGCGGAACATGGTCATGCCCGGCGCGCGCATGCAGATGATGGTGGTGATGAAGTTGACCGCACCCAGGATGGTGCCGAAACCGGAGAACGCCAGACCCATGATCCACATGTCGGCGCCGATGCCCGGCGAGCGGACCGCGTCGGAGAGCGGGCTGTAGGCGAACCAGCCGAAGTCGGCCGCGCCCTGCGGGGTGAGGAACCCGCCGACCGCGATCAGCGAGCCGAACAGGTACAGCCAGTAGGCGAACATGTTCAGCCGGGGGAACGCCACGTCGGGCGCGCCGATCTGCAGCGGCATGATCCAGTTGGTGAAACCGGCGAACAGCGGCGTCGCGAACATCAGCAGCATGATCGTGCCGTGCATCGTGAACGCCTGGTTGAACTGCTCGTTCGACATGATCTGCGTGCCCGGACGGGCCAGCTCGGCGCGCATGAACAGCGCCATCACGCCACCGATGCAGAAGAACGCGAACGACGTGACCAGGTACAACGTACCGATCGTCTTGTGGTCGGTGGTGGTGAGCCACTTGATCACAACGTTGCCGGGCTGCTTGCGCCGTACCGGTAGCTCGTTCTCGTACGAGTCTTCGGCCGCGGCAGCACCCTGAGGTTCATTGAGGATGCTCACAGGTTGTTCGTCTCCCGGTTCTTCTCGTGGTCCGTCTGCTCGATACCGGCCGGGACGTAACCGGTCTGACCCTTCTCGGCGAGCTCCTTGAGGTGGGCCTCGTAGCGCTCGGGAGAGACGACCTTCACGTTGAACAGCATCCGGGAGTGGTCGACGCCGCAGAGCTCGGCGCACTTGCCCATGAAGGTGCCCTCCTTGTTGGGAGTCACCTGGAAGGAGTTGGTGTGGCCCGGGATGACGTCCTGCTTCATGAGGAACGGCACCACCCAGAAGGAGTGGATGACGTCACGCGAAGTGAGGATGAAGCGGACCGTCTTGCCCTTGGGGAGCCAGAGGGTCGGACCGGGGTTGCCGTTCTGCGGGTTCTTCGTGGCGGGCGTACCGACGTCGTAGACGCCACCGGCGTTCGCCGGGAACTGCTTCTTGAACCTGTCCGGAATCGCGTCCAGGTTCTTGTCGGTCGCCGCGTCACCGGTCGAGCCGTCGACGTTCTCGATGTAGTTGAAGCCCCAGCTCCACTGGAAGCCGACGACGTTGACCGTCACGTCGGGCTTCTCCTTGAGGCTGAGGAGCTTCGTCTCGTCGCGGGCCGTGAAGTAGAAGAGCACCGAGACGATGATGAGCGGGACCACCGTGTACAGCGCCTCGATGGGCATGTTGTACCGGGTCTGCGGAGGAACTTCGACCTTGGTGCGGCTGCGCCGGTGGAAGAACGCACTCCACAGGATCAGGCCCCAGACCAGCACGCCCGTGACGAGCGCCGCAGCCCACGAGCCCTGCCACAGGGAGAGGATCCGGGGAGCCTCTTCCGTGGTCGGGGTGGGCATACCAAGACGGGGAAAGTCCTTGTATGTGCAACCGGTGGCGGTCGCCAGGACCAGGCCCGCAGTCAGTGCCTGCAGCAGCTTCCGCCGCATCGGGCGCCGCGGCGAGCGGTCGGAGCCGTAGGGACTCACGTAGCGCCTTCCCGAGAGTCTCGCCCGCGCTGTTGGCTGCGGCCTTCTCGCTGGTCGGTCGCCGCCCTGCGTCGGGCAGGGGTTTGGATGTTTATGCGGAGCAAACCCTACTGGACGCTTTTTGGGGTCGCGCGGGGAGGGTCCCCAACGCGCCGCGGCTCACCCCGAAGGGATGGAATGCGGGGCTCCGGGCCGTATGTGACGGCCCGTCGCGGGGCGGCTGTGGACTCGGGTGGTGCGGTTTGTCGGCGGGTGCGGGTGCGATGTGGTTGCTCGCGCAGTTCCCCGCGCCCCTTAAGAGCAGGGGCTCGGCCCAGCAGGCCAGGGGCGCGGGGAACTGCGCGACCAGCCCCCACCGGCCCGCACCCGCACCCGCACCCGCACCCGCACCCGCACCCGACGATCAAGCCCAACGCACCCGTACCCCACCACACCGCATAGCGTGAGGTCGTGTCCTACTTCGACGCCGCATCCTCCGCCCCCCTCCACCCCGTCGCGCGCCAGGCCCTCCAGGCCTCCCTGGACGAGGGCTGGGCGGACCCGGCCCGCCTCTACCGGGAGGGCAGACGCGCCCGGCTCCTCCTGGACGCCGCCCGCGAGGCCGCCGCCGAGGCGATCGGCTGCCGCCCGGACGAGCTGGTGTTCACGACCTCCGGCACACGGGCGGTCCACATCGGAATCGCCGGCACGCTCGCGGGACGCCACCGCGTCGGACGCCACCTGATCGTGTCCGCGGTCGAACACTCTTCGGTGCTCCATTCGGCCGAGACGCACCGGACCCAGGGCGGCACGGTGTCCGAAGTGCCCGTTCTGCGCACGGGTGCGGTCTCCCCCGACACGTACGCCGAGGCCCTGCGCCCCGACACCGCGCTCGCCTGCCTCCAGTCCGCCAACCACGAGGTGGGTACGGAGCAGCCGGTGGCCGCGGTCGCCGTGGCGTGCCGCGCGGCGGGCGTCCCCCTTCTGGTGGACGCGGCGCAGTCGCTGGCCTGGGGCCGGGTGGAGGGTGGCTGGTCACTGCTGACAGGCAGCGCCCACAAGTGGGGCGGACCCTCGGGCGTCGGGCTGCTCGTCGTGCGCAAGGGGGTGCGGTACGCCCCTCAGGGCCCGGCCGACGAACGGGAGTCGGGGCGCGCTCCCGGCTTCGAGAACATCCCCGGGATCGTCGCCGCGGCGGCCTCGCTGCGGGCCGTACGTGCGGAGGCGGCCGCCGAGTCGGCCCGGCTGCGGGAGCTGACGGACCGGATCCGCGCGCGGGTGCCGGAACTGGTCCCGGACGTGGAGGTGGTGGGCGACCCGGTGCGCCGGCTCCCCCATCTCCTCACCTTCTCCTGTCTCTATGTCGACGGAGAGACACTGCTGCACGAGCTGGACCGCGAGGGCTTCTCGGTCTCGTCCGGATCGTCCTGCACGAGCAGCACGCTGACGCCGAGCCATGTCCTGAGGGCCATGGGCGTTCTGAGCGAGGGCAACGTCCGGGTGTCCCTCCCCCTCGGCACCCCGGCGGAGGAGGTGGACCGCTTCCTGGACGTCCTGCCCCGCACGGTCGCGGCGGTGCGCGAGAAGCTGGGCGCCCCCACGGGCGCCCCCGCCGTGACCGTCGTCCAGGACGACTCCCTCGTCGTGGACGCCCTCGGCAAGCGCTGCCCGATCCCGGTGATCGAACTCGCCAAGGTGATCACCGACGTCCCCGTCGGCGGCACGGTCCGCGTCCTCTCCGACGACGAGGCGGCCCGCCTCGACATCCCGGCGTGGTGCGAGATGCGGGGCCAGGAGTACGTGGGAGAGGAACCGACAGAGGGCGGAACGGCGTACGTGGTCCGCCGCAGAGCGCCCCTCTAGGGGCCCGGGGCCGTATCCATCGCGGCTCCCGCGCACCGGCGTCTTTCAGGGGCGCGGGGCTGTATCCATCTGCGGCTCCGCCGCGTGAGCGCGACCAGCCCAGTTCTTTTAGGGGCGCGGGGAACTGCGCGACCAGCCCCCACGCACCCGCAGACATAAACGAACAGACGCGCCCGTCAAAAGGGCACCGGCACTAGGCCAGATGCCCTTGGACCTCCGCCGCGGCGTCATGCCCGTACGCCTTCGTGAACCGGTCCAGGAAGTGCGACCGCCGCAACTGGTACTCCTGCGTGCCCTTGGTCTCGATGACGAGCGTCGCGAGCATGCACCCGACCTGCGCGGCCCGCTCGTGCGAGACGCCCCAGGCCAGGCCCGACAGGAAACCGGCCCGGAAGGCGTCCCCGACCCCGGTGGGGTCGACCTTCGCCGTCTCCTCGGGCACACCGACCTCGATCGTGTCCGCCCCGACCCCCTCGATCCGCACGCCGCGCGCCCCGAGGGTCGTCACCCGGTGGCCGACCCTGGAGAGGATCTCGGCGTCGCTCCAGCCGGTCTTGGACTCGATGAGCCCCTTCTCGTACTCGTTCGAGAAGAGGTACGTCGCACCGTCGAGCAGCAGTCGGATCTCGTCACCGTTCATGCGGGCGATCTGCTGCGAGAAGTCGGCGGCGAAGGGGATCGAACGGGTCCGGCACTCCTCGGTGTGCCGGAGCATGCCCTCGGGGTCGTCCGCGCCGATCAGGACCAGGTCGAGTCCGCCCACGCGGTCGGCGACCGCCTTGAGCTCGATCAGGCGGGCCTCGCTCATGGCACCGGTGTAGAAGGAGCCGATCTGGTTGTGGTCGGCGTCCGTGGTGCAGACGAAGCGCGCGGTGTGCAGCACCTCGGAGA
Source organism: Streptomyces sp. NPDC050988 (assembly GCF_044456225.1). Classification (NCBI taxonomy): domain Bacteria; kingdom Bacillati; phylum Actinomycetota; class Actinomycetes; order Kitasatosporales; family Streptomycetaceae; genus Streptomyces; species Streptomyces sp. NPDC050988. The sequence goes on along the minus strand of NZ_JBITFQ010000015.1, from coordinate 168,607 downwards.
TCCGTACGGAGGCGGTGTCGACGCCGTGCCGGTCCAGCCAGGCGCGGTACTCGTCGAAGTCGGAGCCCGCTGCCCCGACCAGGATCGGCGAGGTGCCGAGCTGGCCCATGCCGAAGGCGATGTTCGCACCCACGCCGCCCCGGCGTACGTCGAGATTGTCGACCAGGAAGGAGAGGGAGACCGTGTGCAGCTGATCCGCGACCAGCTGGTCGGCGAAGCGGCCGGGGAAGGTCATGAGGTGGTCTGTGGCGATGGAGCCCGAGACTGCGATACGCACGGCTAGGACACGCTCCTGCGAGGAGGGAGATTGACATCTAACGCTATCGGGTCCGCGCCGCGGCTTCGAAGCAGGCAAAACTACCCAATAGTAGGGCTTTTTTCGTAGGGCATGCGGTGCTTACGGTTCCGTTATGACGAACCTCAAGATCCATGGCGATGCTCCGCTCGATCTCGACGGCGGTCTGGCCGAGCTTCGGGGTGACTGCGCGCGTATGGTCCCGCACTGGTCGGCTCCCGCCAGGATCGTGGCGCTTCCGGTGTCGCCGTCACTGATTCATGGTGTGACGGTGCCGTCGGCTTCCGCGCGGATGCTGGATGCGATGTCGGACTACGGCGACTGATCGCTTCGCGGAGGGCTGGATGGAAGGTGCGGGCCGGCTGTGGCTGGTCGCGCAGTTCCCCGCGCCCCTGAAAGACGTAGGGCACCGCCCGCCCCCAAGGAGAAGTAGGGTGCCGCGTCCTAAAAAGGTGAGCGGCGCCAATTAGGGAACCGTGCGCTCCCCCGTCGCGTCCCATCGCTGTCCCCCGTAAAGGGGAGGCAGGATACGACCCTGCTGTGTCCTGACCCGGTCAGGGGCGGGTCTCATGGGACAGCGGTGCGGCAGAAGGAGCGATGCGGTGGACAGCGAGCGACCCGACAACGACGCGGCCGAGGCCGCCGACGAGGACAAGCCGCGCAGGCGGCATTCGCCGGTGGTCGTCGCCTCGGTCGCGGCCGCCGTGCTGCTCGCCGGGGGCGGCGGTGCCTACTTCGCCACGACCGCGTCAGGCGGCGGTGGAAGCAAGGACAGCTCCGGTACTCCGGGCGACGACGGCAACCCGCCGCCGCTCGCCCTGGACGGCTACACCGAGGGCGGCGCGAAGGGCACGGACGGCACGAACGGCATCGCGCCCGGCGAGCCCGACCCGAACGGCGCGACCTACCGCGCCGAGGGCGAACTCCCCGACGGCCCCTCCTCCGCGGCCGTCCACCGTGCGAAGGGCGAGGTCACCGCGGCGGAGGTGGCGAAGCTGGCCAAGGCCCTCGGCGTGGAAGGCACTCCGAAGGCGGAGGGCGACGCCTGGCTGGTCGGTGCCACGAAGGACGGTTCCGGGCCGGGTCTGCGGGTCAACAAGAAGGCACCCGGCACCTGGACGTTCAACCGCTTCGTGCCCGGCAGCGACAACTGCAAGAGCACCACGGTGTGCGCGAGCGGGACCGCCAAGGGTGCCGAGACCGGCGCCAAGGGTGCCGAGACCGACCCGGTCGGCGTGGAGGCCGCGAAGAAGGCCGCCGCTCCCGTTCTCAAGGCGGTCGGCCAGGACGACGCGAAGCTCGACGCGAGCCAGCTCATGGCCGCCGTACGCGTGGTGAACGCGGATCCGAAGGTGGGCGGGCTGCCGACGTACGGCTGGTCGACCGGCCTCCAGATCGGCCCGGACGGCCAAGTGGTCGGCGGCAGCGGCCAGTTGAAGACCCCGGTGAAGAGCGACACGTACCCCGTCCTCAGTGCCGAGAAGACGCTCGCCCTGCTGAACGGGTCCGGGACGGGCGGCGGGCGCGTGGGGATCGGCGGGTGCGCGAGTCCCGTACCGCTGAAGGACAAGGACGAGCAGCCCTGCGAGACGTCGACGGTGGCGCCGAAGCCCGAGACGGTCGTCGTCGAGGACGCCGTGTTCGGTCTGGCCACGCACTTCGTGGACGGGCGGCAGGCGCTGGTGCCGTCCTGGCTCTTCGAGGTGCGGCCCTCGGGGGCGGGCGCCGGCTTCACGGTCACGCATCCCGCGGTCGACCCGCGGTATCTGACCGCTCCGAAGCCTCCGGGCGGCACCCCGAGCGACGACCCGACGGTGGCTCCGAGCCCGCGGCCGAGCGAGCCGGGCGGCGGGACGACGGGGGCGCCGAAGACCGAGACCCGGGATGTCCGGGTCGAGGGCTACAGCGTGGACGGCAAGGAACTGACCGTGCGCTTCACGGGCGGGGTGTGCAGTGACTACAAGGCCTCGGCGCAGGAGTCCGGCGGCAAGGTGACGGTCCGGGTGACCGAGACGTTGAAGACGGACCAGGTCTGCATCCTGATCGCCAAGGTCTTCCACGAGAAGGTCGAGCTCAAGCAGTCGCTCGGGGAGCGGAAGGTCGTCGACACGGACGGCAAGGCGGTCCCGCTGGAGAAGGACCTGCCGAACCCGACCGGGGCGAGGTAGCCGGGGCTGCCGGGGACACCCGGCGACCGGCACGCGGAGGACGCGCACCCGCCGGTACGTGAGAACCCGCTGGTACGTGAGAACCCGCTGGTACGCGAAAGGCGGCGCCCTGTTGGAGGGGGCGCCGCCTTTCGGTGTCGTCCGGGACGACGGACCCGGCCGTCATCCGTCAAACGCAAGCAGCAGGCTTAGCTGAACGAGTCGCCGCAGGCGCAGGAACCCGTCGCGTTCGGGTTGTCGATCGTGAAGCCCTGCTTCTCGATGGTGTCCACGAAGTCGATGGAGGCGCCGCCCAGGTACGGAGCGCTCATGCGGTCGGTGACGACCTTCACGCTGCCGAACTCCTTGACGACATCGCCGTCGAGGGAGCGCTCGTCGAAGAAGAGCTGGTACCGCAGGCCGGAGCAGCCGCCGGGCTGAACGGCGACACGCAGCGCCAGGTCGTCGCGGCCTTCCTGCTCCAGCAGGCCCTTGACCTTGGCCGCGGCGGCGTCCGACAGGAGGATGCCGTCGCTCACGGTGGTGGTCTCGTCCGATACGGACATCTGCTTCTCTCCCGGGTTGTACGGAGACTGCTTGCCGACGGTTGCAACCGGCGGAGCCGCGGATTCATTCCGCGCCGAGCGTTAAGTCTTTGGCTTCTCTCTTCATGCTCGCACACCCGCCCCGAAGCGGAAAACGCCCTGTGGACAACCACCGCCCACACCTCGCCGGCCACGCCACGACCACCCCGTCGACCACCCCACGGGATTCACGTCACATGGACGCTATGGGCATCGTCAAAGTGACGTGAAGCGGTTATGATAGATAACGTCATTTCGACGAAAAGGCTTGTTCTGCTTGATCGTTCCAGCCGGTCGATCCAAGCGGGCCGCAGAACAGAAAGGGTGCGTGCCGTGACCACCGCCCAGACCCAGGAGCTCGACGTACAGCCGACGCCCCTCGCCCTGCTGCTCCTCGGCCGTGAGGCCGACCCGAGGAGCGAGCGCGGCGTCGAATGTCCCGGTGACCTGCCCTCGCCGTCCGACCCGGACCTGGTCGAGCGCGCCCGCGCGGCCAAGGAGAAGCTCGGGAGCAAGGTCTTCGTCCTCGGCCACCACTACCAGCGCGACGAGGTCATCCAGTTCGCGGATGTCACGGGGGACTCCTTCAAGCTGGCCCGGGACGCGGCCGCGCGCCCCGAGGCCGAGTACATCGTGTTCTGCGGTGTGCACTTCATGGCCGAGTCGGCGGACATCCTGACCTCCGACGACCAGAAGGTCGTCCTGCCCGACCTGGCCGCCGGCTGCTCGATGGCCGACATGGCCACCGCCGAGCAGGTCGCCGAGTGCTGGGACGTGCTGACCGAGGCCGGCATAGCCGAGCAGGTCGTGCCCGTCTCGTACATGAACTCCTCCGCGGACATCAAGGCCTTCACCGGCAAGCACGGAGGCACGATCTGCACGTCGTCCAACGCCCAGCGCGCCCTGGAGTGGGCCTTCGAACAGGGCGAGAAGGTGCTGTTCCTGCCCGACCAGCACCTGGGGCGGAACACCGCCGTCCGGGACATGGGGATGACGCTGGAGGACTGCGTCCTCTACAACCCGCACAAGCCGAACGGCGGGCTCACCGCCGAGCAGCTCCGCGACGCCAAGATGATCCTGTGGCGGGGCCACTGCTCGGTGCACGGCCGTTTCTCGGTCGACTCGGTCAACGACGTGCGCGCCCGGATCCCCGGTGTAAACGTCCTGGTGCACCCCGAGTGCAAGCACGAGGTCGTCGAGGCGGCCGACTACGTGGGTTCCACGGAGTACATCATCAAGGCCCTTGAGGCGGCTCCGGCCGGTTCCAAGTGGGCGATCGGCACGGAGCTGAATCTCGTACGGCGGCTGGCGAACCGTTTCACGAGCGAGGGCAAGGAGGTCGTCTTCCTCGACAAGACGGTCTGCTTCTGCTCGACCATGAATCGCATCGACCTCCCCCACCTGGTCTGGACCCTGGAGTCCCTGGCCGAGGGCAACCTCGTCAACCGCATCGAGGTGGACCGGGAGACCGAGCAGTTCGCCAAGCTGGCGCTGGAGCGGATGCTGGCGCTTCCGTAAAGCAAAAAAGATTGCGCAGTTCCCCGCGCCCCTTTTAAGGGGCGCGGGGAACTGCGCAATCGGTGACCTACACCCCTACGGGCTCAGGCTTGTCGGAGGAGTCGGAGGCCTCGGCCTTCTCCCCCCGCTTCGCCGCCTTCTTCTTCGCGCGGCGCTCCTTGCGGAGCTCGACCATCGCGTAGAGCGTCGGCACCAGGAGCAGCGTCAGCAGCGTCGACGTGATCAGACCGCCGATCACCACCACCGCCAGCGGCTGGGCGATGAAGCCGCCCTCGCCGGTGATGCCGAGTGCCATGGGCAGCAGCGCGAAGATGGTCGCCAGGGCCGTCATGAGGATCGGGCGGAGCCGGTGCCGGCCGCCTTCCACCACGGCCTCGACGACCCCGTACCCCTGCTTGCGGTACTGGTTGATCAGGTCGATCAGCACGATCGCGTTGGTCACGACGATGCCGATGAGCATCAGCATGCCGATCATCGACGGCACACCCATCGGCGTACCGGTGATGACCAGCAGACCGATCGCACCCGTCGCCGCGAACGGGATCGAGACGAGCAGGATCAGCGGCTGGATCAGCGACCGGAAGGTCGCGACCAGCAGCATGAAGACGATCGCGATCGCGGCGAGCATCGCGAGGCCGAGGGACGCGAACGAGTCCTCCTGGTCCTGCGAGACGCCGCCGATGTCGGCCGTGGCACCGGCCGGCAGCTTGAGCGCGTCGAGCTTCGCCGTGAGGTCGGCGCTGACCGCGCCCGTGTTGTCACCGGTCGGCTTCGCCGAGATGGTGGCGGCGCGCTGACCGTCGATACGGGTCATCGAGACCGGCCCGTCGACCAGCTTCACCGTCGCGATGTCACCGAGCTTCACGGACCCGAGGCTGAGGCTCCTCAGCTCGGACAGCGTCTCGGCCGGCTTCGCCGACTTGATGACGATGTCGCGCTCGGTGTCGTCCAGGATCGCCTTGCCGCTGGTGGTGCCGCGCACCGCCTGGGCGACGGCCGCGCCGAGGGTCGTGTCGTTGAACCCGGCCGCGGCGGCCTTGTCGTTGGCCTTGACCGAGATCCGCGGCACGGACTGGGCCAGGTCGCTGGTGACGTCGGTGACGTCGTCGAGCCCGGCGACCGCGTCCCGGACCTCCTCGGCGGCCTCGCGCAGTACGGCGGCGTCGGCCGACTTCACCACGACGCTCAGGTCCTGGCTGCCGAAGCCGTCACCGGCCGCGACCGTCGTCGTACCGATCCCGGAGAGCTTGCCGAGCCCCTCCTCGATTCCGTCCTGGACGTCGTCGAAGGAGGCCGAGTCGGCGACCTTGACGGTGTAGGAGGCCTGGTTGGTGTCCGTGCCCCCGCCGAACGCGGCCATGAAGCCGGAGGAGCCGACCGTGACCTGGTAGTCCTCGACGCCCTTGACGCCGTCGAGCATCTTCTCGACCTTCTTGGCCTCGGCGTCGGTCGCCGCCAGGCTGGTGCCGGGCTTCAACTCCTGCTTGACCGTGATGACTTCCTGCTCGCCCTGGTCGAAGAAGTTCGTCTTCAGCAGGGGCGTCATGCCGAACGTACCGACGAGGACCACCACCGCGATCGCCACGCTGGTGAGGCGGCGGCGGGTCGCGAAGCGCAGCACGGGCACGTAGAAGCGCTGGAGGCGGCTGCGTGCCTCCTTCTCCTCGGCCTTGCGGCGGGCCTCCTCCGGGTCGATGCCGCGCACGTCCTTGGGGGCGCGCAGGAACCAGTACGAGAGCACCGGTACGACCGTCAGCGAGACGATCAGCGAGGCCAGCAGGGCCGCCGTGACGGTGAGGGAGAACGAGCCGAAGAGTTCGCCGACCATGCCGCCGGTCAGGCCGATGGGCAGGAACACCGCGACCGTGGTGAGCGTCGAGGAGGTGACCGCGCCCGCGACCTCGCGTACGGCCTTGAGGATCGCCTCCTGGCGCTCCTCGCCGTAGCCGAGGTGCCGCTTGATGTTCTCCAGGACCACGATCGAGTCGTCGACGACCCGGCCGATGGCGATGGTCAGGGCGCCCAGCGTCAGGATGTTGAGCGACTCGCTGCGGGTCCACAGCACGATCAGCGCGAGGACGACCGACAGCGGGATGGAGACAGCGGTGACCAGCGTCGAGCGGATCGACGCCAGGAAGACCAGGATGACGAGGACCGCGAAGAGCAGTCCGAGGGCGCCCTCGGTGGTCAGGCCCTTGATGGACTTGGAGACGGCCGGGCCCTGGTCGCTGACGACGGTCAGCGTGGCGCCGGAACCGAGGTCCTCGCGCAGGCCGGACAGCTTGTCCTGGACCGCGTCGGAGACCGCGACCGCACTGCCGTCGTGGTCCATGGTGACGGAGACGGCGAGGCTGGGCTTGCCGTCGGTGCGGGTGATGGAGTCCGCCGTGGCGGGCTCCTCCTCGACGGTGGCGATGTCACCGAGGCGTACGGGCTTCTTGCCGCCCTCGCCGGTGACCATCAGGTCCTGGATCTGCTTGAGCGAGGTGAAACCGCCGCCGACCTGGACCGTGCGGTTGCTGCCGTCCTCGTCGAAGGAACCGGCCGGGAGGGTCGCGCCGCCCGCCTGGAGGGCCTGGCCGAGCGCGGCCGTGTTCAGCCCGGCCTTCGCCAGCTTCGCGTCGTCGGGCGTGACCGCGACCTGAAGGTCCTGTACGCCGTCGACGGTGACCTGGCCGACGCCGTCGATGTCCTTCAGCGCGGGGACGACCGTGCGGTCGAGCTGGTCCGAGAGGGCCTGCTGGTCCTTGTCGGAGGTGACCGCGAGGACCACGGTCGGGATGTCGTCGGTGGAACCGGCGACGACCTGCGGGTCGACGTCGTCCGGGAGCTGCACACGGGCGCGGTTCACGGCCTGCTGGACGTCGGCGACGATCCGGGCGGAGTCGTTGCCGTAGTCGAAGGAGGCCATGATCAGGGCGTTGCCCTCGCTGGCCGTGGAGGTGACGCCGGAGATCCCGTCGACCGCTTCGAGGTTGTCCTCGATGGGCTCGACGACCTGCTTCTCGACCACATCGGGGGACGCGCCCTGGTACGGCGCGATCACCGACACCATGGGCAGTTCGATGGTGGGCAGCAGTTGTTGCTTGAGCTGCGGGATCGCTATCGCCCCGAAGGCGAGCGCGATGATCGACATGAGCCCGATGAGGGCACGTTGGGCGAGGCTGAAGCGGGACAGCCAGGACATGGGTGACGGGTCTCTCTTCTGTGGCTTGAGTCTCTGGAGCGGCAGAATGGGCTCATGTGAGCGTCCGCCTATCACTCTGAGCCATGGGTGAGGCCCTACCCTCGCCCCCAGGTCCCGTTTCCTTATGCCGCGCATACCGCGCCCGCAGTACGTGCGGGTGGAGCTCACTCCACCCTTGGGCGTACCAGTCCGGACTCGTACGCGATGACCACCAGCTGTGCCCGGTCGCGGGCTCCCAGCTTGGCCATGGCCCGGTTGACGTGCGTCTTCACCGTGAGCGGGCTGACCGTGAGGCGCTCGGCGATCTCGTCGTTGGAGTGCCCGCCGGCGACCTGGACGAGGACCTCGCGCTCGCGGACGGTCAGCGCTTCGAGGCGTTCGGCGCGGCCGGGGTCCCGGTCGTCGTCATCGCCGTCGCCCTGGGCGAGGAACTTGGCGATCAGTCCCTTGGTGGCGGCCGGTGACAGCAGCGCCTCGCCGCCGGCCGCGATCCGGATCGCGTTGAGCAGTTCGTCCGGCTCGGAGCCCTTGCCGAGGAACCCGGAGGCTCCGGCGCGCAGCGACTGCACGACGTACTCGTCGACCTCGAAGGTCGTCAGCATCACGACGCGTACGTGGGCGAGGCCCGGGTCGGCGCTGATGAGCCGGGTCGCGGCGAGACCGTCGGTGCCGGGCATGCGGATGTCCATGAGCACGACGTCGGCCCGCTCGTCGCGTGCCAGCCGCACGGCCTCCGCCCCGTCCGAGGCCTCTCCCACGACCTCCATGTCGGACTCGGAGTCGACAAGCACACGGAACGCGCTGCGCAGCAGTGCCTGGTCGTCGGCGAGCAGGACGCGGATGGTCATGCGGGGTCCCCCGTGGGTGCCGTGGTCGATGCCGCCGGTCTGGAGGCCGGAGCGGGTGCGGGTGCGGGTGCCGCCGCGGTGGACGCGGTGCTTCCGGTGCGGCTCTTGACCGGCAGGATCGCATGGACCCGGAAGCCGCCTCCGTATCGGGGTCCGGCGGTGCAGACGCCGCTCAGCGCGGTGACCCGCTCGCGCATGCCGAGCAGTCCGTGGCCGCCGTTCTCCTCCAGCCGGGCCTCGGCGTCGTCGCCCGGTCCGTTGTCGAGGACTGTGATCTCCACGTTCGGTCCCACGCGTACGACGCTGACCTCGGCCTTCGCCTCGGGGCCCGCGTGCTTCTGCACATTGGTGAGGGCTTCCTGGATGACGCGGTACGCGGCCAGGTCGACGGCGGCGGGGAGGGTGGTGCCGTGGTCGGTGCGGGCCACCTCGACGGGCAGGCCCGCGTTGCGGAAGGTGCCGACGAGTTCTTCGAGGCGGTGCAGGCCGGGGGCCGGTTCGGTGGGGGCCTCGGGGTCGCCGGACTGTCTCAGCAGGCCGACCGTGGCGCGGAGTTCGTTGAGCGCGGAGCGGCTGGCCTCGCGGACGTGGGCGAGGGCTTCCTTGGCCTGGTCGGGGCGCTTGTCCATGACGTGCGCGGCCACTCCGGCCTGCACGTTGACGAGAGCGATGTGGTGGGCGACGACGTCGTGCAGGTCGCGGGCGATACGGAGGCGTTCCTCGGCGACGCGGCGTCTCGCCTCCTCCTCGCGGGTGCGTTCGGCACGCTCGGCGCGCTCTCTTATCGCGTGTACGAAGGCTCGGCGGCTGCGGACCGCGTCGCCCGCGGCTGCCGCCATGCCGGTCCAGGCGAAGATGCCGAGGTTCTCCTGTGCGTACCAGGGCAGGGGGCCCGCGAGCATGGCGATGCCGGTCAGGACCGTCATCGTGAGGAGGCCCACGCGCCAGGTGGTGGGCCGGTCGGTCGCCGACGCCACCGTGTAGAGGGCGACGACGGCGGACATCACGACCGGGGCCCTGGGGTCGCCCGTCACGAACTCCACGACCGACAGGGCGCTCGTCGCGAGGAGCACCCTCAGGGGGTGGCCGCGGCGGAAGACCAGGGCGGTCGCGGCCAGCAGCATGAGGGTGAGGCTGAGGACGTCCGGGGTGCGGGCGCCCCAGTCCGGGCCGCCGTGTCTGCCGTTCGGCTCCGCGAACGAGCCGACGACCATGCAGGCGAGGACTGCTGCCGCGAGGGCGCCGTCCACCACCAGCGGGTATGCCCGCAAGCGGGTTCGGGCGCGCTCGAGTGTGCTCACGGTTGTTTACGGTACGGGGCCCTTGCAGGGGGCGGAACTGGTGCCACCGGTAATCGGGCCTGGTCCGACGTTTTTCGCCCCCGCCGCCCCTACCCATTCCCGTCCCCTGGGGCTCCGCCCCAGACCCCGTGGGTGCGATTTCGGGTGCGGGTCCGGCTGTGGCTGGTCGCGCAGTTCCCCGCGCCCCAAAAGACCTTAGGGGCGCGGGGAACTGCGCAGTCTTTTTGGGGGTTCGGGGGCTGGCCCCCGAGTAGTGACGGGAATGGGTAGGGGCGGCGGGGGCGAAGAAAAGTCAGCCCGGGATCAAGCCGTCGTCGTTGAGCATGTCCCGGACCTCGGAGAGGGTCGCGTCCGGGGACGGGAGGATCAGCTCGGAGGGTTCGAGGGCGTCGTCGGGGAGTGGCGTGCCGAGGCGGCGGACCGCGTCGAGGAGTGCCCCCAGCGTGCGCCGGAAGCCCTCCTCGTCACCGGACTGCATCTCCGCGAGGAGTTCGTCGTCCAGCTTGTTCAGTTCGGTGAGGTGGCCGTCGTCCAGCCTCACCTGTCCCTCCCCCATGATCCGTACGATCATGACGCCCTCCTAGGCGTGGGACCGCAGCCAGCGGCTGCTGCTACTGCTTGTCGAAGCGCGGAGTGTCCTGCGACTGCTGCTTGGACTGAGTCTGGTCCTTGCCGCCCTCGATCGCCTGCTGGGAGGAGGAACCGCCGGCCAGCTCGGCCTTCATCCGCTGGAGCTCCAGCTCCACGTCCGTGCCGCCGGAGAGCCGGTCGAGCTCGGTCTGGATGTCGTCCTTGGCGAGCCCGGAGGAGTCGTCGAGGGCGCCGGAGGCGAGCAGCTCGTCGATGGCACCGGCACGAGCCTGGAGCTGCGCGGTCTTGTCCTCGGCGCGCTGGATGGCCATGCCGACGTCGCCCATCTCCTCGGAGATGCCCGAGAAGGCCTCGCCGATGCGGGTCTGCGCCTGGGCGGCCGTGTACGTCGCCTTGATCGTTTCCTTCTTGGTCCGGAAGGCGTCGACCTTGGCCTGGAGCCGCTGCGCCGCGAGGGTGAGCTTCTCCTCCTCGCCCTGGAGGGTCTGGTGCTGCGTCTCCAGGTCGGTGACCTGCTGCTGGAGCGCGGCACGGCGCGACAGCGCCTCACGGGCCAGGTCCTCCCGGCCGAGCGCGAGCGCCTTGCGGCCCTGGTCCTCCAGCTTGGAGGACTGGTTCTGGAGCTGGTTCAGCTGCAGCTCCAGGCGCTTTCGGGAGGTCGCCACATCGGCGACTCCCCGGCGCACTTTCTGCAGCAGCTCCAGCTGCTTCTGGTACGAGTAGTCGAGGGTTTCGCGCGGGTCCTCGGCCCGGTCAAGGGCCTTGTTCGCCTTCGCGCGGAAGATCATCCCCATACGCTTCATGACACCGCTCATGGGCTTCGCGCGCCCCCTTCTGACGGACTCCAGCTCCAGCGACTGCAACAGAACCCACAGTACGGGCCCTGCATCCATTACCGCACTGTTCGGGGACGGATGCGCTCATCCCCAAGGACGACTGTGAATGATCTTGCTCCGGCGTAGGGAGTAGGTGTCCCCCGGGGTTCGTCCCGGGGTCGGCCCGGAGAACCGTGGGCAGCCACCCCTTTTCGGGCTCTTCTGTCCCCCTACAGACGACCGGTGTTGCCGGATCGTTCCCCACTGGGCTGACGTCCATGCCTCCGTACCCCTTACCCTTGGGTTTTGTGTTCCGTAGCCGTGCCAAGGATGAGAAGGCCCACGCCGACAAGGCGCCGGTGACCGACTCCACTCAGCCCCGTGACCCGCAGGCCCCCAAGGGTCGGCCCACGCCCAAGCGCAGTGAGGCCCAGTCCCAGCGCCGCAGCGTGGCCAATACGCCGACGACGCGCAAGGAGGCCGCCAAGCGGCAGCGTGACGATCGCCGTACCCAGATGGCGAAGCAGCGCGAAGCGCTGGCCAGTGGGGACGAGCGCTATCTGCCCGCCCGTGACAAGGGCCCCGTGCGCAAGTTCGCGCGCGACTTCATCGACTCGCGGTTCTGCATCGCCGAGTTCTTCCTGCCGCTGGCGGTGATCATCCTCGTCCTGAGCATGGTCCAGATCGCCCAGCTGCAGAACGTGGCGCTGCTGCTGTGGCTCTTCGTGATCGTGATGATCATCGTCGACTCGATCGGTATCGCGATCCGCATGAAGAAGCAGCTGAACGCGCGCTTCCCGGAAGAGCCCAAGCGCGGCGCGGTCGCCTACGCGCTGATGCGCAGCCTCCAGATGCGTCGCCTCCGGCTGCCGAAGCCGCAGGTCAAGCGCGGAGAGCGGCCCTGAGCGCGGGATCTTTCACGGGGGGCGCGGCCGAAGCCTGGCTGAGCAAGCTGGGCGGCCTGCGTGATGTCGTACGGCAGGAACTGGTCGCCCGGCAGCTCGACGAGCAGATAGCCGGGCGGTTCCCGGTCGGGCAGCGGCTGCGCGTGCTCGACGTGGGCATGGGCCAGGGCACGCAGGCGCTGCGGCTGGCCCGGGCCGGACATCAGGTCACGGGGGTCGAGCAGGACTCCACGATGATCGCCGTCGCACGTGAGAGCCTCGCCGCCGAGCCGGAGGGGATCCGCAGCCGTGTGCGGCTCGTCGAGAGCGACGGCCGGGACACCGGCGTCCACTTCCTGCCGGGCAGCTTCGACGTGGTGCTGTGCCACGGTGTGCTGATGTACGTCGAGGAGCCCGACCCCCTCCTCGCCGGGCTCGCCCGGATGCTGGCCCCCGGCGGACTGCTCTCCCTGCTCGTACGGAACGCCGACGCGCTGGCCATGCGGCCGGGGCTGGCCGGCGACTGGGCGGGCACCCTGGCGTCCTTCGACACCAGCGCGTACACGAACCGTCTCGGACTCGACGTACGGGCCGACCGGCTCGACGCGCTCACCGGCACGCTCGCCGGGATCGGGGCGCCGCTGCACGCCTGGTACGGCGTGCGGGTCTTCACGGACACCGCGGCGGACGACGCGGCCGTCCCGGACGACGTGGAGACGCTGCTGGCCGCCGAGGAGCGGGCCGGGCGGACGGATCCGTACCGCCGGGTGGCCGCCCTGCTTCACCTGTGCGGCGTACGGGGCTGAGAACCCCCTGTTCGGCCCCGCACCGCAGGCCGGACCCACCGCCCCGAGGCAAGACTCGGGACATGGATGTTGCGTCGCCGCCTGCCCGGCCCCGTAGCCGCGCCCTTGCCCGTGTCCTTCCCTTGATCGTCGGCTGCTGCGTGGTCCTGCTCGGCGGGTGTTCCGGCGGTGGGGCGTCGACCGGGACCGGGAGTGGCACCAAGGCCGCCCGGGCCGCCGCTCCCCGGGCCGCGAACGATCTGCAGGACGACTACCAGAAGGTGATCAAGGACGTCCTGCCGTCGGTCGTGCAGATCCAGGCGACCAGTGATCTGGGCTCCGGGGTCGTGTACGACGACAAGGGGCACATCGTCACGAACGCGCATGTGGTCGGGGACGAGAAGACCTTCAAGGTGACGACGGCCAACAGCGAGGACGAGCTGACCGCGAAGCTCGTCTCCACGTACCCGCAGCAGGACCTCGCGGTCATCAAGCTGGACAAGAGGCCGGAAGGGCTGAAGGCGGCCGAGTTCGGGGACTCCTCGAAGGTGGACGTCGGCCAGATCGTGCTGGCGATGGGCTCGCCGCTCGGGCTGTCGTCCAGCGTCACCCAGGGCATCGTGTCGGCGACCGGACGCACCGTCAGCGAGGGCAGTACGGACGGAGGGACGGGCGCCACCATCGCCAACATGGTGCAGACGTCGGCCGCGATCAACCCGGGCAACAGCGGTGGCGCCCTCGTCGACCTCGACGGGCAGGTCATCGGCATCCCAACGCTCGCCGCGACCGATCCCGGCATGGGTGAGGGCGCGGCGGCGGGCATCGGCTTCGCGATTCCCGCGTCGATGGTACGCACGGTCGCCGACCAGATCGTCGAGGACGGCAGGGTCACCGATTCGGGACGGGCCGCGCTCGGCATCACCGCCCGGACCGTGGTGGGCGCCGACTACCTGCCCGCCGGGGTCGCGGTGGTCGAGGTCAAGGACGGCGGCGCGGCCGCGAACGCGGGCATCGAGCGCGGGGACGTCATCACCGGGCTGGATGACACCGGGATCACCACGGTCACCTCGCTCTCCGAGGCGCTCGCGGCCCGGAAGCCGGGCGAGAAGGTGCGGGTGACGTACACCCGCGACGGTGAGGAGAAGAGCGCCGAAGTGACGCTCGGCGAGCAGTGACCCTGCGGGAGGCCGGCCGTGTCACGGCCTTCGGCGGGTGGTGGAGACGGGGGGAGATGGGCTGCGGAGGGGCCGCGGTCGTTCGTACGGCCGCGGCCCTCACGCGTATGGGCTACGGGGGCCTAGGAAGCCTCTGCGTGCAGGCTCATCGGACCGTAGATCTCCGTGGCGTCCTCGGAGAGCCGGACCTGGTCCGCCCCCGCCTCGGCCAGCGCCTTCCAGTGTTCGCCGAGCCAGGACTCCGCGTCGCCCTGGGTGGTGAACTCCTCGGGCTGGACCGCGGGCTGGACTTCCGTCCCGTCGGCCTTCTCGAACCGCCACGTCCATGCCGCCATGTCAGCCTCCCAAAGTTCCCAGCAAGATCGGGCTCTCGCCCTGAAGCCTAGGCGGTTCGGTGGTTGTCCGGTGTTCAAAAGTGCAGGTCGAGAAGTGTTGTGTGCTGTCTGCGGGTTGGTGGGGGCTTGTCGCGCAGTTCCCCGCGCCCCTTAAGGGGCGCGCTCCCGTGTACCCCCCTGACGGGCACAAGCCGTGTTGACGCGGGAAAATCAGATCCGTGGAAGTGACTTTGCTTGGTACTGGTGGGCCTGCGGGGCTGCCTCGGCCCGATTGTCCGTGTGCTGTTTGTGCGGTGGCGCTGGGTGTGGATGCGCGGGCGGCCGCCGCCTTGTTGGTCGACGGGGCGTTGTTGCTGGACCTGACGCCCGGGGCGGCCTTTGCCGCGGCTCGGGCCGGGCGGTCGTTGGGCGGGGTGCGGCAGGTGTTGCTGTCGCATCCGCACAACGGGCCCGCGGTGGAGGTGCCGGCGGGGCTGCCGCAGCCTGGGCGGGTGCCGGACGGGCGGGAGCTGGCGCTGCTGACGGGGCATCGGGTGCGGGCGGTGCCGATGGACGCGCCGGGCACCGGATACGCGGTGACGGGGCCGGACGGGCAGCGGCTGCTGTATCTGCCGCCGGGTGCGGCGCCCGCGGGTCTTGAGGGGGTGGCCGGGGCGTACGACATGGTGGTCGCCGATGTCGTCGGGCGGCCGGACGCGCTGGCCCGGCTGCGGCTGGCGGGAGCCGTCGGGCCGGCCACGGACGTGATCGCGGTGCACCTCGACCATGACGTGCCGCCCGGCCGGGAGCTGACACGGCGGCTCGCGGCGGCGGGGGCACGGGCGGTGCCGGACGGCACGACGCTGACCGTGGGGGTTTACGAGGACGTGCCCGACGTGCCCAGGCGGACTCTGGTGCTGGGCGGGGCCAGGTCCGGGAAGTCGGTGGAGGCCGAGCGGCGTCTGGAGGCGTTTCCCGATGTGCTGTACGTGGCCACCGGCGGGACGCGGAACGGGGACGGCGAGTGGGCCGCCCGGGTGCACGCCCATCGTGAGCGGCGGCCCGGCTCCTGGCGTACCGCCGAGACCTGTGACCTCGTACCCCTGTTGAAGGACGACGGGGCGCCGCTGCTCGTGGACTGTCTGTCGTTGTGGCTGACGGACGCGATGGACTCGGTGAACGCGTGGGACGACGACGAGTGGGGCGGTGGCGGTGAGCGTGCGCTGCGGGCCCGGGTGGAGGAGCTGACGGCCGCCGTCCGCGAGACCCGCCGCACGGTGGTCGCCGTCTCCAACGAGGTCGGCTCCGGCATCGTCCCCGCCACCCCCTCCGGCCGCCGCTACCGCGACGAACTCGGCCGCCTCAACGCGGCGTTCGCGACCGAGTGCGAGCACGTGCTGCTGGTGGTGGCGGGGCAGGCGCTCACCCTGAAGGGCGAGGAGTCCATGCGCTAGGCGTCCGAAGGGCGGGGAGTGTGTCTGCCCGCCGTCTTGCGGGCGATGATGCGGTACGCGTTCGAGAAGCGGGTGCGGCGCAGCAGCGGGGCCAGGACGTGGTCCAGGGCGAAGGCGGAGGCCAGCAGCGGGGTGGTGGCCCGGGTCAGGGCCGTACGGAGGGTGCGCTGGAGGTCGGTCGGCGGGCTCGGGCGCCAGGGCTCGTCGCCGCCCGGCAGCCGGTTGCCGATCGCCAGAGCGAGGGCGCCCGTCAGGTCGTACGGGATGTGGGGTTCGCGGCGGTCGGTGGAGACGACCGTGCAGCCGAGCTCGTCGAGTTCGTCGAGGAGGTTGCGCAGCGGCATGAGGTGGAGGTGCTGCGGCTGGCAGTAGGACACCCACCACTTGCCGAGCAGCGCCCCGAACGCGCAGTCCGGGTCCGGGACTTCGACGAGCAGATGCCCGCCGGGGCGCAGTACGGCGAGCGCGGCGCGCAGTTCCTCGCGCGGGTCGGGGCTGTGCTCCAGGTGGTGGAACATGCTGACCACGTCGTAGCGGGCGCGCAGTCGGTCGACCAGGTCGGGCAGCCGGCCGTGGTGCGCCTCCTCGACGCGGCCCGCCGTCCGGGCCTGCTCGACGCGCGAGGTGGGGTCGAGCCCGTCGAAGGACGTGTACGTGTACAACTCCTTGGCCGCCGCCGGGAAGTGGCCGTGGCCGGTGCCGACGTCCAGCCAGCTCTCGGGTTCGGGGTACGGGAGCATCGCGCGGGCGGCGGCCTCGTGGCGTCTGCGTCCGGCGCGGCCACGCAGGATCCGCTCGGCGAAGCCCTCGTGGGTCTCGGTGTGCTCGTGGCCCTCGTAGAAGTCCCGGTAGTAGAAGGCCAGGCCCTCGGCGGTGAGACGGGGGTTCTGGAAGGCGTGGGCGCAGTCCTCGCACTCGTCGACGACGAAGGTGCCGGGCTTGTGCTGGAGCAGGTCCGGGGTGCGCAGGCGGGTGCGCAGCCGCCGGGAGCCGCACCAGGGGCAGTCGGTCCGGCGGGGCTCGTGGAAGTGGTCGGTGCCCTGGGCGAGTTCGCTGAGATACGCGGCGCGGCGCCGGGCGGCGGTCTGCTGGGCGGGAGGTGTGGGGGGTGCGGGAGGTGTGGCGGGTGTGGGGGGCATGGTCTGTCTGCTCCTGCCGGTACGACGCGGTACGACCCTGTAGAGGCTGATATGAGCTGCTACCGGTCGATACAAACCGGTATGACAATCCACTGCAAACCGGAACGTATGGGATGGCGATCTCCGATGCAACGACCCCGTGCAGCGCACTGACCGACCGTCAGGGGACCGGTCCGATCACTGCCGGTACTGTTCGGCGAATGAGCTCGCTTAATCTCGACGACTTCACCGATCTGATCGAGCGCCCCGACGGCGGTGTGCGCCGTGACGCCGAGGCGCGCCGGGAGCGACAGGTCGTGCCGCCCGGGGCCCTGGGACGCCTCGACGACCTCGGTGAGTGGCTTGCGGCCGCGCAGTCGGCCGTACCGGTGCGGGCGATCGAGCGTCCGCGTGTGGTGCTGTTCGCAGGCGACCACGGGGTCGCCTCACTCGGAGTGTCGGCGCGGCCCGCGGGGAGCGCGGACGAGCTGGTGCGCGCCGTACTCGACGGCGCGAGCCCCGTCTCCGTACTGGCCCGGCGGCTCGGTGTGCCCGTGCGCGTGGTGGACATGGCGCTCGACTGCGAGCCGGAGAGCCTGCCCGACGAGGTCGTACGGCACCGGGTGCGGCGCGGCTCCGGGCGGATCGACGTGGAGGACGCGCTGACCCTGGAGGAGGCGGAGGCCGCCTTCCTCGCGGGCGTCGCCGTCGCGGACGAGGAGGCGGACTCCGGGACCGATCTCGTCGTGCTCGGCGATGTGAGCGTGGGCGGGACCACCGCCGCGGCCGTACTGATCGCGGCGCTGTGCGGCACCGACGCGTCGGTCGTCACCGGGCGTGGAGGGCGGGCCATCGACGACCTCGCCTGGATGCGCAAGTGCGCGGCGGTTCGCGACGCCCTGCGTCGCGCTCGGCCCGTGCTCGGGGATCAGCTGCAGTTGCTCGCGGCGGTGGGCGGGGCGGATCTTGCCGCGATCACCGGGTTCCTGCTGCAGAGTGCGGCACGGAAGACGCCGGTGATCCTTGACGGAGTCGTCTCGGCCGCGTGCGCGCTGGTCGGGCAGCGGGTTGCCTTCCGGGCGCCGGACTGGTGGTTGGCGGGGCAGACCAGTGGTGAGCCGGCCCAGGCGAAGGCGTTCGACCGGATGGCCCTTGAGCCGCTTCTCGATCACGGAGTGACTGTCGGGGAGGGGGCGGGGGCGTTGCTCGCCCTGCCGTTGGTCCAGGCCGCGGCGGCCTTGGCAGCGGAGCTCCCCGAGGGTCCTGAGAAGGAATAGCGGCTCGGGGTCAGTTCGTCGGGTGCGGGGCGGTGGGGGCTGGTCGCGCAGTTCCCCGCGCCCCTGAAGACAAAGGCCGGGGCTGCGCCCCGGCCTTTGTCTTTGGGGGCGGTAGCCCTTGCTTTTAAGGGGCGCGGGGAACTGCGCGACCAGCCCCCACTCACCCGCCCCCCCCCCCCCCCCGGCCGCCCCCCCCCCCCGGGGGGGGCCCGCGCCGCCGGGCGCCCCGGGGAGGCG
>NZ_JBITFQ010000015.1:53792-150067 GCF_044456225.1 Streptomyces sp. NPDC050988 | reverse complement strand
CTCGGCTCGTTCTGGGGGGGGGTCACCCGCGGCTGGTCCGGGCCCCCGCCCCCCCCCCCCCCCCCCCCCCCCACTCACCCGCACCCGCCCCCCCAACGCAACCACCCCACCCAGTAGGCGCCCATACACAACAGCGCCCCATATGATCCCGTTTCATGGGAAGCGCCCGAATCGCCGTCAAGCAGAACCCGGCTCCGGAGCCAACGCGGGCCCCCGCCCGCACAGGCGACGGCACCCGCCCGACCACCCCCGCCTCCCGGCGAGCAGCCGCATTCGCCGTCTGGTACCTCCGCCTCGTCGCGTTCCTCAACTTCCTGAGCGCCGTCTGGGTCTCGCTCGGCCAGGACGTGCGCCGCCACAACACCGAGAACTACTTCACCCCGTACCTCCTGACGGCAGGCTTCGCGTCGGGTGCGTTCACGATGTTCCTGGCGATCACGATGCGTCGCCGCAAACGAGCCGCCTGGATCCTCAACCTCGTACTCAGCGGGCTGTTCCTGTTGCTGCTCGCCTTCGCGATGGTGTTTCCGGAGATCCGTCAGTACCCGCAGAACTGGATCTCCCTCGGCCTCACGGCCGCCTTCGTGGCGTCCCTCGTCACCGGCCGACGCGAGTTCTACGCGAAGGGCGACCGCTCGAACCCGAAGCTGGCGGCGGCCGTCGCGGTCGGCGGACTGCTGCTCTGCTCGCTGCTCGCCACGCTCCTGGTGACCGTCACGAACGACGCGGACGACGCCCATCGTTCGACCTTCGCCGACCGCTGGCGCTACGGCACCCTGCGGCTGATCTCGGTCGCCGCCGACGACGCCCGCTTCCCCGGGATCACCACTCCCAACTGGGCGAACGTCGCCATCAACGTGCTCAGCACCCTGCTGGTCCTGGCCGTCTTCTACGCGGCCTTCCGTTCCCGCCGCGCCGTCGACCCGCTCACCGAGGGCGACGAGGAACGGCTGCGGGCGCTGCTCGACCGGAACGGCGACCGCGACTCGCTCGGCTACTTCGCGCTGCGCCGCGAGAAGAGCGTGGTGTGGTCACCGACCGGCAAGGCGGCCGTTGTCTACCGCGTCGTGAGCGGTGTCTCGCTGGCCTCCGGCGACCCGATCGGCGATCCCGAGGCATGGCCCGGCGCCATCGACCCCTGGCTCGCCGAGGCGCGCGCCCACGGCTGGATCCCGGCGGTGATGGGCGCGAGCGAGGAGGCGGGGACCATCTACGCACGCCATGGCCTCGACGCGCTGGAGCTCGGCGACGAGGCGATCGTCGAGACGGCGGAGTTCACGCTCGACGGGCGGGCCATGCGGACCGTCCGCCAGGCCTACAACCGCGTCCAGCGCGCGGGCCACCAGGTCCGCATCCGGCGCCACGAGGACATCCCGGCCGACGAGATGGCGTACCTGCTGAAGCGGGCCGACGACTGGCGGGACGGGGCGACCGAGCGGGGCTTCAGCATGGCGCTGGGGCGGCTCGGGGATCCGGGCGACGGCCGGTGCGTGATGCTCGAATGCACGAACAGCCGGGCGGGGGAAGGCGCGGACGAGTTGAGAGCGGTGCTTTCCTTCGTGCCCTGGGGGCCGCACGGGCTCTCCCTCGACCTCATGCGGCGGGACCGGGACTCCGAGAACGGGCTGATGGAGTTCATGGTCATCCAGCTCCTCCAGCGGGCCCCCGAGATCGGGATCACGCAGGTCTCTCTCAACTTCGCGATGTTCCGATCCGTCTTCGAACGTGGCGCGCGTCTCGGCGCGGGCCCGGTACTGCGGCTGTGGAGGTCACTGCTCAGCTTCTTCTCGCGCTGGTGGCAGATCGAGTCGCTGTACCGCGCCAACGCCAAGTACCGGCCCATCTGGGAACCGCGGTTCCTGCTCTTCGAGAAGAGCGGTGACCTGCCGCGCATCGGCATCGCCGCGGCCCGCGCGGAGGGGTTCCTGGAGGCGCCGGGACTGCCGAAGTGGCTGCACCGCAAGCACCTGGAGTCGCACAGATGAGTACGCACGGCCCGGTAGTCACCCGCCCATGAGCACGCGCGAACAGAGCGGCGCCCGCCCATGAGCACCCTCGCCCGGCTGGCCCGCGCCGAATGGGGCCCGCTGTACGCGGACGTACGCGCGGGTCTCGTCGAGCGGCGCCTGCGGGCGATCCCCATGACCGTCGCAGCGGTGTGCCTGACGGCGCTCGCGCAGTACGCGCAGAACCAGTCGTGGGGCTACCGGTTCGTCCAGGACATCGGTGCCGTCCGCGCCGAGGACCCGCTCTGGCTCGCCCTTCTGCGCACCCCGCTCTCCCTCTTCGTACCGGCCCTGGACCTGCCCGTGTGGGGTGCGCTCGCGCAGATCCTGCTCGTGTTCGGGATCGCCGAGATCTGTCTGGGCTGGTGGCGCACGCTCGTCATCGCGTACGTCGCCACGCTGGCCGGCACCCTCTACGCGCGCGTGGGCATCGCGCTGGGCCCGCACGGCCTTCTGGGGCTGCCCGCCTCGGACTCGCTGGTCGTGGACACCGGGCCGTCGGCGGCCGTGGTCGGGCTCGCGGTCTTCCTCTGTTGGCGGTATCGGGCGTACGTCACCGCGGGAGTGGTCGTCGCGGCGATGGTGGTGGAGGTGATGCTCAAGGAGAACCTGGCGGGCAGGGAGCATCTGGCCGCGATCGCGGCCGTGCTGGTGCTGTGCGGGATCTCCGAGCTGCGTCACCGGCCGCCGGGCAGGGACCGGGCGGGCTCCGGGTCCGGTTTGCCGCCGATCCAGTCCTGAACCTTGCGGCGGGGCCCAGCCCAGCGGCGGTCGTGGCGGTAGGCCCGCAGCTGGGCCTTGGCCCGGGCCCGGTGCCGTCTGCGGTAGAAGCGCTTGGCCCACGGCGAGCCGGGGCGGGCGAGGCGGATCGCGCCGATCAGGGCGACGAGCGGGACAATCACACCGAAGATCGCCATACGTGCTTTGCCCTTGCTCAGGGCCAGCAGCGAGATGAGGAAGTTCAGCCCGATGCTCACGATGACGCCCGCGCGGTCCTGGAGTTCGTCCTCGGTGAGGTCGTTGACGCCGAACGGCAGGAAGCCGCTGAGCATCAGGCCCACCAGGGCCGCCGTGACCACCACGACCTCGACGCTCTTGCGGCCCTCCTCGCTCCAGTAGACGTCGTCGAGATGCATGATCAGCGCGAACTCGTCCAGTACAAGACCCGCGCCGACGCCGAACACCACGGCGAACGCGGCCGAGCCGAAGCCGTGCCTGCCGCTCGCCACCGCGCCGAAGCCGCCGACCACGGTCAGGACGACTCCGGGGACCACGTGGTGGATGTGGACACCGCCGGCCTCCACGTTGCCGAAGGGGCCCTTGCCCGCGCGGATCATCCGGACGACGATCCGGGTGATCACAAAGGTCAGTACGAAGGAGGAGAGCGCCAGCAGCAGCGGCAGCTTTCCCGGTTCGGTGATGTTCCGTGTCCACCAATGCCCCATGTGCGCACTTTATCCGCGGCTGCCGTGGGCGGCTCCCGGGCCGCCGGGTAACCTGCGCCGGTGTCCACGCCCCCGCCCGAAACTCCCGGGACCTCCTGGCCCGACGGCCTCCGTTTCGCCTTCGGCACGCTCACCGTGCTGCCGGTCGAGGTGACGCGGTGGGACCGCGGTGCCGCGCGGGCCGGGATGCTGTGCGCGCCCGTCGCCGGGCTGGTTGTCGGTCTCGCCTCCGCGGCGCTCGGCCTGTTCCTGCTGGTCCTCGGCGTGGGGCCGCTGCTCGCGGCCGTGGCCTCCGCCGCCGTGCCTGCCGCCCTGACGCGCGGCCTCCATCTCGACGGGCTCGCCGACACCGCCGACGGGCTGGGCAGCGGCAAGCCGGCGGAGGACGCGCTGCGCGTCATGAAGCAGTCGGACATCGGGCCGTTCGGTGTCATCACCCTTGTGTTCGTGCTGTTCGCCCAGGTGGCGGCGCTCGCGGAGGCCTACGGCGCTTCTTGGGCGTGGGGGGCTTTCGCGACCGTCGTGTCGGCGGTCGCGGCCCGGCTCGCGCTCACGCTGGCCGCGCGGGTGGGCGTGCCGCCGGCTCGGCCCGAGGGGCTGGGTGCGGCGGTCGCCGGCACGGTGCCCCTGCGGGGGGCTGTGCTGGTGGGGGTCGGTGTGGTCGCCCTCGCGGCGGGGGTGGGGCTGTTCTTCGGGTCGTACGGGCTCGTGCTGGGGGTGGCCGCCGTGGTCGCCGCGTGCGGGTTCGCCGAGCTGCTGCTGCGGCACTGTGTTCGCCGGTTCGGCGGGGTTACTGGGGACGTGTTCGGAGGATTGGCCGAAACTGCCGCCACGGCGGCGCTGGTGGTGCTCGCTTTGTGGTGAGGGCTCCCGGGGGTGTGTGGTGAGTGACAGTGCGGCCCGGTGGGGGTTGTTCGCGCAGTTCCCCGCGCCCCTGGGTGGGTGGGGTTCGGCGTTGTGTGTTGGGTGCGGGTTCGTTTGGGCTGAGCGCGCAGTTCCCCGCGCCCCTAAAAGACAAAAGCAGGGGCGCAGCCCGCTTTTAGGGGCGCGGGGAACTGCGCGCTCAGCCACGGACGACCTGCACGTCGCGAACCACCGAAACCCCCACCCACCCAGGGGCGCGGGGAACTGCGCGGCCAGCCCCCGCCCACCCGCGGGCGAAGAACTCAGCCCGCCTGCAAGGCATGCGGCAGCGTGCCCCAAGGGTGGGCCCCCTCGCCCGGGACCGCGCAGTGGACCGTGGCACCGCGCGCGCGGGCCAGGTCGCCCACGGGGGCGCCCGGTGGAACGCCGTGGACCAGGTGGCACTGGCGAGTGCGGCCGACCGCGAAGGGGGCCGGACGGAGGCTGCGGTAGGTCTCCCACGTGCCCTCGAACGTGACGAGGACATCGGCGAGGCGGGCGTACGAGGGATGCGGCGGCGCCCCGTGGTTGAGGGCGAGGGTCGTGCACCCCGCCCCCCACGCGGACGTGGCGAGCCGCTGGTAGTAGCCGAAGTCGCCCAGCCCCGAGGTGACTTGGTCGAGGAAGGCGCCGTCCACGCCGTACCAGTCTCGGTACCGCGAGAGGTCCCGGACGACCTCCGTGCGCGGCCTGCGGCCGTAGTCGGTGTCGGCGTACCCGAGTACCCGGACGTCCCTCCCCCGCAGTCGCTCGGCGATCTCGGCGAAGGCCGCGTCGGGGCGTTCGCCGGGCCCGCTGGACGGGTTCAGCACGACCCCGTAGAGGCGGGGCGCGGCCTCGACGATCGCCTCCCATTCGGCGGGGCGGACGGACGGGTGCTCGTAGTACGGGACGAGGAGGGTGCTCATCTGTGGGCCGTTGCCCTTCCCAGTTGCCAACAGACCAGGGTCGCCAGCACCGCGGCGGCGGCGCCGTACACGACGAGGCCGACCAGGTGCGGGCTCACCCCGTCCACGAGGAGCGCCCCGGCCTGGGCGAGCCCCGCGGCGCAGCAGACCACGGCGGCGCTCAGGACGGCGCCGAACGACTGGAGCAGCAGACCGGTCCAGAGGACGACGCCGAGCAGCAGCAGGGCCGTCAGGCGTACACCGCTCAGGCCGGGCGCGTGCGGCCAGAGCGCGGCGGTGGCGAGGCTGAGCAGGAACAGCGCGGCGAGGTAGGCGCTGAGGCATTTGACGAGGGTGCCCGCGGTGGTGCGCCAGAACTCGCGTGAGGTGCTGCTGGAGCGCAGTCCGGCGAGGCTTCCGCTGCGGAACCGGTAGAGCAGCCACTCGGCGGGCCCCATGCTCAGCGTGAGTGCCACGGCGGCCGGGGCGGCGACCGCTGCGGTCGACGACCCGTCGGCCAGCACGTCGCCGAGCGCCACGAACACGACGAGGACACCGCTGCCGAGGCCGAAGAAGGCGTACGGCAGGGAGCCGGCGAGCCAGGGCGAGGCGCTGCGCGGCCGTTTGGTCTCCTGGGCGCCGCCGAAGGGCAAGAGGGCCGCGAACCCGGCGGACCAGCCGATCCGGGTCCCGTCCCCCGACTGCCGTACGGCCGGGGCGACTTCGATCGCGGCGAGGGCGCCGACGATACCGAGCGAGCCGAGCAGCAGGGCCAGTCTCGCGGCCTCGGGGACCGGCTGGGCCATCGCCAGCAGGGCACCGGCCGCCATGGGCAACAGGGCGGCCAGCAGGGCCCGTTCGCGGCCCATCACCAGCAGTACGGTGGCGGCCGCGAGGTAACAGGACTGGCCGGCGGCGAAGGCGACCGCGCCGAGGTGGCCGGGGGCGACGGCGAGTGCGACGAGCGAGCCGAGCAGCGCGCCCATGGGTGCCCCGACGAGGAGCGAGCGGCGGGAGGCCGCCTTGTCGCCCAACCCCAGCCAGGAGTAGGCCCGGTGGGCGAGCCCCTGGTTCCAGGTCCAGCCGCAGAGGGCGCCGGCCAGCAGCGGGATCGTACCCGCGGGGAGCCCGAGGCCGTCCTGCGGGCCCGCGAGGAGGGGGGCTCCGAGGACGTAGCCGAGGCCGGGGAGGGCGAAGACGACTCCTCTCAACAGGCAGCCCAACAGGCCTATCTGCCAAGGGTCGTGGGCCGGTCCCGAGGGTTCGGGATGGCGGCGCTCGACCCGCTCGTACAGCTCCTCGGCGAGCGAGAAGGAGTCCTTGCAGCCGTACTTCTCGCGGATCTGGTCGTCCGACATGCCGTCGGACTCCAGGAGCGCGGCTATCTCGTCCGGGTGGACGGCGGCGGCTATGAACTCCTCCAGCCGCTTGGCGAGTTCGTCCACCGGGTCGGGCTCCGCCCAGCTGGGACGGCGTTGGCGCGGCACATAGGGCAGGGTGTCGGGCCGCGAGCCGGGCGGCATCCGGATCGATCCGCTCACCAGCCGGTCCCGTCCGTCGCGACGGCCTGGTACCAGGGGTCGCGCAGTTCGAGGGTCCAGTCGGCGACGGTCTCCAGCGTGGGCTCGTACACCTCGGGCAGGCCCGCGAGTTCCTGGTAGATCGTCCGGAAGGCGTCCACGGAGCGGCGGAGCGTGAAGCGCTCGATGACGCGCTGGCGGGACAACTGGCCCAGTTCCAGGCGTCGTTCGTCGTCCCGCAGCAGGACGAGCGCGGCGGCGGCCATCTTCTCGGGCTCGCGCGGCGGCACCACGAGCCCGGTGTCGCCGACGGCCTCGCTGACACCGCCCACGTCGGTGGAGACCGTGGTCCGGCCGCACGACATGGCCTCGATGATCGAGAAGGGGAAGCCCTCCGAGATGGAGGAGAGCATCACGACGTGCCCGGCCGCATAGGCCCGCCACACCTCGCTGATCCGGCCCTCGAAGGTGAGCCCGTCCGTGACGCCGAGTTCGGCGGCGAGCTTCTCCAGCCGGGTCTTGTACGCCTCTCCGCCGGGCGGCACCGGGCCGAACAACCGCAGCCTGGTCTCGGGGAGTTCGGCGCGCACCATGGCATACGCGCGTAGCAGCGTTTCGAGATCCTTGATCGGGTCGACGCGACCGCACCAGGTGAGCGTGGGCACGTCCGGCTCGGGTCCGGCGTGCGGGAATGCGGCGGGGTCGACGCCGTTGTAGACGGTACGGATCTTGTCGGGGTCGGCGCCGCCGCGCTCCTCCCAGCGGCGGTTGTACTGGTTGCACGGGGTGATCAGGTCGGCCGCCTGGTAGCCGAGGGTGTTGAGCTCGCGGTAGAAGCCGAGCATCAGGGCCTTGACGGGCCAGCGCTGTGCGTCGCTGCGGTAGCCGAGGTAGCGCTCGCGCAGATAGATGCCGTGTTCGGTGAGCAGGAACGGGATGCCGTCCAACTGCCGTGCGGCCAGGGCGGGAAGGGTGGCCAGACCGCTGCCGGTGGCGTGCGAGACGGAGTTCTCGGGCAGCCGGACGCCCAGCGGGCGCAGCGCGTGCTCCAGCAGGTCGGTGGCGGTCAGCGCGTCGTGCACGGTGGGGCACGCCTGGGCGATCTGGAGATGCGGCATGGTCCAGATCCACATCAGCGAGCGCAGCGCGGCCTCGGTGCGCAGGGCGGCCGACAGCCGTCCGTCACGGGCGAGTTGGGCGAGTTCGTAGAAGGCCTCGCCGAAGTCGCAGTGCGCCTCGGGGTCCAGGAAGGACAGCAGGAACCGCTCGTAGGTGTCGATGAAGCGGCGTCGGGCCGGGCCGCGCGGTGCGCGCCGGGAACCCTGCAGCGTGCCCCACAGCGGTACGGACGTGTGCTGGTAGACGTTGCCCGGCAGCTCCCAGGTCACGGGTTCACGACCGTTGCCGGCGAGCGAGACGACGTTGAACTCGACTTCGGGCATCCCCTTCACGAGCTGGTCGCACCAGGTGCTGACCCCGCCGTGGACCAGTGGATACGTGCCCTCCGTGAGCATGGTGACATGACGGCCTGTGCTCATCGCTGCGCTGCTCCCCCCTGTATGCGGATGCTGTATGGGGAACCGCGCGCCGCACCCCGACTGCGGACCCGTCGTGGCTGGTCGCGCAGTTCCCCGCGCCCCTTCGGGGCGCCGCTCTACGGCAGTTTCAACGTGAGAGCGTCTTGCAGAAGCTCCGGCGTGGTCCAGGCCGAGCGCTCTCCCGCGTACGGCGTCCCGAACGCGGTGGTGCCGAGCAGGAGTTGCTTGAGTGTCCCTTCGGGTGCGGTCACCGGGATCTGTGTCCCGGACGGGGCGTTGACGGTGACGGTCGTCCCGACGCGGTACGCGGTGACGTCACCGTCGGCGACGGCCTCCTGCCAGGCGGCGCGGCGCTTCAGTTCGGTGCCGATGGCGCTCTGCCGGGGGTTCTCCAGCGGGGCGTTGTCGGCGTAGAGCGCGCGGTAGTCGGCGAGCACCTTGTCCAGGACCGGGTAGAGCAGCCGGTCCTCGGCCAGGTTGGACTGGTGCACGTAGTGCGGGCGCGGGTCGTTGCCCACGGCGTGGCCGAGGGCGGTGCGGGCCTCCTGCGGGAGGATGTACGACTCGAAGCCGGTCGCCGTGTCGAGCGGGTCGTCGAGACAGGTCGACGTGGGGTTGTTCTCGCAGATGCCGCTGCCGCCGTCGGCCTTCGAGGTGTAGATCCAGTTGTACTCGTCGGTGATCTCCTCGGCCGTGCCGACGTTGTAGTACACGTTCATCGGGTAGCGGGGCACGGTCAGGGTGCTGCCCACCGAACGCTGCTGCGGTTCACGGGAGTTGTCGGAGGCAGTCCAGTCGACACCGTTGTCCGCGAGGGCGCCCGCGAGGTTCGGGTTGTCGTCCGGCTGCTGCGGCAGGGTCTTCAGGCCCGAGTGCTCACCGGTGACCAACTCGCTGCTGTCGACGGGCAGTCCGTGGCTCGCCGCCCACAGGTTGTTGGCGCTGATCTCCGCCGAGATGTCGGCGCGGCTCATGTACTGGGTCGAGCCGTCGGCGTTCTTCGCGCAGCTCCACGGCACGGTGCTGGTGTCCTGGACGCAGCCGAGGAAGGGGTGCGTGTAGGTGTGGTTGACCCAGCGGTACTCGCCCTTGTCGGCGAGGAGTTGGTCGGTCAGCGCGTCGACGTTGCCGTTCTCGCTCTTCCACTCCTCCCCTGCCCCGGCGTTGTAGACCATGTCGAGGGTGAAACCGCTGTCCCGCTGCCACTGGGCGGCGTACACCGCGTCGGCCGCGGTCATCCGGATCGGCGTGGTGCCCTCACCGTCACCGCCCACGCAGTCGAAGTCGCCGGGTGTGCAGTTGCGTTCGGTGTCCCAGCGGCTGTCGGGTGCGAACACATCATCGACATGGACAGAAAAATAGTTCCTGTTCTGCCCCAGGTGTACGCCCTGAGTCAGCCATTCGACAATGCCACGGGCAAGGACGCGGAACTGCTGCTGGTAGTGGTTGTAGGCGAAGGTCACGACGAGTTCGCGACGTCCGTCGTGCGCGTACTCGCCGACCAGGCTGCCGCGGCCGGTCCCGCCGGGCACGGCGGTGTCTACGTAGCTGGTGAAGCCCGCGCGCGGCCGGGCCACGTAGCCGTAACTCTCCTGAATGGAGGGCGAGTTGTCCTCGAATGTGAGGGGCCCGTCGAGGTAGCCGAAATAGCCCGCCCCGCCCGCCGTGGTGACCGCCGCCTCGCGGCCGTCGAGGGTTCCGGCCCAGCCGCCCGCGTCCGTGTAGTCGAGGCCGACCCCGGGGTGCGCCCAGGTGTAGGCGTCGACCTGGGGGATGCCGAAGGTCCTCTCGTAGGCCTCCAGGGCCGTCTGTTCGGCCGAACCGGACCCGAACGGTGCCTCGTTGGGCAGCACGACGCCCTGGTACTTGGCGCGCGGTGTGCCGCCGGACCCGTCAGCCGGTTCGCTCAGGAACGCCTCGGTGATCGTCGGGCGGCCGGAGTCGTTCAGGTCGACGGTCGTGTACGGGATGCCGGTGGTCTTCAGTTCCTCCGTGATGGCTTCGACGGGACTGTCGCCGTTGTCGACGACGAGCACCTTCAGATCGATGCGCGGCTCTTCCGCCGCCGAGGCCCCGGGGGCTCCCAGCCCCAGGCTCAGCAGACCGGCGGCCGCCATGACAGCGGCCGCGTTTCTCCATCCGTGCGCTCTCTGCGCCATGTTCGCCCCTCCCCCCACAAGATCCCCTGATGGTCGTTTCGAGGAGGATCCGTGGAAATCATGCAAAGCGACGAGTGGGTTACTCATCGCAAACAGCAGGAGTGTGTCTCAGGTCACAGAAGTGAGGGGTGATAAGTGGCCAGGCCACCACTCAGGGATGAACGACCGCTGGAATGAGCGAAACGCGACACCGCGCGTAGGCTCGTGCCCGGGACTCCACCGCCCCGGCCGACCTCACCCCTGACGGCCCACAGCAACTCAATGGAAGCGAGATTTCACCACCGTGACTGCTCTCACTCTCAGCACCGCCGCGGCGCCCGGCCAGCGGGTCGACGCCATCGTCGTCGGTGTCGCCAAGGGCACCGGGCCCAAGTCCGGGGACCTGGTCGTGGCACCGGGCGCCGAGGCCGTGGACAAGGCGTACGACGGCAGGCTCGCCGGCGTTCTGGAGACCCTCGGCGCCTCGGGCGGCGAGGGCGAGGTGACGAAGCTGCCGGCTCCGTCCGGCTTCAAGGCACCGCTCGTGCTGGCGGTCGGTCTCGGTGCTCTGCCGGAGAAGGACGGGTCCTTCTCCGGGGAGACCCTGCGCCGGGCGGCCGGTGTCGCCGCGCGTGCCCTCGCCGGTTCGAAGAAGGCCGCTTTCGCCCTGCCGATCGAGGACGCCGCCGACGCGGGCGCCGTCGGCGAGGGCGCGCTGCTCGGCGCGTACTCCTTCGACGTCTACAAGGAGAACGGCAGGAGCAACGACGGTGGGAAGGACGCCAAGAACGGCAAGGCCCCGCTCGCCGAGGTCACGCTGCTCGGCGGCAAGCCCCGCGACAAGGCGTTCAAGGCGGCCGTCGAGCGCGCCACGGCCGTGTCCGAGGAGCTGAACCGCGCCCGTGACCTCATCAACACCCCGCCGAACGACCTGAACCCGGAGGCCTTCGCGGCCGTCGCGCAGGCCGCGGCCAAGGAACACGGCATCAAGGTGCAGGTGCTCGACGAGAAGGCCCTGGAGAAGGGCGGCTACGGCGGCATCCTCGGCGTCGGCGCCGGTTCCGCGTCCGCGCCCCGGCTGGTGAAGCTGTCGTACACCTCCTCCAAGGCGAAGAAGCACCTCGCCTTCGTCGGCAAGGGCATCACCTACGACTCGGGCGGCATCTCGCTGAAGCCGGCCGGGCACAACGAGACGATGAAGTGCGACATGAGCGGCGCCGCCGCCGTGTTCGCCGCGGTCGTCGCCGCCTCGCGCCTGGGTCTTGAGGTCAACGTGACCGGCTGGCTCGCGCTGGCCGAGAACATGCCCTCCGGTTCCGCGACCCGCCCCGGTGACGTGCTGCGCATGTACAGCGGCAAGACCGTCGAGGTCCTCAACACCGACGCCGAGGGCCGGCTCGTCCTCGCCGACGCGCTCGCCAAGGCCTCCGAGGAGACCCCGGACGCGATCGTCGACGTGGCGACGCTGACCGGCGCGATGATGCTGGCGCTGGGCAACCGGACGTTCGGCGTCATGGCGAACGACGACTCGTTCCGTACGGCGGTGTACGAGGCCGCCGAGGAGGTCGGCGAGGCGGCGTGGCCGATGCCGCTGCCGGACCACCTGAAGAAGGGGATGGACTCCCCCACCGCTGACATCGCCAACATGGGCGAGCGGTATGGCGGCGGACTGGTCGCCGGACTCTTTCTCAAGGAGTTCGTGGGCGAGGGGATCACGTGGGCGCACCTCGATATCGCCGGGCCTGCCTTCAACGAGCAGGGGCCGTTCGGGTACACGCCCAAGGGGGGTACGGGGTCTGCTGTGCGTACGTTGGTTCGGCTTGCCGAGCTGACGGCTGCCGGGGATTTGGGCTGACGCCCGCCCGATAGCTCGGTTCCACTCGCCGTACGGCGGGTGCGGGTCGGGTGTGGCTGGTCGCGCAGTTCCCCGCGCCCCTTCGGGGCGCCCCTGAAGGGGCGCGGGCCCGCAGCAAACGCACTGCCGTGTGATCGATCAGACGTCTCACTGCCCGGCCCGGCGTCCCGCTCGGCGCCGACAGGTGCGAAGATGGGTTCTCGGCAGGACAGGGCCCACCTCAGGGCCGAAGAAAGAGCGGCCGGACACCAGCCGCCGCCCGGTCGACGCAGACCGGCGTACGGCGCACATGCATGGAGGACGTGACGTGGCGAACGACGCCAGCACCGTTTTCGACCTAGTGATCCTCGGCGGTGGTAGCGGCGGCTACGCCGCGGCCCTGCGCGGAGCGCAGCTGGGCCTGGACGTCGCCCTGATCGAGAAGAACAAGCTCGGCGGCACCTGCCTGCACAACGGCTGCATTCCCACCAAGGCCCTGCTGCATGCCGGCGAGATCGCCGACCAGGCACGCGAGGCGGACCAGTACGGCGTCCTGACGACTTTCCAGGGCATCGACATCAACGCCGTCCACAAGTACAAGGACGACGTGATCAGCGGCCTGTACAAGGGCCTTCAGGGCCTCGTGGCCTCGCGCAAGGTGACGTACATCGAGGGTGAGGGACGTCTGTCGTCCCCGACCTCCGTGGACGTCAACGGCCAGCGCGTCCAGGGCCGTCACGTGCTCCTCGCGACCGGCTCCGTGCCGAAGTCGCTGCCGGGCCTGGAGATCGACGGCAACCGCATCGTCTCCTCGGACCACGCGCTGAAGCTGGACCGCGTCCCGCAGTCCGCGATCGTGCTGGGCGGCGGCGTCATCGGCGTCGAGTTCGCCTCGGCGTGGAAGTCCTTCGGCACCGACGTCACGGTCATCGAGGGTCTCAAGCACCTCGTGCCGGTGGAGGACGAGAACAGCTCCAAGCTTCTTGAGCGCGCCTTCCGCAAGCGCGGCATCAAGTTCAACCTCGGCACGTTCTTCGAGAAGGCCGAGTACACGCAGGACGGCGTCCGCGTGACCCTCGCCGACGGCAAGACCTTCGAGGCCGAGATCCTCCTGGTCGCCATCGGCCGCGGGCCGGTCTCCGCCGGTCTCGGCTACGAGGAGCAGGGCGTCGCGATGGACCGCGGCTACGTCCTCGTCGACGAGTACATGCGCACGAACGTCCCGACCATCTCCGCCGTCGGTGACCTGGTCCCGACGCTCCAGCTCGCGCACGTCGGCTTCGCCGAGGGCATCCTGGTGGCGGAGCGTCTGGCCGGCCTGAAGACCGTTCCGATCGACTACGACGGCGTGCCGCGGGTGACGTACTGCCACCCCGAGGTCGCCTCCGTGGGCATCACCGAGGCCAAGGCCAAGGAGATCTACGGCGCGGACAAGGTCGTCGCTCTGAAGTACAACCTCGCGGGCAACGGCAAGAGCAAGATTCTCAAGACCGCGGGCGAGATCAAGCTCGTCCAGGTCAAGGACGGTGCCGTGGTCGGCGTCCACATGGTCGGCGACCGCATGGGCGAGCAGGTGGGCGAGGCCCAGCTGATCTACAACTGGGAGGCGCTGCCGGCCGAGGTCGCGCAGCTCATCCACGCCCACCCGACCCAGAACGAGGCGATGGGCGAGGCCCACCTCGCCCTGGCCGGCAAGCCGCTGCACTCGCACGACTGACCGACCCTCGGTCAACTCACGACGCGACGACACAGACTTCCGCAATTCGTAAGGAGCAACCGAAACCATGGCGGTTTCCGTAACCCTTCCGGCGCTCGGCGAGAGCGTCACCGAGGGCACTGTCACCCGCTGGCTGAAGGCCGAGGGCGAGCGCGTCGAGGCCGACGAGCCGCTGCTCGAGGTGTCCACCGACAAGGTCGACACCGAGATCCCCTCCCCTGCCGCCGGTGTGCTCGCCTCCATCAAGGTCGCCGAGGACGAGACGGTCGAGGTCGGCGCCGAGCTGGCCGTCATCGACGACGGCTCCGGCGCGCCTGCCGCCGCCCCGGCCCCCGCTGCCGCCGAGGCCCCGGCCCCGGCCGCCGCTCCCGAGCCGGCTCCGCAGGCCACCCCGTCCACCGAGGCCGCCGCTCCGGCGCCGGCCCCGACCGCCGAGGCCGCCTCCGGCGGCGGCTCCGCCGAGGGCACGGACGTCGTCCTGCCCGCGCTCGGCGAGTCGGTCACCGAGGGCACCGTCACCCGGTGGCTCAAGGAGGTCGGCGAGGAGGTCGCGGAGGACGAGCCGCTGCTCGAGGTCTCCACGGACAAGGTCGACACCGAGATCCCGTCGCCCGCCGCCGGCGTGCTGCTGGAGATCGTGGTCGGCGAGGACGAGACCGCCGAGGTCGGCGCGAAGCTCGCCGTCATCGGCGCCCCGGGCGCGGCCCCGGCCGCCGCTCCGGCCCCGGCCGCCCCGGCTCCGGCGCCCGCCGCCGCTGCCCCGGCCCCGGCCGCTCCTGCGCCTCCCGCGCCGGCTCCGGCCCCCGCTGCTCCGGCCGCTCCGGCTCCGCAGGCGCCTTCGGCTCCCGCCCCGCAGCAGCAGACGACCCCGGCCCCCGACCCGGCTCCGGCCGCGCCGGTGCCGGCTCCCGCTCCCGTCACCCCGGCCCCGGCTCCGGCCGCGACCTCCGGTGACGACGGCGCGTACGTGACCCCGCTGGTGCGCAAGCTCGCCGCCGAGAACGGCGTCGACCTGGCCACCGTCAAGGGCACCGGCGTCGGCGGCCGTATCCGCAAGCAGGACGTCCTCGCCGCCGCCGAGGCCGCGAAGGCCGCCGCGGCCGCTCCGGCTCCGGCCGCCGCCGCTGCCCCGGCCGCCAAGAAGGCGCCGACCCTGGAGGCCTCTCCCCTCCGCGGCCAGACCGTGAAGATGCCCCGCATCCGCAAGGTCATCGGCGACAACATGGTCAAGGCCCTGCACGAGCAGGCCCAGCTGTCCTCGGTCGTCGAGGTCGACGTCACGCGGCTGATGAGGCTGCGCGCGCAGGCCAAGGACTCCTTCGCCGCGCGCGAGGGCGTCAAGCTCTCCCCGATGCCGTTCTACGTGAAGGCGGCGGCCCAGGCGCTGAAGGCCCACCCGGCCGTCAACGCCCGGATCAACGTCGAAGAGGGCACGATCACCTACTTCGACACCGAGAACGTCGGTATCGCGGTGGACTCCGAGAAGGGCCTGATGACCCCGGTCATCAAGCACGCGGGCGACCTCAACATCGCCGGCATCGCGAAGGCCACCGCCGACCTGGCGGGCAAGGTCCGGGCCAACAAGATCACTCCGGACGAGCTGTCCGGCGCGACCTTCACGATCTCGAACACCGGCTCGCGCGGCGCGCTCTTCGACACGATCATCGTGCCGCCGAACCAGGTCGCGATCCTCGGCATCGGCGCCACGGTCAAGCGTCCGGCCGTCATCGAGACGGAGGAGGGTACGGTCATCGGCGTCCGCGACATGACCTACCTGACGCTCTCCTACGACCACCGCCTGGTGGACGGCGCGGATGCCGCCCGCTATCTGACGGCGGTCAAGGCGATCCTGGAGGCGGGCGAGTTCGAGGTCGAGCTCGGCCTGTAGGCTCCGCCGCCGCATCGCACGACGAGGTGCCCCCGCCCGGGTTTCCGGGCGGGGGCCCTTTGCGTTGGGATCACTCTGCGGGCCGGTGGGGGCTGGTCGCGCAGTTCCCCGCGCCCCTGAAAGCGGGGCTGCGCCCCTGGCTTTCATCTTTTAGGGGCGCGGGGAACTGCGCGACCAGCCACAACGAACCCGCACCCGCCCTACCACCCACCCCCGGCGGAGCACCTCGTGTAAGTCTCATCTCACCTGCACCAAAGCACCCCCGCACACCCTTCCCGAAGGGACTCACGGCTTTATTGTCTAGAAGTCAACGCCTCGGGGCCCGAGCGGCCCCCGCCGAAGGAGCCTCAATGACCGCGCCCATCGTCCACTCGCTCCGCGAACAGATCCGCGAGCACATCGTGGAGGGGATCGTGAGCGGTCGCTGGAAGCCGGGCGAGCGGATCGTGGAGCGCCGGATCGCCACCGAGCTGGAGGTCAGCCAGACCCCCGTGCGGGAGGCCCTGCGCGAGCTGGAGTCGCTGCGCCTGATCGAGTCGGCCCCCAACAAGGGCGTACGCGTACGCAATCTCACCGCGGCGGACCTGGAGGAGAGCTACCCCGTGCGGGCCGGGCTGGAGGCCATCGCGGCCGAGCTGGCCGCCGAGCGGCTCGCCGCCGACTGCACGTCGCTGGAACCGCACGTCACCGCCCTGTACGAGGCCGACCGCAAGGCCGACGGCACCGGCCAGGTCCGCCACACGGTGGCCTTCCACCGCGAGCTGGTGCGCGCCGCGGGCAACTCCGTGCTGCTGCACACCTGGGAGGGCCTCGGCATCGAGGTGTTCACGGCCCTGTCGATCCGCTGGCTGGGCACGGTCCAGCAGTCGTACGCGGAGGAGCACGAGGCCCTGGTGGAGGCGTTCCGCCGCCGGGATCCACTGATCGCGGAGCTGGTGAAGGCGCATGTACTGGGCTGCGCGCCGAGGACGGGCAGCGAGCCCTCCTGACCTTGGACAGGCAAGCCCCGGCGACTCCGAGCAGCAGAGCGACACCCCGCTCATACGCACCCTCACCTGCGAAAACAAGGCACCCGGTGCCTGGCGCCAAGGCACCCCGTGCCTACTTTCTCGTGATCAAGAGGTTTTGCCCTTCAACCCTTTGATCGATCATCGATCAGGGAGTTACAGTCGTCGTCGGGCTCCCACCAGAGCCTGCCGCCCTGTCCTGCCAAAGACCAAGGGCACCCCCGAAAACCCCTTGCCGACGAGGGAACCCCCCTCCGCATCCGGAAGGCGGCGCAATGACCGACCCCACCGCAATCCAGCCGAGCGAGCTCGACCAGCTCCCGGACCGTGACCCGGAGGAGACCGCCGAATGGCAGGCCTCCCTGGACGCCGTCACGAAGGCGGCCGGGCCGCACCGTGCCTCGTACCTGATGCGGCGGACGCTGGAGCGTGCCGAGGGCAACGGCCTCGCGCTGCCCAAGCTGCTCGAGACCGACTACGTCAACACCATCCCGACCGCCGCCGAACCCGCAGTGGACGGCGACGAGGCGATGGAGCGCCGGATCACCGCGTGGAACCGCTGGAACGCGGCCGCGATGGTGACCCGGGGCGCGAAACACGGCGTGGGCGGCCACATCGCCACCTTCGCCTCCGCGGCCTGGCTCTACGAGACGGGCTTCAACCACTTCTTCAAGGGCAAGGAGGCCGACGGGTCCGGCGACCAGCTCTACATCCAGGGCCACGCCTCCCCCGGCATCTACGCCCGCGCCTTCCTCGACGGCCGGCTGAACGAGACGCACCTCGACAACTTCCGCCAGGAGGCGGGCGGCAACGGCCTCCCGTCGTACCCGCACCCGCGGCGCCTGCCGTGGCTCTGGGAGTTCCCGACGGTGTCGATGGGCCTCGGCCCGCTGTCGGCGATCTACCAGGCGCGCTTCAACCGCTATCTGACCAACCGCGGCATCAAGGACGTCTCGGCGTCCCACGTGTGGGCGTTCCTCGGTGACGGCGAGATGGACGAACCGGAGTCGACGGCGGCACTCGCACTCGCCTCCCGCGAGGGTCTGGACAACCTGACCTTCGTCATCAACTGCAACCTCCAGCGCCTCGACGGCCCGGTCCGCGCGAACTTCAAGATCGTGCAGGAGCTGGAGGCGCAGTTCCGCGGCGCCGGCTGGAACGTCATCAAGTCGCTGTGGGGCAACGCCTGGGACGAGCTGTTCCGGCTCGACACCACCGGCGCCCTGGTCCGCCGCCTCCGTGAGGTCCCGGACGCGCAGGTGCAGACGTACCAGACCCGTGACGCCGCCTACATCCGCCAGGACTTCTTCGGCTCCGACCCGGCACTCGTCGAGCTGGCGAAGCTGCTGAGCGACGACAAGATCCTGGAGTGCTTCCACCTCTCGCGCGGTGGTCACGAGGCGCGCAAGGTGTACGCGGCCTACAAGGCGGCCGTCGAGCACAAGGGCGCGCCCACCGTGATCCTCGCGCAGACGGTCAAGGGCTTCACGCTCGGCGAGGGCTTCGCGTCGAAGAACGCCAACCACCAGATGAAGAAGCTGTCGACGGACGAGTTCAAGCAGATGCGTGACCTGCTCGAACTGCCCATCAAGGACAGCGACTTCGTCGACGGGGTCGTGCCCTACGGCCACCCCGGCGCCGACTCCCCCGAGGTCCGTTACCTCCAGGAGCGCCGCGCGGCCCTCGGCGGCCCGGCCCCTGCCCGCCGTACGCACGCCGTCGCCCCGCTGCCCGCCCCCGCCGACAAGGCGTTCGCGGCCTTCGACAAGGGCTCCGGCTCGCAGAACGTGGCGACGACCATGGCCTTCGTACGCCTGGTCAAGGACCTGGTCCGCGACAAGACGTCCGGTAAGCGCTGGGTGCCGATCGTCCCCGACGAGGCACGCACCTTCGGTATGGAGAGCCTCTTCCCGTCCCTCGGCATCTACTCGCCGAAGGGCCAGACGTACGAGCCGGTCGACCGCGACCAGCTGATGTACTACAAGGAGGCCAAGGACGGCCAGATCCTCAACGAGGGGATCACCGAGGCCGGTTCGATGGCCGACTTCATCGCCGCGTCCACCGCGTACTCCACGCACGGCGAGACGATGATCCCGTTCTACATCTTCTACTCGATGTTCGGCTGGCAGCGCACGGCCGACCAGATGTGGCAGCTCGGCGACCAGCTCGGCCGCGGCTTCCTCATCGGCGCCACGGCCGGCCGTACGACGCTGACGGGCGAGGGCCTGCAGCACGCGGACGGCCACTCGCCGGTCATCGCGGCCACCAACCCGGCCGCCCTGTCGTACGACCCGGCGTTCGCGTACGAGGTCGCGACGATCGTCAAGGACGGTCTGCGCCGGATGTACGGCGAGGCCGCGCCCGGCGAGGACCAGAACGTCTTCTACTACCTCACCGTCTACAACGAGCCGATCCCGCAGCCCGCGAAGCCGTCGGGGCTCGGTATCGACGAGGGCATCGTCAAGGGCCTCTACCGCTTCAACACGGCGGAGTCGGCCGGAGTCCAGGTCAACGCCGCCAACGCCTCGCGCATCCAGCTGCTGGGCTCCGGCACGGCGATCCACTGGGTCCTGGAGGCGCAGAGGCTGCTCGCCGAGGAGTGGGGCGTGGCCGCGGACGTCTGGTCCGCCACGTCCTGGACCGAGCTGCGGCGCGACGCCCTTGAGGCCGACGCGGCGCTGCTGCGCGGCGAGGACCGGGTGCCGTACGTCCGTCAGGCGCTGCAGGGTGCCGAGGGGCCCGTCCTCGCGGTCTCCGACTACATGCGGCAGGTGCCCGACCAGATCGCGCAGTGGGTCGAGCAGGACTACTCCTCGCTCGGCGCGGACGGGTTCGGCCTGTCCGACACCCGTGAGGCCGCTCGCCGGCACTTCGGTGTCGACGCGCAGTCGATCGTCGTGGCGGCGTTGGCGCAGCTTGCGCGGCGGGGTGAGGTGCCGGCTTCTGCCGTGAAGGAAGCGCGGGAGCGGTACGGGTTGTAGTTGTAGTACGCCGGCTGCGGGCCGGTGGGGGCTGGTCGCGCAGTTCCCCGCGCCCCTAAAGATGAAAGGCATGGGGCGCAGCCCCGCCTTTCAGGGGCGCGGGGAACTGCGCGATCGGCCCCCACCGGGCCCGCACTCGTCCACCCGGCAAAATGAACACATGCGTGCTGCCCGCCTCATCAAGATGGTGCTGCTTCTTCAGGCCAGGCCCTCCATGACGGCCGCCGAGCTCGCTCGGGAGCTGGAGGTGTCGGAGCGGACGATCACCCGGGACGCGCAGGCCCTGTCGGAGGCCGGCGTCCCGGTGTACGCGGACCGCGGCCGGGCTGGCGGGTACCGGCTGATCGGCGGGTACCGGACCCGGCTGACCGGGCTCGCCAGGAGCGAGGCCGAGGCCCTGTTCCTCTCGGGCGTGCCCGGCGCGCTCCGGGAGATGGGCCTGGAGGACGCCGCTTCCGCCGCCCGCCTCAAGGTGTCGGCGGCTCTGCTCCCCTCCCTCAAGGACGCCTCCCGCACCGCGTCCCAGCGTTTCCACCTGGACGCCCCCGCCTGGTTCGCCGAGCCCAAGACGCCTGAGCTGCTGCCCGAGGTCGCGGAGGCGGTGTGGGACGACCGTCGGATCACCGCGCGCTACCGGCGCCAGGAGACCGACGTGGAGCGCGAGTTGGAGCCGTACGGGCTCATCCTCAAGGCGGGCGTCTGGTACGTCTGCGCCCGCGTCCCCGATCCCGGGTCCTTCCGTGTCTACCGCATCGACCGGTTCACGTCGGTCGAGTCGGGCGACGAGCGCTTCAGCCGCGACGAGGGGTTCGACCTGCCGGGCTTCTGGGCGGAGCGGTCGGCCCAGTTCGCGCGTTCGCTCCTGCGGGCGACGGTCGTCGTGCGGCTCACCGAGGCGGGCGCGCGACGGCTGAAGCACACCGTCGATCCGCTCTCCGCGCAGGAGGCCCTGACCGTGGCCGACCCACCCGACGACGCGGGCCGGGTGACGGTCACGCTGCCGGTCGAGTCGCACGACGTGGCGTACACCCAGCTCCTCTCCCTCGGCCCCGAGGCGGAGGTCCTGGAGCCGTCCGGACTCCGCGAGCGCTTCGCCGAGGCGGCGGCCAGGACGGCGGCGTACTACGACGCCGGCGGGGAGTGAGGACTAGGCGCCGCGCGGGCTACCGGTAGCCCGTCACATCGGCCGGCTTGCCCTGTGACTCCACCTCGATCATGTAGCGCCACGCGTCGGGTGCCGAGCCGTCGACGTCCGTGAAGCCGTACTCCTGGGCGAGGCCGCCGCTGGAGAGCGACTGTCCGTTCCAGCGGGCCGCGTCGGGGTCGGCGGCGAGTGCGACCAGGGCCCGTCCGACGTAGGTGGGCGTCTCGGAGATCGCGAAGTGCGGGACGTGCGCGCAGGCGTCCCGCCAGTTCTCCTCGGTGACCTTGAAGGCGGTGTCGAGCATCGTCTCGGAGCGCAGCCAGCCCGGGGTGAGGCAGACAGCAGTGCAACCGTGTTCCTTGAGCTCCTCGCCGAGGTCGTGGGCCATGCGGATGGGGGTGGTCTTGGCGAGGTCGTAGAAGAAGGGTTTGCGGTAGCGGCGGTTGTACTCCTCCGTGCCGTCGGTGACCTCGACGAGCAGCCCGCCGGGGTTGCGGACGAGGAGCGGCAGCGCCGCGTGGCTGGTGACGATGTGCGACTCGATGCCGAGGCGCATGATCCGCAGCCCCTTGTCGAGGTCCATGTCCCACATGTCGGGCTGCTTCTCCGCCGACCAGTCGAGGAGGACGTCGCCGCCCCACATGTCGTTGACGAGGATGTCGAGGCGGCCCTGTTCGCGGTCGATGCGGTCGACGAGGGCGCGTACCTGGTCGGGCTCCAGGTGGTCCGTCGGGACGGCGATGCCCCGGCCGGTGACGCCCGCGGCCGCGTCGACCAGTTCGGCCGTCCCCTCGATGGTCTCGGTGGTCCGGCCGACCTCGCTGACGTGCTCGCGGGTCGTGCGCCCCGTCACGTACACGGTGGCTCCGGCGCGGCCCAGTTCCACCGCCATCGCCCGTCCGGCGCCGCGTGTGGCGCCCCCGACCAGGGCGACCTTTCCCTTGAGTTGTGGGGCGGACCGGTGCGCTGTGGTCTGTGCTGTCGTCTCCATGGTCCGAGCATCGCGCCGAATGGCGACATCTGCTGTCGGACTTTCCGTGGGCATGTGCGCGCATAACGATCTGCCTGTCCCCGGGTGCGCGGGCCGGGTCGAGGCCCGATGCTTGTCCCGTGATGGACGAGACGGAGTTCTGGGAGCTGGTGGACGCGACCCGCGAGGCCGCGGAGGGCGACCCCGAGGAGCAGGCCGACCTGCTCGTGGAACGGCTCGTCCAGTTGGACCCCGAGATGGTCCTGGACTTCGCCCGTCACTTCGAGGCCCGCTACAACCGCGCGTACATGTGGGACCT
Source organism: Streptomyces sp. NPDC050988 (assembly GCF_044456225.1). Taxonomy (NCBI): domain Bacteria; kingdom Bacillati; phylum Actinomycetota; class Actinomycetes; order Kitasatosporales; family Streptomycetaceae; genus Streptomyces; species Streptomyces sp. NPDC050988. Next base: position 127,770 of record NZ_JBITFQ010000015.1, on the reverse strand, counting down.
GTGGGGCGCGGCCTGGATCCTGCTCGACGGAGCCAGCGACGACGCCTTCGACTTCTTCCGCTGCTGGCTGATCGGCCAGGGGCGGGAGGTGTACGAGGCCGCCGTGCACGATCCCGACAAGCTCGCCGAGCTGCTCACGGACTTCGACGACGAGGTCGACGGGGACGGTGAGGAGCTGGGCTACGCGGCGGACGAGGCGTACGAGCAGCTCACCGGCACGGTCGCCCCGGACCTCGGTATTCCGGCCGCGCCGCCCGAGCCCCTGGGCACCGCCCTCGACCTGGAGAACCAGGCGCAGCTGGCGGAGCGTTTCCCGCAGCTGTGGGACCGGTTCGCGGACTGACGGACGGTTCCGGCGGCGGACTCCCCCGGGAGAACTCGGCTCACCAGGAGGAGCCGCGCGGGCCCGCCGTACGGATCTGGTGCGCGGGGGCGACCACGGCGGCGGGCCAGGCGGCTGCCGTGGGCGAGCCGTCCTTGCGTGCGCTGAGCGGCGGCGCCGCGTTGGCCCGGTCCAGTGCGGACGCAGTGGCGGCGGACGGCCCCACCACCACGGCGGCCACCACACAGGCCACCGTCCACGGGCTGCGCGCGGCCCGTCCCCACAGCGAAGTCCCCCGGGTCTGCTGCCCCTTGCGACTGCTCATGATCCCCACCTCCGGTCAGTGCGTGCCTAGACGCTAGAAGGCGTGGCTCGGGGTGATCCGTGAGCCGGCTGTGGCGTACCTGTGAGGCGTGGCGGGGAGCGGCGGGGTGGGCGGGAGCCCGACGGAAGGTCGCAGGCCCCTAGCGCCTGCCCTGGAGGTGGGCCGCGTGTTCCCTGATCTCGGGCAGGCGGGCCATCAGGGCGGCGCCCGGGCAGGCGGTCCAGTAGCCGTCGGTGTGGCCGGAGACGGCGGTGAAGGTCCCGCGGGTGCCGGCCGGGTACTTGCTCAGGCTGTTGGTGGAGACGAGCCGCACCGGAGCTCGCGGGTCGATGCCCACGAGTCCGAGTTTCCAGGCGGCGACGGCCGCTATGGCGTCGGTCATGGCCTTGGGGACCGGCACGCCCGCGGTGAAGGTCCCTATCGCGGCGATGCCCGCCGTGCCCACGTTGAAGCCCTGCGTGTGCGCGCCGACGACGGCACGGTCGATGCCGCCCGCCCGGCCCTCGTAGATCGTGCCGCAGCGGTCCACGAGGAAGTTGTAGCCGATGTCGTCCCAGTGCCGGACTCCGGCCTGTCCCGCGTACAGGTAGCGGATGATCTTGGGAGCGTCGGCGCAGTCGTAGTCGTTCGGCGAGTCGGTGTGGTGCACGAACACGGCGGTCACGCGGCCGGCGTACCGGGTCGGCGGCCGGGTGTAGGCGGCGTCGGCCAGCCAGCGTTCCCTCGGCACGATGGGCGGCCGGGTGGCCTGGTGTCCCACGGCGGCCCGCGCCGCGACGGGAGGCCGGGCCTCACCCGGCGTGCGGTCGACCCCCACGGCACACAGCACGAGACCGGTGACGGCGACCAGCCCGGGGACACAGGCGAGGGCGATGCGCGCGGGCCGGGGTATGCGGACCGGGGCCGACGGACGGGGCCCGGAATCGGCCGACGGACGCGGCCTCGTATCGGTGGACGGACGCGGCCCGGTGTCGGTGGACGAACGCGGCCCGGTGTCGGTGGACGGACGCGGCCCGGTGTCGCCGTCGGCCTCGGGCCCGCTCCGCCGGAGCACCCTTCGCCACCGTGCGCGAACCACCCCCGGCGCGCCACGGGCGCGGTGTGGCGGATGGGCTCGATGGGCGCACATGGGATCCACTCTCCGGGACAGTCGGGCCGTCCGCGATGTGTGCTGTGCCACCCGGTGGAACCAACGTCCCGGTCCGAGACGTTTCTACAGGTCCACGCACGCGTGCCGGATGGCCGGTTTCCACGTGCGCGTACCTGATCACTGGGCCCTCCCGGCACGTACTAGGAGACCCAAGAGAAAGGGAGCTCCGTGGACCTGCTCGACATCCTGCTGTTGCTGGTGATCCTCGGTTATGCGGCGTCCGGCTACCGGCGCGGGCTCGTCGCGGGCTGTGTGTCCCTCGCCGGCTTCGTGGGCGGTGCCGTGATCGGCGTTTGGGTGCTGCCCTGGATGATGGACCTGGTGGAACCGGGGACCACGGCGGCGACGGTCACGGCGGTGCTCACGGTGCTGCTGCCCGCCGCCGCGGGCCACGAGCTGGCGGGCCGGCTGGGTGTGAAGCTCCGGCGCGAACTGGACCGGGGCCCCTTGCGCGCGGTCGACGGCGTGGGCGGCGCGGCGGCCAACGCGGTCGCCGTGATGCTGGTGGCGTGGGTCGCCGCGAGCGTCCTCGGCGCGTCCGCCTCGCCCGTGGTCACCTCGTCGATCCGTAACTCCGCGCTGCTCGGCGCGGTGCAGGACTCGATGCCGGACGCCACCCCGGCCTGGTTCTCCCGGGCCACCTCGGCGCTCACGGAGGCGGGCTTCCCACAGGTCTTCAACCCCTTCGAGAACGAGCCGACGGCCAGCGTCGCCAAGCCCTCGGGCGACAGCGTCACCGCGGCCGCCACCCGGGCCGCCCAGCGCTCCACCGTGAAGGTCGAGGGCGCGGTCGGCACCCAGGGCCGCGAGGGCAGCGGTTTCGTGTACGCGCCGGAGCACGTGATGACCAACGCGCACGTGGTGGCGGGCATCGACGAGCCGACCGTCCGCGTGGGCGGCACGGGCAAGGCGTACGAGGCGAGGGTCGTCCTCTTCGACCCGGAGAAGGACGTGGCCGTACTCGACGTCCCGGGCCTGAAGGCGCCGGTGCTGCCCTTCGACGACAGCGCGACCCGGGGCGACGCGGCCGTGGTCGCGGGCTACCCGCAGGACGGCGGCCTCGACCTCCAGGCGGCCACCGTCGCCAACAAGATCAACGCCAAGGGCCAGAACATCTACGGCTCCGACCCGGTCACCCGCGAGATCTACTCGATCCGCTCCACGGTCCGCCCCGGCAACTCCGGCGGCCCCCTGCTGACCACCACCGGCAAGGTCTACGGCGTCGTCTTCGCCCGCTCCACGAGCGACGCCGAGACGGGTTACGTACTGACCGCCGACGAGGTCGCGGCCGACGCGCAGCGCGCGGCGAAGGCCAAGGCAGCGGTGGACACGGGCGACCTCGTCACCTCCTGAGCCCGGAACCGCACTGGCAACTCCCGAGCCTCAGAAGTGGGTTCCGCCGTCCGCGCAGAGGGTCATGGTGGGCCTCTCACCTTCGGGGTTACCGAACACCTGGTCAGAGCACTCCCCTTCCCGGTGAACGTGCGGCGCAAAGCGCCCTGCGGCACCCCGAAGAGCTCGATGGCACCGTACATTCAGCTTGTCCGGCAACCGAGTTGTCAGACCTACCGCCGGGTGGGCGGGAAGTGACGCCTGTGGAGGCCCGTGTAAGACCACACCCCCTCGGGGAGCGGCAGGGGCCTGCGAAGCAGGAACCCAAGGTGGTGCCACATCGTGGTACGGACCGTGATCGCCCACACCCACGTGGACGAGGACGCCAATTCCGCAACAAGCAGGACACGCGGGACGGGCCGCTGCTCGACAAGATCAGCAGCCCGCCGGGTACTGGAAACGGCCGTCACCGCGTCGCTGACCGTCCCCCACGAGGCCAAGGCGGAGGGCCTGCGCTGGACCAGGGGCCTGCTGCGGGCGTCCGGCCAGGACCCGGCGCTGCGCGCGGTCTGGTACCGGGTGAACCAGGAGTCCGAGGACAAGCTCATCCCCCTGGTGGCGCGGCTGGCCGGCGACGACGCCGACCCGCTGGAGATCCGCCTCGCCGCCACGGACGCGATCCGGGTCACCCTGGAGACCTGGGCCGAGTCCGACGCGGACGTCGAGGGCCCGGGCTCACCCGCGGAGCCGGCGGTGCGCTGTCTGCGGGAACTGACGGGCGGGATGCGGCTGTTGGCGGAGCCTTCGAAGGTCAGAGACTCCGCCCCATGAGTACGTCGTCCACGTACTCCCCGTCGAGGTAGAACTCCCCCGGCTGGATCCCCTCGATCACGAAGCCCTCCGACTCGTACAGCTTGCGGGCCGGGGTGTTGTGGCCGAGGACGCGCAGGGTGATCCGCAGGGCGCCCTGGCGGCGGGCCTCGGCGACGACCGCGCGGATCAGGGACCGGCCCACGCCGTGACCGCGCGCCTCTTCGGCGACGGCGAGGCCCTGGATCTGCCGTACGTGCGCGTTCGAGAGGAGCGGGGTGGGGAAACCGATCCGTACATAGCCGACGACGCGCCCGTCCAGCTCCGCCACCAGGTGGTCGCGGGGGCCGAAGCGCTCGTTGAAGAACGGATCGTACGGCGGCTGTTCCTGGGGTCTGACGGCGTGCTGATACGACCAGATCGCGCGGTCGAGACGGCCCAGCGCCTCTTCGTCGTCGGGCCGGGCGGTGCGTATGGACGGCTCGGGCATGACGTCACTTTACGACCGGCGCCCGCGACGCCGTCCGGTATGCCGGACACCCTCGGCGTACTGCTCCCAGGGTGGTTGGCGGAGGATGGGGGCCATGGAGACTTCCCGAATCGCCGTGGCCGGTGCGTCCGGCCTCATCGGCAGCGCCCTGGTGCGCTCGCTGACCGCCGACGGGCACGAGGTGGTGCGGCTGGTTCGCCGTGCGCCCCGCGCGAAGGACGAGGTCGAGTGGGACCCCGAACGGCAGTACGTCGACGCGGCGGGACTCGTCGGCTGCGACGCGGTGGTGAACCTCGCGGGCGCCGGCATCGGCGACCACCGCTGGACGGACGAGTACAAGCGGAAGATCCGGGACAGCCGGCTGCTCGGCACGGCAACGCTGGCGGAGGCCGTCGCCTCGCTCGACCGGCCGCCGCAGGTCTTCCTGAACGGCAGCGCGATGGGCATCTACGGAGACACCGGCGAGCGGGCCGTGGACGAGAGCGCGCCTCCCGGGATCGGGTTCCTGCCCTCGCTGTGCGTGGAATGGGAGGAGGCAGCGGCTCCCGCGGAGGAGGTCGGCGTACGGACCGTCTTCGCGCGCACCGGCCTGGTGGTGGCCGCGAAGGGCGGTGCCTGGGGGCGGCTCTTCCCGCTCTTCAAGGCGGGTCTCGGCGGGCGGATGGGCAACGGACGGCAGTACTGGAGCTACATCGCGCTGCACGACCACGTGGCCGCGCTGCGGTTTCTGATCGACTCCGAGTCGCTGTCCGGCCCGTTCAACCTGACGGCTCCTGAGCCGCTCACCAACCGGGAGATCACCGCCGCGATGGGGCGGGCGCTGCACCGGCCCGCGGTCTTCGCGGTGCCCGCGCCCGTGCTGAGGCTGGTGCTCGGGGAGATGGCGCAGGAGGTCCTGGGGAGCCAACGGGTGCTTCCGGGCCGACTTTTGGAGTCGGGGTTCACTTTTGCGTTTCCTGGGATCGAGGAGGCGATCAGGGCGGTTCGGTAGCGCTCCGCCCGGCTGCGGTCATGTGGCTGCGGGCCGGTGGGGGCTGGTCGCGCAGTTCCCCGCGCCCCTGAAGGGGCGACCCCCTTGAAAGGGCGCCCCCCATGCGACCCGTGTGCGACCGTGCCCTGTCCATGCGCGAGTTCCCCTGGCCGTCGGCAGCCCTACCCTCGTGCCGAACTCGGGTATTCCTGGAGCCCGTTGGGGGCATCACGTCCCCAGCAGCCACGCGACCTCGGGGAGGGGCACGTGCTTGAGCCCGCGTATCAGGCGGACGTCGTCATCGTGGGAGCCGGAGTCGCCGGACTCGCGGCCGCCCATCGACTGAACAGCGCAGGTGTAACGACCGTAGTCCTGGAGGCCGCCCCTTACGTGGGCGGCCGTATGACGACCGAGAAGGTCGACGGCTTCCGTCTCGACCGCATCGGCCAGCTCCTCTCCACCTCGTATCCCGAGCTGCGGCTGCCCCCGGGCCTGGACAGGCTCGCCCTGCGGCCGTTCGCCCCCGGCGTGCTCGTCCACGCCGACGGCCGCGTCCACCGGGCCGGCGAGCCCGCGGGCGCCGGGGGCGCACGGGGCGCACTCGACGCGGCGCGCGCCCTGGTGAGCCCCCCTCGCAGGGTCAGGCAGATACCGACGGCCGTCGTGCCGCCCGTGTCGCGGGCGTTCCCGCCGCTCGGCGGCGCCCTCGACCAGGCCCGGCTCGCCTCGGCCCTCGGACGGATCGCGACCGTCCCCGTGGAACGGCTGCTGGCCCGGCCCGAGCGGCCGGCAGGGCGCGCGCTCGCGGCCCGCGGCATGCCGGCCCGTACGGTCGAGGGTTTTCTGCGCCCGCTGCTGGCCGCACTGCTCTGCGACCCGGATCTGACGACGTCCAGCCGGTGCGCGGACCTCGCGCTGCGCGCCTTCGCGTCCGGCCGGCTGTGCGTCCCGGAGGGCGGCGCCGACACACTGCCGGAACTGCTGGCAGCAGCCCTCCCGCCGGGGACGGTCCGCACCGGGGTACGGGTCACCTCCGTGTCCACGACCTCCGTGACGACGGCGGACCACGGCGAACTCCGTTGCCGGGCCATCCTGGTGGCGACCGACGCCCACGCCGCCGCCCAGCTGCTGCCGGGCCTGCGGGTGCCGCCGTTCCACCAGGTCACCGTGGTGCACCACACGGCCGACGAGGCACCCCTGGCGGAGCCCGCGCTGCTCCTGGACGCGGACCGCCGGGGCCCGGTGGCCCACACCGCGGTGATCAGCCAGGTCGACCCGACCCGCGCCCCCGTGGGCCGCGCCCTGATCTCGTCCACGATCCTCGGCGCACCGCCAGCGGACACGGACCGGGCCGTACGCGCCCATCTGGCCGCCCTCTACGGCACCGCCACGCACCGCTGGGAACTCCTTGCGGTCCATCACACCCCGGACGCGGTCCCCGCGATGCCGCCCCCGCACGACCTCCGCCGCCCGGTCCGCCTCCTCGCCGGCCTGTACGTCTGCGGCGACCACCGCGACACCAGCACGGTCCAGGGCGCCCTCCACTCGGGCCACCGAGCAGCCACAGCCCTCCTGACAGACCTGGGCGTCGACACGGCACCCACGGCAACCCCATTAACGGCCTCGACCGCCGCGTAGGCGACCGAGAGCCAGGGGGAGGAGCTCCCGCCGCGGGGCAGGACCTCCTCCCCATCCACGCACCCCGCCCGCGGGGCTGATCAACACGCGGTTCCGCAACGCCCCGTCAGAGGCGCGGGGCTGATCGACATGCGGTCCCGCAACGCCCCGTCAGAGGCGCGGGACTGAGTCGACATGCGGCTCCACCGTGCCCCGTCAGAGGCTCGGGGCTGATCGATATGCCGTTCCGCAACGCCCCGTCAGAGACTCGGGACCGTGTCGACACGCGGCTCCACCGTGCCCCGTAAGGGGCGCGGGGAACTGCGCGACCGGCCCCCACCGGCCCGCAGCCTCGACACCACCCTCACCGCCCTGCCCGCGGAGCGAACCGGCGGAGCAAACCCGCGGAGCGAACCCGCGGAGCAACCGTCAGCCAAGCGCAGCGACCTTGTCGCGATACCCCCTGACCGGCGCCGCGTCCTTGTACGGCTCGAGCCGCCGCTCGAAGTCCCGCACATACTCCACCGCCCGCACCGACCGCATCTCCGAAGCCTGCGTCGCGGCCTCCGCACCCAACTGGCAGGCCTGGTCCAGCTCGCCGAGCCCGAGCCGCGCCGAGGCCAGGACGACCCGGCAGAAGAGCCGGCTGCGCGCATACCCGGGGGCCCGCAACTGCAGGGACCGCTCGGCATGCTGCGCGGCCGCCCGGTACTGCTGGAGATCACGGTGGCAGTGCCCGAACTCGTCCGCGAGCTGCGCCTCGTCGAAGAACCGCGCCCAGTAGGGCACTTCGTCGCCGGGCCGCGCGGTCTCCAGGGCCCGCTCGGCCCGTACCAGCGAGGCCGTGGCCGCCCGCACCTCGCCGAGCACACCGTGTCCCCGCGCCTCGACCGCGTACAGCAGCGCCTGGACGACGGGCGGGGCCGACGAGCCCACGCCCTGCTGGGCGACCCGGGCCAGCTGCACCGCCTCCCGGCCGTGCCCCAGATAGACGGCTTGTCGACTCATCGTCACGAGCACGTACGAGCCGTACGCCCGGTCCCCCGCCGCCTGCGAAAGCCGCAGCGCCTGCACGAAGTACCGCTGGGCCAGTCCGTGCGCGGCGATGTCGTACGAGGTCCAGCCCGCCAGCCGGGTCAGATCGGACGCGGCGGCGAACAGACGGCGCCCGGTCTGCTCCCCGTAGGTGCCGCGCAGCATCGGCTCCAGCTCGTGCTCCAGGTACCGCACGAGGGCCTGCCGGGCGTGCCCTCCGCCGTACGCGTTGTCGAGCGTGCGGAACAGTTCGCCGACCGAGCGCAGCGCCGCGATGTCTCCCGCGGTCACCCGCTGCCCGGGGCCGCGTTCGGTCTGCGCGCGCTGCCTGGGCACGGCGGGGCGACCCTGTACGGGGATCCGTACGGCACCGGGGTCGCCGCGGCCCACCCGGTCGTCGGCCCGGCCGATCAGCCAGTCCCGGCTGGGCACGACGAGCCCCGCCGGGGTGAACGCGATCTTGCGGAGCTCCGCGTGGCTGCCGGAGTCCTTGCGCCACAGACCGCCGACGATGTCGACGGCCTCCTCGGGGGTGGCCGCGAATTCGAGCCCGGCGTACACCGGGGCGCACGCGTCGAGTCCGAGGTCCTGGGCGGTGAGACGGCGGCCGAGGCGGCGGGTGAACACCTCGGCGATCAGCGCGGGTGTGGTGCCTCTTGGCTGCTGGCCGCGCAGCCAGCGGGTCACGGATGTCTTGTCGTATCTGAGATCGAGCCCGTGTTCGAGGCCGAGCTGGTCCACTCGGCGGGCTAGCCCCGCGTTGGAGAACCCCGCTTCTGCGATTAGTGCGGCGAGCTGACGGTTGGGGGTGCGCTGCGCGGGTCGTTCCGTCATCTGCGGTGCGAACTCCTGCCTTCCGGGCTGGGGGCCTGCGGGAACAGGCCCGGGCGAGGTCGGCCGCCATGCCTTGAGCAGCCCTTGAAAGCCTCGTGAACGGCGCGAATGTAGCGGTCCGTAAGCACCTGATCACACACTTCGACGCGCATTCATCCGATCGTGTGAGGATTGCCCCCAGGGCTGACGAGGTTCGACCGGACGTACAGTGGCGTGAGGCTGTTATGAGCCTTACGACTCTTGCAGGGAGGCGCTTGCCGTGAGTGAGTTGCGGTTCGTCCGCATGGGGTTCGGTGCGGACGCCGTCGAGTACCAGGAGGCCTGGGACGAGCAGCGCCGTGTGCACACGGCCCGCTTCCAGGACGAGATCCCCGACACCTGTCTGCTCCTGGAACACCCGCCGGTCTACACGGCAGGCCGGCGTACGGCGAACAGTGAGCGGCCCCTCGACGGCACGCCTGTCGTCGACGTGGACCGCGGCGGCAAGATCACCTGGCACGGGCCGGGACAGCTGGTCGGCTACCCGATCCAGAAACTTCCCCGCCCTGTTGACGTCGTCGCCCACCTCCGCCGCCTCGAGGACGCGATGATCCGGGTGTGCGCGGAGTTCGGTGTCGAGACGAGCCGGGTGGAGGGGCGGGCCGGTGTCTGGGTCCTCGGCGACCCGGTGGCCGAGCGGCCCTCTCTCGGCGGGCTCTCCCTCGACTTCGACCCCCGGCTCGCGGACGAGGAGTTCGATCCTCGGCTCAACGGGCCCGAGTACGCGCCGTCCAACGCGGGGCAGCGGCGCGAGGACCGCAAGATCTGCGCCATGGGGATCCGGGTCGCCAAGGGCGTCACGATGCACGGTTTCGCGCTGAACGTGAACCCCGACACGTCCAGCTTCGACAAGATCATCCCGTGCGGCATCCGTGACGCGGGCGTCACGTCGCTGGCCCACGAGTTGGGCCGCGACCTCACCATCGCGGAGGTCCTGCCGGTGGCCGAGCGGCATCTGCGGGATGTTCTCGGGAACGCGGAGTTGAGGCCGCGGGAGGTGGAGCGGGCGGTGGTGTAGGGGCCTTTTTTCGCCCCCGCCGCCCCTACCCATTCCCGTCACTACTCAGGGGCTTCGCCCCCGAACCCCCAAAAGACTGCGCAGTTCCCCGCGCCCCTAAGGTCTTTGGTCTTTAGGGGCGCGGGGAACTGCGCGATCAGCCCCCACCGGCCCGCACCCAACAAACAAACCCCCACGGGGTCTGGGGCGGAGCCCCAGGGGACGGGAATGGGTAGGGGCGGCGGGGGCGAGAACAACCCCCGGGAATGCACCCGCGTTCCCGAAGGTTGCCCACCCCGGGGGCCGAGAAGCGAACGGGCGTACCCTGGTGTACGCCGAAGAATCGAAGCTACAGGGAGCCGATGTGTCCGCAGTCGCACCCGACGGACGCAAGATGCTGCGCCTGGAGGTCAGGAACGCCCAGACCCCCATCGAGCGCAAGCCCGAGTGGATCAAGACCCGGGCGAAAATGGGCCCCGAGTACACGAAGATGCAGAACCTCGTGAAGAGCGAGGGCCTGCACACCGTCTGCCAGGAAGCAGGCTGTCCCAACATCTACGAGTGCTGGGAGGACCGCGAGGCCACGTTCCTCATCGGCGGCGACCAGTGCACGAGGCGCTGCGACTTCTGCCAGATCGACACGGGCAAGCCCGAGGCCCTGGACCGCGACGAGCCCCGCCGCGTGGGCGAGTCCGTGGTCACCATGGACCTCAACTACGCGACCATCACGGGCGTCGCCCGCGACGACCTGGAGGACGGCGGCGCCTGGCTGTACGCGGAGACGGTCCGCCAGATCCACCAGCAGACCGCGGACCGCGCCGAGGGCCGGACCAAGGTCGAGCTCCTCGCCCCCGACTTCAACGCGGTCCCCGAGCAGCTGGCCGAGGTCTTCTCCTCCCGGCCGGAGGTCTTCGCGCACAACGTCGAGACGGTCCCCCGCATCTTCAAGCGCATCCGCCCGGGCTTCCGCTACGAGCGCTCGCTGAAGGTCATCACGGACGCCCGTGACTACGGTCTGGTCACGAAGTCGAACCTGATCCTCGGCATGGGCGAGACCCGCGAAGAGGTCAGCGAGGCCCTGCGCCAGCTCCACGAGGCCGGCTGCGAGCTCGTCACCATCACGCAGTACCTGCGGCCCTCCGTGCGCCACCACCCCGTGGAGCGCTGGGTCAAGCCGCACGAGTTCGTCGAGCTGAAGGAGGAGGCCGACCAGATCGGCTTCTCCGGGGTCATGTCGGGCCCGCTGGTCCGCTCCTCGTACCGCGCGGGCCGCCTGTACCAGATGGCGATCGAGAAGCGCGGCTCGTACGTCGCCTCGCAGGCCGTCTGAGACGAGGCGGGAGGGGTCGCGCGACACGTTGCGCGACCTGCCGGATGGCACGCAGTGCCACCCTCGGTGTGTGAATCCGAGCACAAGCAACTACCCACCGGTAGTGGCCAATACGACGCGGTCCTGAACGTCCCCGCAGATGGGGGCCCCATCAGGGCCGCGTCAGTGTTTTCGGCCCGCGCATCAAGGCTTCATTGGCGTTTGACCGGTCGGTCACGCCCTGGTAACACCATTCAGTGACCCTGGTCTTACGCCACGTAGAGCCCTAGCCAGAGCCGCCATCCCGAGGGGGGACCTCCACCATGCAGACCGCGCCCGTACGCGCCACAGCGATTCCGTCGTTCGGCGATGCACTCCGTGCCGTCGAGTCACTGCTCCTGAGCAGCGGCCAGCGCACCGCCCGCCGCAACGCCTGGACCTCCGTCCTGGAGGACCGCCGCCGCGCCAAGGACCGCGTCGAGGCGCAGCTCGTCCTGGAGAAGAGCCTCAGCGGCCGCTCCTGAGCCACCGGACCCGGCACCGCCGTCGTCGGCGCTTCCCGCGCCACGTAGACTTCACGGCATGGCGAGGAAGGAATCCGCAGCGGACGCTGCGAACCCCGGGCGGCTCAAGCAGATCGCCCTGACTTACAAGATGACCCGCAAGGCCGACAAGATGATCGGTCTTGTACTCGCGGCTGTCGGAATCGGCACCCTCGGTGTCTTTCTCGCGATCGGCTTCTTGATCGGTCACCCGATCTATCTCGGCATTCTCGGCCTCCTGCTCGCCTTCCTCGCGTCGGCGATCGTCTTCGGACGCCGGGCCGAGCGTGCGGCGTTCGGGCAGATGGAGGGCCAGCCGGGTGCGGCCGCCGCGGTGCTCGACAACGTCGGGCGCGGCTGGACGACCACCCCGGCCGTGGCGATGAACCGCAGCCAGGACGTGGTCCACCGGGCCGTCGGCAAGGCCGGCATCGTCCTGGTCGCCGAGGGCAACCCGAACCGGGTGAAGAGCCTGCTGGCCGCCGAGAAGAAGAAGATGGCCCGCATCGTCGCGGATGTGCCGGTGCACGACATCCTCGTCGGCACGGGCGAGGGCCAGGTCGAGCTCAAGAAGCTCCGCACGACGATGCTGAAGCTGCCCCGCGTCCTGTCCGGCCCCCAGGTCACCGCGACCAACGACCGACTGCGCGCCCTCGGTGACCTTATGTCCAATATGCCCCTCCCCAAGGGCCCGATGCCCAAGGGAATGCGGATGCCGCGCGGCGGCCCGAAAATGCGCTGACACACTCCCGTACGACGAAGACGACGAAGACGCACTCCCCGTACGACGATGGGGGCGCCCGGATCACTCCGGGCGCCCCCATCGTCGTACGGGCCGGGATCCGTCGGGTCCACCGGCCGGGGTCCGTCAGATCCTGACCTCGACCGTGCGGGCCAGGCGGTCGTGCAGGCCCCTGCCGTCGCGGTCCCAGATCAGGGCCGGGAGGGCGACACACAGGAGGGCCGTGCGCAGGAGGGCGCGGAACGGATTGACCGTGCCGGTGTCCAGGGCGAGGACACGGAGGCCGAACAGGCGCTTGCCCGGGGTGAAGCCGAGCGTGCCGACGGTCAGGACGCTCACCACGAAGAAGACGGCCAGCGCCCAGTTGCCCGTCGCCTGGCCGTAGCCGTCGGTGATCAGGCCGTATGCGATCAAGAGGCACAGGCCCCAGTCGACGGCGAGGGCGGCCAGGCGGCGCCCGGGCCGGGCGATCGAGCCGGGGCCCGACTCGGGCAGACCCAGCTGCTCGCCGCGGTATCCGAAGTCGGCACCGGCTTCCTCCGCGGCCGCGCGGGGTCCGGAGAGCCACGATCCGATTGCTTGCCTGTTGTCCACCCGTCCACGGTACTGCGCCCGTTTTGGCATGCGTACAGGTGGGGTGTTCGCGGCCCGGTCCGGTTAACTTGGGCGAAACAAATGGGTCACGCTTGAGAAATCACCCGTCCCTAAGGTCGGGATCAGCGTGTGCCACCGCACTGGCCGCACGAACGAACTACCACCCCGGTCGGACATGGTCGGGAGTAGGAGGAGCTGGATGTTCCAGAACGCCGACGAGGCCAAGAAGTTCATCAAGGACGAAGACGTCAAGTTCGTCGACGTCCGCTTCTGCGACCTGCCGGGTGTGATGCAGCACTTCACGCTGCCGGCAGAGGCCTTCGACCCGACCGAGGAACTGGCCTTCGACGGCTCCTCCATCCGCGGCTTCCAGGCCATCCACGAGTCCGACATGGCGCTCCGCGCCGACCTGTCCACCGCGCGCGTCGACCCCTTCCGCCGCGACAAGACGGTCAACATCAACTTCTTCATCCACGACCCGATCACGGGCGAGCAGTACTCCCGTGACCCGCGCAACGTGGCGAAGAAGGCGGAGGCGTACCTCGCGTCGACCGGCATCGCCGACACCGCGTACTTCGGCCCCGAGGCCGAGTTCTACGTCTTCGACAACGTGCGCTTCGAGACCAAGTCGAACGAGGCCTTCTACCACATCGACTCCGAGGCGGGCGCCTGGAACACCGGTGCGCTGGAGGACAACCGCGGCTACAAGGTCCGCTACAAGGGCGGTTACTTCCCGACGCCGCCGGTCGACCACTTCGCCGACCTTCGTGCCGAGATCTCCCTGGAGCTGGCCAAGTCCGGCCTCCAGGTCGAGCGCCAGCACCACGAGGTCGGCACCGCCGGCCAGGCCGAGATCAACTACAAGTTCAACACGCTGCTCGCCGCGGCCGACGACCTCCAGCTCTTCAAGTACATCGTGAAGAACGTCGCCTGGCGCAACGGCAAGACCGCGACCTTCATGCCGAAGCCGATCTTCGGTGACAACGGCTCGGGCATGCACGTCCACCAGTCGCTGTGGACGAACGGCGACCCGCTGTTCTACGACGAGGCCGGTTACGCGGGCCTGTCGGACACCGCCCGTTACTACATCGGCGGCATCCTCAAGCACGCCCCGTCGCTGCTGGCCTTCACCAACCCGACGGTGAACTCCTACCACCGCCTGGTCCCGGGCTTCGAGGCCCCGATCAACCTGGTCTACTCGCAGCGCAACCGCTCCGCGGCCATGCGTATCCCGATCACGGGCTCGAACCCGAAGGCCAAGCGCGTCGAGTTCCGCGCGCCCGACTCCTCCGGCAACCCGTACCTCGCCTTCTCGGCGCTGCTCCTCGCGGGCCTCGACGGCATCAAGAACAAGGTCGAGCCAGCCGAGCCGATCGACAAGGACCTCTACGAGCTGGCCCCCGAGGAGCACGCGGGCGTCGCCCAGGTCCCGACCTCCCTCCCGGCCGTCCTGGACCGCCTCGAGGCCGACCACGAGTTCCTGCTCGCGGGCGACGTCTTCACGCCGGACCTGATCGAGACGTGGATCGACTACAAGCGCACGAACGAGATCGCTCCGCTGCAGCTGCGTCCGCACCCGCACGAGTTCGAGCTGTACTACGACGTGTGATCGACTCCGTGACCGACACGTACGCGTAGCGCGTCACGGCTGACGAACAGCTGACGAACGAAGCCCTGTCACCGCCCCTCGGGCAGTGACAGGGCTTTGTCGTTCTTTGCCTGGTGGAGGGCCGATCCAGATCATTTCGTGGAAAGGCCCGGGTGCACACTGGAATCGGGACGAGTGCCCGATTCCGAGGTGATCGACATGCAGAGCCGCTTCCAGGCCGACCGGGGACTGACCGCGAGGATGGGCATCACGCTGTTCCTCCTCGGGCTGCTGTACGTGGCCTTCGTGGCCGTGCTGATCGTGCTGCTGAAGTCCTGGGTGCTGGTCGTGGTGATCGCCGCGGCGCTGCTCGGCGCGCAGTACTGGTTCTCGGACCGGATCGCGCTGTACGCGATGCACGGCCGGGTCGTCGAGCGCGAGGAGTATCCGCAGCTGCACGGGGTGATCGACCGGCTCTGCGCGACCGCCGACATGCCGAAGCCCGTGGTCGCCGTCTCCGACATGGAGATGCCGAACGCGTTCGCCACCGGGCGCAACGCCGACCACGCCGCGATCTGCGTGACGACCGGGCTGCTGCGCCGCCTCGACCCCGCCGAGCTGGAGGGCGTACTCGCGCATGAGCTGTCGCACGTGGCGCACCGCGATGTCGCGGTGATCACCGTGGCCTCGTTCCTGGGCGTGCTCGCCGGGCTGGTCGTGCGCTTCACCCTCTACTCGCAGGTGTTCGGCGGGCGGGGGCGCAAGGACCAGAACACGGTCGTCGTCCTGATGACGGTGATGGCGGTGTCCGCGGCCGTCTACGCGCTCAGCTTCCTCCTCATCCGGGCCCTGTCCCGGTACCGCGAGCTGGCCGCCGACCGGGCCGGGGCCATGCTCACCGGGCGTCCCTCGGCGCTGGCCTCCGCGCTGACCAAGCTGACCGGGGACATCGCGAAGATCCCCACGCGTGATCTGCGGACCGCGCAGGCCTTCAACGCCTTCTACTTCACGCCCGCGTTCGGTGCCGCGCCGGGCGGCCGGCAGCTCTTCTCCTCGCTGCTGTCGACGCACCCGAGCCTGGAGGACCGGCTTGATCAACTCGGCCGTATCTCCGGCGAGTTGGGTGAGGCGCCGACGCCAGGGAAGGCGGGCTGAGCATGGGGTTCCTCGACATCCTCCTCGGCCGCAGCAGGCCCGTCGCACCCGATCTCGACCAGCTCTTCGGGCTGCCGTCGGCCGCCGTGACGCTGGAGGCGGCGGCCGGGTTCACGCCGACCGGGCACGGTTCGGTGTGCTTCGCGTCCGTCGAGGGGGCCGCCTTCGACGACGTACGGGAGGAAGTGCGGGAGCTGCTCGACGCGGACTCGGAGCTGCCGGTGGAGGTGAGCCGGGACGACTACGGGTACACCTGGCTGGTGTCGCGGCGGGAGCCGGACGATCTGCCCGCGCTCGTCGGCGATCTGCACGCGGTGAACAGCACGTTGGAGGGCAGCGGGTTCGGCCCTCAACTGCTGTGCTCCGTGGTCGGGTTCCGGCACGGCGACGGGCGGCGGCTCGGGCTCGTCTATCTCTACAAGCGCGGGACCTTCTACCCGTTCGCGCCGCTGCCCGGTGACGGTCAGCGGCGCGACAACGCGCTGGAGCTGCAGGTCAGGGCGGCCCTCGGGAACGACCTGCGGGTGGAGCAGGACCTGGGCCGGTGGTTCCCGCTGTGGGGAGCGCCGGGCCTGGGCTAGCCGCTCCTCCCGTCGGGCCGGTTCCGCTAGTTCCGCTTCTGGCGGGTCATCCAGGGGCGTTCGCGGCGGTAGCGGCGCTCCCACCTGGCCTGCTGGTCACGGCGCTGGCGGTACGCGCGGTAGTCGTTGTCGCCGCGTACCGACGAGCCGGCCCCGCGGGGCGACGAGGAGCCCGTCGACCCTTGGCCGGTACGGCCGTAACGGAAGTTCAGGTACAGCAGGGCTGCCCCGGCAAGCCACCAGAGCGGGTTGTTGAAACCAAGGACGACCAGAGCGAGGATCGCCAAAATGATCAAGGTACCCATGATGGGTCTCCTTGTGCGTGGGTGGTGGGACCTTGAGATGTCCGACGCGGCGCTGGGGGCTGGCACCCGTCCGTCGGTGGGTTGAGAGTAGCCCTCAGGATGCCGGGTGATGCCTGTCCGACGGAAACGAATAACGCCGGAATCAGCGGGATAACGCTCACAGAGCTCCTGAACTCGAACAAAATCGACACACGGAGCGAGAATCCAGGGGCGGGGCGGGACAGCGCGGTGCGCTGCGGTGCTACGGAGCGACACAGGGGATCGAGTGAGCGGACAGCTGCGGTACATCGAGGTGGCGGAGCGGCGGGCCCGGCTGGCTGTCGGGCATCGGCTGGCCGGGCACGCGCGGGCGGACTCGCCGGAGGAGGTCGCGGAGTCGCTGGTGGCGCTGCACGGGACGGATCCCGCGAGCGTCTTCCTCGCCGTGGGCGCGCGCCTGGCGGACGCGGCGAAGACCGTGCCGGAGACGGAACGCGCGCTGTACGAGGACCGGACGCTGCTGCGGATGCACGGCATGCGGCACACCGTGTTCGTGTTCCCCACCGGGCTCGTTCCGGTCGTGCATGCCTCCACCGGGCTCGCGGTCGCCGCGCGGGCGCGGGCCGCGCTGATCAAGGACATGGCCAAGGCCGGGGCACCGGACGCGGAGTGGCTCGCGGAGGTGGAGGCGTCGGCGCTGGCCGCGCTGGCCCGGCGCGGGGAGGCCACCGCGGTGGAACTGGCCCAGGACGAGCCCCGGTTGAGGGAACAGTTCGCGTACGCGGCCGGGAAGAGCTACGAGGGCGTGCACACCGTCTCCTCGCGGTTGTGGAGGGTGCTGGGCGTCGAGGGCCGGGTCGTACGAGGGCGGCCGCTGGGCTCGTGGACGTCCACGCAGTTCCGGTGGGCGGTGGCCCCTCCCTCCCCCGAACTGCCGGTCGCCGAGGCCCAGGCGGAGCTGGTGCGACGGTGGCTCGGCGCGTGCGGGCCGGCCACGGAGGCGGACCTGAAGTGGTGGACGGGCTGGAAGGTCACTGACGTACGCGCCGCGCTCAAGGCGGTCGGAGCGGTGACCGTGTCGGTCGACGAGGGTGTCGGGCACGTCCTCGCCGACGCCGTGGAGCCGGTCGAGGCGGCCGAGCCGTGGGCCGCGCTGCTGCCCGGGCTGGATCCGACGGCCATGGGCTGGCAGGAGCGGGACTGGTACTGCCCGCCGGAGCTGCGGTCCGCGCTCTTCGACCGCAGCGGGAACATCGGGCCCACCGTGTGGTGGGACGGGCGGATCGTCGGCGGCTGGGCCCAGCGGTCCGACGGCGAGATCGCCTGGCGGCTGCTGGACAGCGAGGGTGTGGGCCGCGAGGCGCGGGAGGCCATCGAGGCGGAGGCCGCGCGGCTGCATGCCTGGGTGGGCCCGACCCGGGTCACACCGCGCTTCCGGACGCCGCTGGAACGGGAGTTGGCGTCGGCCTGACGCCGACGGCCGTCCCTTCCACCGGCTCGTGGCACACCACCGGGCCACGACCCGGTGCGCCGGCCGCCCCGACGAACGGGCGGCGCACCGGGCGTGATCAGCGGGCGTACCTCATCAGGGCTCGGACCATGTGGCACGTGGTGTCCGACGGCGGGTGGATCCCGATGAGCTGGGCCGTGCTGCGGATCTTCTCGTTGCGGGCCTGGTTCGGTACGTACACACCCGAGTCGAGGAGGGCGATCGCGAGTCGCATCGCCTTCAGACGGCGGTTGTGCGTCACGTACCAGTCGCGCGGGCGCCCCGGTGGCAGCGGACGCTTCTCGACGGGCTCGTACGGCAGGTCGAGCAGGACCGCCCTCTTGGATGTGGACTGAGTGGGCAGCGGGCTGAGTGCGGCAGCGGGCACAGGCATCCTCCTGTCGCGATCAGGGAACCGTCCGGCGTCTCCGGCGATCCCCTCGAACACTACTTATAGTTTACCGGCCACCACTGACATCCAGCGAGCCCAGGACGTCCAGCAAATGTCCAGGTGGGCAAGGTAATTGGCGCCGTGTCACACATGGTTTGCGAGATGTGCGTGAGGTGGCGCCAATTCGAACAGAGCCACTCCTCGCCCTGCGTCGTTCTTGTCCCGGCGGCCGAGCTGTGGCTGACTGGCGATCCGGTCGAGGGGGAGGGCGCATGGGCAACTGGGTCGTGATCGCGCAGTACGACAACGACACGTACAGGACCGAGTTCGTCCGTCGTGGGCTGGAGACGAAGGAACAGGCGCTGGAGGAGCTCCGCGCCGCCGTCCACACGTACGTACCGAGCAGGCATGTCGTCGAGCAGTGGCGCCAGGTGTACCGCTTCGCCGACCAGGAGTCGTACCTGGTGGTGATCAAAGGCAGGCTGACGAAGTGGGAGTGCACCCTGCGCATCGCGGAGCTGACCTCGGACACGAACGGCTCTGCCGTGGCCGAGCGGAACGGCTCGGCCATGGTCGACCGGGCGCAGGTGGAGGACGGTGTGGCGGACGACGATGCGGCAGCCGCGGCCGACGAACCGCAGGACCGGATTCCGCCCGGCTACTGAGCGGCGCGCCGGATTCCGCTCGGGTCGAGGGTCCTGCGGGAACGGCGGCCGGCCGCCCAGGACCCCGGGCAGCGGGGTGGCCGCCGTCGCCGGTCGGCCCGTCAGCCACTCAGCCCGTCAGCCCGTCAGCCCGTCAGCCGGTGAAGGAGTTGGGGCCGAGGCGGCCCCAGGCGATGAATGCCGCGAGTGCGAGGTAGGTCAGGTTCAGCAGTACGAACCTGGATTCGCCGAGTCGGCCGTGGGTGATCATCGCGCCGATCATCAACAGGACCCAGCAGGCGGCGGTCACCGGCACCAGGACGGGGGCGATGTCGAGTGCGGCGGGCAGGATCAGGCCCAGCGCGGCCAGGAGTTCGAGGACGCCGAGGGTTTTGACGAAGCCGACGCCGGCGCCCTCGGTCCATCCCCCGCCGTGGGCCGCGGCCAGCGTCTCCTTGGGCACGAACGTCTTGCTGATGCCGCCGCCCAAGGCCACCGCGGCCAGCAGTCCGGCACAGATCCACAGTGCGAGGTCCATGGGGTCACGCTCCCGTCGCTCGGCGTCTCGCTCCACCTCTTCGGTGGGGTTCAGGCATGGAGAGGCCGGACGGCGGAGATCTGTGACATGGCGGGCGCCACCCTTGAGGCGGGGGCGAAGCGGCCGGGCATACCTTGTGCCGCATGGAGATCTGGATCAACCCGGCATGTTCGAAGTGCCGCAGCGCCATCAGTCTGCTGGACGAGGAGGGGGCCGAGTACACGGTTCGGCGGTACTTGGAGGACGTGCCGAGCGCGGCCGAGATCCGGGATGTCCTGGAGCGGCTCGGCCTTGAGCCCTGGGACATCACCCGGACCCAGGAGGCCGTGGCGAAGGAGCTGGGCATGAAGGGGTGGGCCCGGGACGCCGGTTCACGCGAGCGGTGGGTCGCGGCGCTCGCGGAACACCCTCGGCTCATCCAGCGGCCGATCATCACCGCGGAGGACGGCACCGCCGTGGTGGCTCGTACGGACGAGGCCGTACGCGACGCGTTGGGCCGAAGTCAAGGTGAGGATCCCTCAACTTCCCTGTGATCTACGTTACTTAGGTGACTCGTGTGAACTACTGAGTATCTCCGTTCGGGATCTCGTACATAGCGGCGGACGGTCACCGCCAGGGGTGACCGGGGACAGGAGCCGTTCATGTCACGCAGGAGAACTCTCGGCCCGAAGAAGAAGATCGCGCTGCTGGTGAGCGCCGCGGCCGTGGCCGGCGGTGGGGCCTTCGCCTTCGCCGCCACCTCGAACGCGAGCACCAATGCTCCGGCCGCGCAGTCCTCGGTGGTCTGCGACGGTCTGGCCACCGCGCTCGGCAACAACGAGAAGTTCATCGAGGGGCAGCGCACCAGCCCGGACGCCCAGTCCGAGGCGCGCATCGCCAACCGGGAAGCGGTGATCGCCCAGATCAAGGTCCAGCAGAAGGCCTCCGGCTGTGAGGTCGGCGAGTCCTCGCAGGCGGGCGCGCCCCAGGGGACGCCCGCCGCGTCGGCCCCGCCCGCCGCCGCCGACCCCGCGGACCCCGCCGAGCAGCCCTCGCAGAGTGCTGCCCCGCCCGCCGCCGGTGACGCCGGTGGCGATGACGCCGCCGTCGGCCAGCAGGTCTGCAACGGTTCCACCGTCACCCTCTCCGGCGAGGACGGCGCTCCCGCGGCGTCCAGCAACCAGTTCCCGGCCGGTACGAAGCTGAAGGTCACGAACCTGGACAACAACAAGTCCACGACCGTGGAGGTCACTTCGGTCTCCGGCAGCTGCGCGCTCCTGAACAACGCGGCGTTCGAGCAGGTCCGCGAGCCCGGCAAGTTCCTGATCCGCAGGGCGCTCATCGAGAAGGTGGGCTGACGGGGCGACCTCCGTCGGTGAGACCTCGCCGCAGTGACGGTTCAGGCTGCCAGGAAGCCGGTCAGCCTGCGGTTCAGCTCGGCGGGGTCCGTGTGAGGCAGCGCGTGGTGCGACACGTCCGGCAGGACGGCCACCTCCGCGCGCGGCAACAGGGTGGCGGCGCGAGCCGCCACCCGTCGTGCGTCATGGGCCCTGCTCCTCTCCGCCAGCAGGACCAGGACCGGCGGTTCGAGCGCGCGCAGGGTCTCCGGCTCGGGGGCCGGGCCCGTCACCGGCCGTACGAGCGGGAAGGTGCCGGCCTCCTCCTGGAGCCGCAGCCAGTCGTGGTCGAGCGGGACTCCCCCGGTCTCCCACTCCAGGAAGGCGCGCAGTCGGCGGGGCGAGCGCCGCAGCATCATCGCCCCGGCGCGCAGCAGGTAAGCCGTCTTGAACCCGGCGAAACACTTCGTCGGGTCGAGGAGGAACAGACGGCTCACCCGCTCCGGCGCGTGCAGCGCGTACTGCAGGGCGATCCAGCCGCCGTACGAGTGCCCGCCCAGGTGGATCCGGGCGGCCGGACCGGCGCCCATGTCGTGCAGCAGCGCGCCGACGAGTTCGTCGAGCCATGCGGTGAGGTGCGCGACGGTGCGCAGGGGACACTCGACATCGCGTACGCTGCGCCCCGGTTCACCGATCAGGTCGACGGCGTGGACCCGGTGCGTACGGGCGAGTTCGGCCGCGTTGGCGAACCAGGAGGCCGAGGTGGCGCCGCCTCCGCCCGGTAACAGGAGGAGCGGGGCGCCGTCGCGCGGACCGCAGACGTTGACCACCGTCTCACCGAAGGCGGTGCGGACGCTGATCTCCTCCCGGTCGGTGGGCCACTTGGCCATGACCTTGTCGTACGCCACGCAGAAGTTCATGCCGCCCGTTCCCCTCCCTCTATTATCTCGCTGAACGAGATACTCACTCATCGAGATGATAGACGGGGACGCCGCGTGAAGGACCAGGGACCCGAGATGGAGATCATCCATCTCCTGCGCGCGGTCACCGTCGAACTCGGCCTGCACAGCGCCCGGTTCGCGAACGAGAACAGCATGCACGCCACGGACGTCAGGGCGCTGATCTGTCTCATGGACGCCCGCAGGGACGGGGCCGAGATGACGGCGGGACGGCTGGGCGGCCTGCTCGGGCTCAACTCCGCGGGGACCACCGCCGTCCTCGACCGGCTCGAACGGCTGGGGCACGCACGGCGGGTACGTGACGCGCGCGACCGGCGCCGGGTGCTCGTCGAGGTGGAGAAGCGGGCGGTCGAACTGGGCCAGGCCTTCTTCGGCCCGCTGATCGGCCGGTCCATGGAACTGCTCCGGGCGTACGACGAGCGCGAACTGGCCGCGATCCGGGGCTTCCTGACGGGCGTACGGGAGGCGGCGTCGGGCGCGAAGCCGGAGGAGTGACCCGGAGGCGTGACCCGGAGTCGTGATCCAGAGGCCGTGATCCAGAGGCCGTGATCCAGAGGTGTTGTCCGGACCGGCGGCGGGGTGCGGCCGAGCCCGGTGGCCGTTTGCCCGCGTGACCCGTCCGGCGGCCCGGCGGCCCGTCCGGCGGCCCGTCCTGACGCGCGGGCGAAACCCATCGCATACGAGGGTCCGGGGCGGGGCGGGCGTCGTGCGGAATCCGCTGTTCGGGAGGCGGGTACGCGGCGCACGAACGCTCTCAGCGAGTGAGTCGCAGCACAGAGGCACCAGGTAACACGGGGTTCACATTCGAGCAATGATCGGGAAATCGCCTGTTGACAGGCTTCCCGGCATCCCCGCGGCGCCCCAGTGCCGCAGCGCCGCAGCACCCGCATCGCGCTGAGAGACCCACCCCGAAGGATGTGGCCCGTGACCTTCAAGGCTGAGTACATCTGGATCGACGGCACCGAGCCGACGGCCAAGCTCCGTTCGAAGACGAAGATACTGGCCGACGACGCCAAGGGTGCCGAGCTGCCGATCTGGGGCTTCGACGGGTCCTCCACGAACCAGGCCGAGGGTCACGCCTCCGACCGCGTGCTCAAGCCGGTCGCGACGTTCCCGGACCCGATCCGCGGCGGCGACGACGTACTCGTCATGTGCGAGGTTCTCAACATCGACATGACGCCGCACGAGTCCAACACCCGTGCCGCGCTCACCGAGGTCGCGGAGAAGTTCGCCGCGCAGGAGCCGATCTTCGGCATCGAGCAGGAGTACACCTTCTTCAAGGGCTCGCGCCCGCTCGGCTTCCCCGAGGGCGGCTTCCCGGCCGCGCAGGGCGGCTACTACTGCGGTGTCGGCTCGGACGAGATCTTCGGCCGTGACGTCGTCGAGGCGCACCTGGACAACTGCCTGAAGGCGGGTCTGGGCATCTCCGGCATCAACGCCGAGGTCATGCCCGGCCAGTGGGAGTTCCAGGTCGGCCCGCTGGCGCCGCTGGAGGTCGCCGACCAGCTGTGGGTGGCCCGCTGGCTGCTCTACCGCACCGCCGAGGACTTCGACGTCTCCGCGACGCTGGACCCGAAGCCGGTGAAGGGCGACTGGAACGGCGCGGGGGCGCACACCAACTTCTCCACCAAGGCGATGCGCGAGGGTTACGACGCGATCATCACCGCGTGCGAGTCGCTGGGCGAGGGCTCCAAGCCGCTCGACCACGTCAAGAACTACGGTGCCGGGATCGACGACCGGCTGACCGGTCTGCACGAGACCGCCCCGTGGAACGAGTACTCCTACGGTGTGTCCAACCGTGGCGCCTCGGTGCGGATTCCTTGGCAGGTGGAGAAGGACGGCAAGGGGTACATCGAGGACCGGCGTCCCAACGCCAACGTCGACCCGTACCTGGTGACTCGGCTGATCGTCGACACGTGCTGTTCTGCTCTTGAGAAGGCCGGGCAGGTCTGAGTTACCTGTTCTTCTGAAGGGGCGCCCACCTTTGTGGTGGGCGCCCCTTCCGCGTTCGGTCAGGGGGTGTCGGGTGCGTTGGCGGGTGCGGGTGAGTGTGGGCTGGTCGCGCAGTTCCCCGCGCCCCTAGGTAAGTAGCCCCCCGGGCGTCTGAAAGGTCGGCGGCCTCAAGGCGTGGCAAGTAAATGTCCGGCCAGTGAGAGGAGGCTGCTCTTGGTGGCGAGGGTCTGCTTCAATGAGGGCATGACCGGCTTCCAGGAGTTCATCGCGACGGGGCGTCGTGATCTTGAGCCCTTCTGGCCTTCCCGGCAGCATCACGACTTCGACCGGGTGTGTTGTCGCGCGGTGAACGCGCGGGCCCTCTAAAGCCGTACATCCCGGCCTTCGGCCAGCGCGCACGACGTACGTCCTCCGACGACCTCTCGCGCGAAAGAGCTGACCTCTCATGGCGAACACCCGTTCCTTCTCGTCCGTTGCCACCGCCCCCTCCGCCGCCCCCTCCACGGCGCCTTCTGCGGCCCCTTCCACGGGCCCGGCCCGCCCTCGACTGCGTGCGGTCGACCGGGACGAGGTGGCCGACGTCACGGCCCTTCTCCCGCCGGGCGCCACCTGGCTGCCCGCTCCCCCGCACACCCTGCCCACGCTGCCGGGCCGGCCGCCGATGATCGGGTACCTGGTCCTCGTACCGGCCGACCAGCCGTCGCTCCTCCCGGTCGCCGTGCCGGACGCGGACCGGGCGGAGTCTGACGGCGAGGGCGACGACTCCCTCGTACGCGTCGACACCGTGCAGCGCACGGCCGAGGTCGGCGGACGACCGCTGGATCTCACATACCTGGAGTTCGAGCTGCTCGCGCATCTCGTGGCGCATCCGCACCGCGTGCACAGCCGCGACCAGCTGGTCACCACGGTGTGGGGCTACGGGCACGTGGGCGACGGCCGGACCGTGGACGTCCACATCGCCCGGCTGCGCCGCAAGCTCGGGGCCGAGCACCGGGAGGCGATCCAGACGGTGCGGCGCGTGGGGTACAAGTACACACCGCCGACCGCGGGCTGATCCCGGACCCGTGTCGCGTACGGATTCGTCCGTCGGCGGAACGGTTCTTCTGTCGGCAGATTCGCGTTCCGTCGCGCGGGGCCGCCGGGCAGAGTCACCCGTATGAGACTTCTGACGCTGGGTGGTACGGAGTTCGTGGGCAGGGCCGTCGTGGAGGCGGCGCTCGCCCGCGGCTGGGACGTGACCGTCTTCCACCGGGGACGCCACGAACCTCCGGCGGGGGTGCGGTCCCTGCACGGCGACCGCACCGCGCCCGACGGGCTCGCGGCCCTGGCCGGGACCGAGGAGGAGTGGGACGTCGTCGTCGACACCTGGTCCGCGGCCCCGCGGATCGTCCGGGACTCGGCCCGGCTGCTGGCGAACCGCGCCCGGCGGTACGTGTACGTGTCGAGCTGTTCCGTGTACGCCTGGCCACCCGCGGCGGGGTACGACGAGGGCAGCCCGGTGGTGGAGGGCGCCTCCCCGGACGCCGGGCGGACCGACTACGCGCGCGACAAGCGGGGCGGCGAACTGGCCGTGCTGGACGCCTTCGGCGAGCAGCGGGCGCTTCTCGTACGGGCCGGTCTGATCCTCGGCCCGTACGAGAACATCGGGCGCCTGCCGTGGTGGCTGGACCGGATGGCGCGCGGCGGGCCCGTCCTCGCGCCCGGTCCCCGTGAACTCCCGCTCCAGTACGTCGACGTCCGCGATCTGGCCGAGTGGACCCTCGGGGCGGTGGAGGCGGGCGCGGAAGGGGCGTACAACGTCATCAGCCCGTCGGGGCACGCGACCATGGGGACGCTGCTCGACGCGTGCGCCCGGGTCGCGGGAGGCACGGCCGCGGAAGACGCAGCCACGGGAGGCGCAGCCGCGGAAGGTCCGGCCTCGGGCGGTCCGGCCGAGCTTCGGTGGACCGATCCCGAGGTGGTTCTCGCGGCCGGGATCGAGCCGTGGATCCAGCTGCCGGTGTGGGTGCCGCCCGGCTCGGAGTCGTACGACGCGATGCACCGGGCGGACGTGTCCAGAGCGGTACGGGACGGGCTCCGGTGCCGGCCGGTCGCCGAGACGGTGGCCGACACCTGGAGATGGCTCCAGGACATCGGAGGCACCGCTCCCCAGCGCACCGACAGGCCGGTGGTCGGGCTCGACCCCTCGGTGGAGGCGAAGGTCCTGGGCGGCTGAGCGCCGCGGGGGGGTGGCGTTGGCACCACCCCCGCCGGGTGGTTCGGCCCAGTGACCGCGGCGGCGGGCTCGGCGAGACTGAGGGCATGAACACGAACGGGGACAACAGGAACGGGGACAATAAGCCCGTCGGCGGCAGACTGCGTACCGCCGCGCTCGCCGGGGTGCGGGCCCTGGTGCTGGCCGTCGTGGTGCCGGCCGGGTCGATCACCCTCTTCGTCCTGTCCGTCGTGTCGATCGTCCTCGTACCGCTGGGCATCGGCATCGTCACGACACCGTGGGTGATGGCGGGCGTACGCGGCTTCGCGAACTGGCGGCGGCTGGTGGCGGCCCAGTGGTGCGGGGTGCGGATCCCGCCCGCGTACCGGCCGGTCCCGAAGGACGCGAACCCCTGGACGCGGTGCTTCCGGCTGCTCGGCGATCCGGCGACGTGGCGGGACCTGATGTGGCTGCCGGTCGACATGATCGCGGGCTTCGTCACGGTGCTGCTGCCCGCCGCCCTGCTCACCTACCCCTTCGAGGGGTTCGCGCTCGGCGCCGGGCTGTGGCGGGTCTTCACGGACGGCACGCGCGTCGGCTGGTGGTACGGGTTCGTGCCGATCAGCGGGCAGCTCAGCGCCCTCGCCGCGGCCGCGCTGGGAGCGGCCCTGCTCGTCACCGGTGTCTACACCGCTCCCCTGCTGCTGCGGGTCCACTTCCTGCTGACCCGGTCCGTCCTCGCGTCCGGCCAGGGCGAGCTGGCCGAGCGCGTCCGTGTGCTCACCGAGACCCGGCGCGACGCCGTCGACACCTCGGCGGCCGAACTGCGCCGCATCGAACGGGACCTGCACGACGGGGCGCAGGCCCGGCTGGTCGCGATGGGCATGGATCTCGGCACCATCGAGGCCCTGGTCGAGAAGGACCCGGCGAAGGCCAAGCAGCTGCTCGCGCAGGCCCGCAAGTCCTCCGCGGAGGCGCTCACGGAACTGCGTGACCTCGTACGCGGTATCCACCCGCCCGTGCTCGCGGAGCGCGGACTCGGCGACGCCGTACGGGCGTTGGCGCTGCGGCTGCCGATCAGTACGGAGGTGGACGTGGAGTTGCCGGGCCGGGTGGGCGAGCCGGTGGAGGCGGCCGCCTACTTCGCCGTCAGCGAGGTCCTCACCAACGCCGTCAAGCACTCGGGGGCGGACCGGATCTGGGTCGACATCCACCACTCCCCGGAGCACGGCGGGATGCTGCGGATCGCCGTCACCGACGACGGCGGCGGGGGCGCCAGGATCGGCGCGGGTTCGGGACTCTCCGGAGTCGAGCGGCGACTGGGTACATTCGACGGCGTCCTCGCCGTCAGCAGTCCCGCGGGCGGCCCCACCATGGTGACCATGGAGATCCCTTGCGAGTTGTCCTAGCCGAAGACCTGTTCCTGCTGCGCGACGGACTGGTCCGGCTGCTGGAGGCGTACGACTTCGAGATCGCCGCGGCCGTCGAGACCGGGCCCGAACTCACCAGGGCGCTGGCCGAGTTGGCGCCGGACGTCGCCGTCGTCGACGTACGGCTGCCGCCCTCGCACACGGACGAGGGGCTGCAGTGCGCGCTGGCGGCCCGGCGGGCGAGACCCGGGCTGCCGGTGCTGGTCCTCTCGCAGCACGTGGAGCAGTTGTACGCGCGTGAGCTGCTCGCCGACGGGGCCGGCGGGGTCGGCTATCTGCTCAAGGACCGGGTGTTCGACGCCGAGCAGTTCATCGACGCCGTACGTCGGGTCGCGGCGGGCGGTACGGCGATGGATCCGCAGGTCATCCAGCAGTTGCTGACGCGGCGGCAGGCGGACGACCGGCCGCTGGGCCGGGTGACACCGCGCGAGCTGGAGGTTTTGGAACTGATGGCACAGGGCAGGTCGAATGCGGCGATCGCGGGCCAACTGGTGGTCACGGAGCGGGCGATCGCCAAGCACACGTCCAACATCTTCGCGAAGCTGGGACTCGAGGTCTCGGACGACGACAACCGTCGCGTCCTGGCCGTTCTCGCCTATTTGGACCAGGACCGCTGAAAGGGTCCCGAACGAGGGTCGGGAAAGATCGGCGGCGGTCGTCCGGAGATCCGTCAGGAGGCGGGTCCGACGTTCCGCTTTCGCTGAATGATATTCAATAAATCCCGCTCAACTGCCGTTGTTTCAGGGGCTTCTGGGCCCCTTGCGCCGGGATTGCGTCACCGAACTCTCACCAATTTCTCGGACCACTGAACACCTCAGGAACCCCCTCCGTATTGAACGGAGCCGCTTCACCTCCTGTCGGGCGCCTCAATGCCCCCGCAAGGAAGCCAGAGGAGTTCCATGGGACGCACAAACCGTAAACGCCGCTCCACGCTCGCCAACCGGGCGATAGCCGCATCGGCGGCTCTCGCGCTGGGTGGCGGCGGTCTGCTGGCGGCCAACATCTACGCTTCTGCGGGCGAGGGCAAGAACTCGACGCAGAACGCGCAGACGACGGCCGCCGGAGTGGCGACGATCAAATGTCCGGACGTCGGCCAGCAGCTGACCGACGTTCCGAAGGGCGCACGCGCCGGTGTCGACAAGGAACTGGCGAAGCTCGACCAGCAGGTCACCGAGGCCTACAAGCGCCTCGCCGACACGCGCCAGGCCCAGGCGGGGGACTCCAGCTACGTCAACAACGCCATCCTGAGTCCGCTGAAGTCCAAGCGGACCGCCACGATCGACCGGATCGGCAACAACATCCGGCGCTCGGGCGGCAAGGCTCCGCAGCAGCAGGACCAGCTCGCCGAGTGTGAGGGCGTGCCGGCCGACCAGCCCGCCGCCGGTGAAGGCCAGGGCGGCGACGGTCAGGATCAGGGCCAGGACAACGGTCAGGACCAGGGTCAGGACCAGGGCAACGGTCAGGATCAGGGTCAGGACAATGGCCAGGACCAGGGCAACGGTGGCCAGGACGGCAACGGCCCGGCGGCCGACGACTTCCAGGACATCACCCAGGTCCAGCCGACCGGTGGCCCGAAGGGTGTCGGTCCGAACGGTCTTCCCGCGAACGGCGACTCCGGTTCGACGGGCACGTTCACCACGAACTGTGGCACGAACGAGAACGAGAACCGCAACTCGGACAACGTGATCGTCGCTCCCGGTGTCAGCAACGGTGCCCAGCACCAGCACGACTACGTCGGCAACCAGGACAACGACGCTTTCGCGAGCGACCAGGACCTGGCCGCGGCGGACACCACCTGCCAGAACCAGGGTGACAAGTCGTCGTACTTCTGGCCGGTGCTGCGTGTGCAGGACGGTCAGGACGACATCGACGCGAACGCCCCCGGTGGCGGTCAGGACGGCAACGTCGGCACGATCCTCCAGGCCAGCGAGGCTCAGCTGAAGTTCGTCGGCAACCAGAAGGGCGATGTGGTCGCGATGCCCACGGCCCTTCGCATCATCACCGGTGACGCCAAGTCCTTCGTGAACGGCCTCGCCAACGCCAACACCAACTGGAGCTGCACCGGCTTCGAGGACCGTCAGCTGACGGACAAGTACCCGATCTGCCCCGAGGGCAGCTCCGTGGTGCGGACGACCAACTTCCAGAGCTGCTGGGACGGTCAGAACATCGACTCGGCCAACCACCGCACGCACGTGTCCTTCGTCCAGGCGGACGGCACCTGTGGCAACGGTTTCCAGGCCATCCCCCAGCTGCAGGTCCGTCTGGTCTATGACGTAGACGCCCCGCAGATCCAGAACGGGCAGGTACAGAACGCCTTCGCGGTGGACTCCTTCCCGGACCAGCTGCACAAGCCGATCACCGACCACAACGACTTCATCAACTTCTTCGACGAGAACACGATGAACCAGGTGGTCGACTGCATCAACAGCGGCCAGGACTGCCAGTGACACAGAGGCAGTGAGCCACACGCAGTAAGCACGAGAAAGCCGGCGGTGGGATTTCCCACCGCCGGCTTTCGCTTGCCCTTTCGCCTGCCCCGAATGCCCTCGAACCCGCTACCCGCTGCCTGGTCGGAGCGTCGACGCGGTCAGCTGCTGTGACCGCCGCTGTTGTGACTGCCACCGGGGTTCATGTGCTCGGAGCCTTCCTCCATGGTCCCGCCGAGCTGGCCGCGCAGTGCGGTGACCGTCTTCTGCTCGCCGACGGCGACCCACTTGCGGCCGACCAGGTAGTAGCCGCCGTAGTCCTTCGCCCCGTTCAGCCACTCGCGCTGACCGCGGTCGGTGGCGAACGTCGCCAGGATGTACTTGCCGCCGGAGGTCTTGCAGATGGCCTGCCGGATCGTGTCCGCGTCCGTCTGCATGTCCGGCTTGCAGCCCGCCTCGCTCGCGATCTGCTCCAGGCTCCCGCTCGCGGTCTCGGGGACCTTCGCCCCGCTGTCCTCGGAGCCGCCGCCGCAGCCGGTCACCGCCAGAAGTGCCGTGACCGCCCCGGCCGTACCGACCGCGAGCCTCTTCCTCGTCAAACGCATTCGTACGTACCTCCGGGTCGGTTCCGGCCCACGCCGTTGAGAGCCCCGGTAGAGGGCTCTGCCTTCGGATACGGCTCCCGCACGCCCGGCGCTCAATCGCCTCCGTGTTTACGGCATCACCGGACACATCACAGTGACGCGCGCCACATCAGTGGTCCTCCGCTGTCGGGCAGGGCCGGGGCACAGGGCTGTCGATGAGCGCGTAAAGCCGATGCCGTTGGCAGGCACACCTGTGCGAGGGTGGGCACGTGACCACCATCGATGCTGACTGGGACGAGCGCGTGACGGCCGCCTGGGCCACCTTCGACGACTACGCCGAGGCTGAGGCGGCCGACTTCCGCGCGGTCATCGACGCGCTGGTCGCCGAGCTGCCCGCCGACAGCCCCGTCGGCCCGTTCGAGCGGGCCTGCGCCTGGGACTCGACGGGCCACTCGGACCGGGCCGTGCCGCTGTACCGGGAGGCGCTGGCGCGCGGGCTGGACGGCTACCGCGGCCGGCGCGCGAAGATCCAGCTCTCCAGCTCGCTGCGGAACACCGGACAGCCGGAGGAGGGCGTCAAGCTGCTGACGCCCGAACTCGTCGCGCCCTCGGACGAGTTGGACGACGCCGTACGCGCCACACTCGCGCTGTGCCTGGCGAGCCTGGGCCGCGAACGCGAAGGGCTCGCGCTCGTGCTGGGCGCCCTGGCCGCTCATCTGCCGCGCTACCAGCGCTCCATGGCGAACTACGCCCGCGAACTCGTGGAGCCGGAGGGGTAACTCCCCACGGACTCGGGGCAGTCCAGGTGACCAACCACGGATTCGCTCGTTTTGCTGAACGTGCAGTCACAGGATGTCGCCCCGCGCCCCGCACCGGACCCCCGCCCCGGACCGGCCGTCGACGTCGAGCAGGCCGAGGCCGCGCTCGTCGAGCACTATCCGCGGCTCGTCCGGCTCGCCTATCTGGTGCTGCCGCCGAGCCTCGGCCGCAACCGGCGGGTGCTCACCGCGCACGCCCTCACCCAGCGCGCGCTGCCCCGCGGCCGGACGTCAGGCGACGCCTCGGTCCTCCCCGCCCAGAAGACCGCCGAGGGCCGCGACGCCGATCCCGGATACGCGTACGTACGCCTGCGGGTGCTGCGCACGGCGCTGGAGGCCGGCCGCCCGCTGACGTTCAGGGCCTGGCCGAAGCGGGCCCAACTGCCGCCGCTGCTCCCCCAGGTGTGGGGCCTGCGGCTCTTCCCGCGCTCGGGCGGCGCCGACGAACTCGCCCTGGACCAGCGGCTGTCCGCCCTGTCGGCCCCGGCCCGGGCCGCCTACGTCCTGCGCGGTCTGGAGCGGCTGTCCGACGCGGACGTACGCAGGGTGCTGGCCGCGGCGGGCGAGGAGGACCCGGCCGACGCACTCGACGAGGCCGACGAGATCGAGGCGAAGTACGGGCTGCTGACGTCCCCCGAGTTCGACCCGTGCTCGCTGCAGGCCCGGCCGCCGGACCTGATGCGCCGCCGCCAGCACATGAAGGCGGCGCTCGCCGCGACCGCCGCCGTCGCGGTGTGCGGGGCGCTGCTCGGGCTGCCCGGCGACGGCTGGGGCCCCGACGGCGCGGCCGCTCCCCCGTACGCGCAGAACCCCTCCGCCCAGGCCGCCCTGGATCCCGGCAAGCTGACGCTCGTCCCGGCCGCCGCGTGGCAGACGTCCACGCGCACCGACTTCTCCGTGTGGCCCGCGCGCGGCACCCTCACCGGCGACAAGGCGCTGCTGCGCCGCGCGCTCGCCGTCTGGGCGCGCCCCGGCGAGTCCGTGCAGGTCTCGGCCACCCCCGGCACCCCGGCGGGCGCCCCGCCGGGACCGCCCCAGCTGCTGTACGCGGGCGAGGTCGACCAGAGCCGGGTCGTGCTGCTCTACGACGGGCTGCGCATCGCGCGCTACGCCGAGGCGAAGGACGGCACACAGGGCGCCGCCCTGGACTTCGCCCGGGTCGACGGCGCCACGGGTGCCGAGGCGAACGCGGTGGTCCTCGGCCGCTCCGACGGCAACGTCCGCTATCTGACGGCACCGTGGGTGCGTACGGCCGTGGTGCGGGACCTGCTGAAGTCGGCGGCCGGCGCATCAGGTGCTCCGGGGGCTTCCGGCTCCCCCGGGTCTTCCGGCGGGACGCGTCTCGGCCGGTCGGCGGACGGGGTGACCGAGCCGTTCGCCAGCCCCGCGCTGCAGACCGGTGAGTGCCGCTCCTGGAACGCGCTGGAGCTCACGGACCGTTCGGGCACCCGGCTGACGACCGACCTCGGCGAGCTGACCCCGGCCCGTCTCACCTCGGGCCGCCCCGGGGAGCCCCACGAGGCGTCGGCGGCGACCTGGGCGCCGTTCGCCTGCTCCCTGGCGTCCGTCCGCGGCCAGGGCGTACGCGCGGTGAACGCCTGGCAGTACGCCCGGCAGCCGCTGCCCGGCGCGAGCGGCACCGCGAACTGGCTGTGCACCCGCGCGGACACCTGGCGCGGCGGCGGGACCCGGGTGCTCGCCCAGTTCCACGCCGAGGGCCAGCCGTACGGCGCCGTCGTGGCGAAGGCGGAGAACGTGGCCGCCTGCGGCGCGAAGGACTCCCACGTCCTGGCGGGCGTGATGTGGAAGTCCGGTACGGGTGACTGGTATCTCCTCGCCGCCGGAAGCAAGGACACCGAGTCGATCCGCGCGACGGGCGGAGTCGACGGATCCACCGAGGGCAATCTCCTTGCCGTACGGGCCCAACAGGGCGCGCAGGCAGGCCTGAAGGGGACGCTCGCCGACGGGAGGTCGATCGGCGGCCTGCGCTGACGCGATGAACACGCGTGCGGCTCCGACCCGTTCGCGGCCGGATCCGATCGGTAAGGTGTTCGTATGACAACCGGGGTACGCCGCAGGATGGGTGTCGAGGAGCGGCGGCAGCAGTTGATCGGCGTCGCTCTCGACCTGTTCAGCCGACGCTCGCCCGACGACGTCTCCATCGACGAGATAGCAGCCGCCGCGGGCATCTCGCGCCCGCTGGTCTACCACTACTTCCCCGGCAAACTCAGCCTGTACGAAGCCGCGTTGAAGCGCGCCTCGGACGATCTGGCGGAACGTTTCATCGAACCTCGGGAAGGCCCGCTGGGGGCGCGGCTGCTGCGGGTCATGCGACGGTACTTCGACTTCGTCGACCAGCACGGGCCCGGCTTCTCGGCCCTGCTGCGCGGCGGCCCCCCGGTCGGCTCCACCAACACGAACGCCCTCATCGACGGCGTACGGCAGGCCGCGTACCTCCAGATCCTGGCGCATCTGCGGATCGAGCGGCCGCCCGCCCGCCTCGAACTGGTCGTCCGCTCCTGGATCTCCCTGGCCGAGTCGACGGCCCTCATCTGGCTGGACGGCCGCCGGATCCCCCGCGCCGAGCTGGAGGCCCAGCTCGTCCACGACTTCGCGGCCCTCGCCGCCGTCAGCGCCGCCTACGACCCCGAGATGGCCGACCTCCTACGCCACATACTCGCGAACGAACCGGCAGAGGGCCCGTTCACAGACTTGATGGGCCGCTTGGTCTCACTGGCGTCGTAGAGCAAGCTCCAAGGGGGGCGGCGGGCTTGGGGCTTCCAGGGGCGCGGGGAACGGCGCGGTCTTTCGGCTTCCAGGGGCGCGGGGAACGGCGCAATCTTTTGTCTTCCAGGGGCGCGGGGAACGGCGCAATCTTTTGTCTTTCAGGGGCGCGGGGAACGGCGCAGTCTTGGGGGCGCGGGGAACTCCGCATCTTTTAGGGGCGCGGGGAACTGCGCGACCAGCCCCCACACACCCGCACCCGACGAACAAGCCCCGACGTCAGTCCACGAACTTCTGGTAAGACGCATCAAGGTCCCGCACCTCCGCGGACGCATGCAACACCACACCATCAACCGGCTTCACATGCGCCCGCAAAACCTCAAGCGTCCGCTCAGTCAACAGAAGCTTCGTCTCGTCGGACCGCCCGGCCAGCAGCGCGACCGTGACATGGACGAGCCCATGCCCGGTCACCTCCGCACCCACAACGATGTCGTCGGTCGGCCGGAACCTGGACTTACACGCCTCGATCCTCGCGGCAGCCGTCTCCACCACCACGGCGTGCAGCGCGACAGCGAACCCCTGCCGGTCGAACGCGTCGGAGAGGGACGTCGAGTAGTCAACGGTGATCTGCGGCACGGGCACTCCAGTTCTAGGTCAACGCACTCACCCTAACCGGAGAGCAAGCATCGCGATGTCGTCGTCCGGGGCCCCGCCGAACCGCTCCAGAAGGGTGTCGCACAGGGCGGACACCCCGGGCGGCGCCTCGGCCGCGGCCGTGCGGAGTTCCTCCATGGAGACCGCCAGATCGATGCCGCGGGTCTCGATGAGCCCGTCGGTGACCATGAGGAGGCGGTCCGTGGGGTCGAGGAACAGCTCGACGGGCGGCTGTCGCGGCAGACCGAGGCCGAGACCGAGGAGCGGCCCGGCGGCCTTGGCGTACTCCGCGTTGCCCGAGTCGCGGACGATCAGCGGCGGGATGTGTCCCGCGTTGGCGATCCGGGTGCGCCCGGTGGCCGGGTCGACGTGGACCAGGCAGACGGTGGCCGTGACCTCGGGGTGGTAGCGCTGCAGCATGCGGTCGAGCCGGTCGGCGAGCACCGCCGGATCGGACTCCTCGACGCAGTGGGCGCGCAGGGCATGACGCATCTCGACCATGACGGTGGCCGCCTCCAGCGAGTGCCCGACGACGTCCCCGACCGCCGTGAGCACCCCGTCGTCGGCGCGCAGCGCGGCATAGAAGTCGCCGCCGATCTCGGTCTGCCGGGACGCGGGCACATAGCGCACCACGACGTCGACGCCGGGCAGGTCGGGCAGCCGGTGCGGCTGGGGCAGGAAGCTGTGCTGGAGCGTGAGCGCGACATGGCGCTCGACCTGGTACATCAGCAGGGGTTCGGCGGCGAGCGCGGTGGCCTGGGCGAGGCGGCCGACCAGCTCCGCGTCGTCGGGTTCGCCGACCCGGGGTATGCGCAGGAGCGTCGCGAAGCACACCGGTGCCCTGCCGTCCTGGGTCAGGGTGAGCACGAGGCGGGCGTCGTCCCGGACGCCGGGCCGGAAGAAGCCCATGGGCCACATGTGCGCGGGCACGACGGTCCGGAACACCCCGGTGCGCCCCTTGCTGATCTGGTTGATCTGGTTGATCAGCCGTACGACGGCCTCCTGCGCGTGGCTGTCCGGCACGGCGAAGGCGCTGCGGCCCTTGGAGGTGCTGTAGTACAGCTCGCCGTCCGGGCCGAGGACGAAGACGACGGCCGGGCCGCCGGTGAGCCGGGCGGCGCCCTCGGCGGACGCGTCGGCGAGTTCGGTGAGGTTGCGCGCGCCCTGGACGGTGACGATGATCCCCGACAGCAGGGTCAGCCGGCGTACGAGCGTCTCGGCACCGAACCGCATCCGGGCGGCGCGCACGGCGGCCCGTACGACGGCCTGGATCTCCTCGGGTTCGGCGGGCACCGTCAGATACGCCTCGGCGCCCGAGTCCAGGCCCTCGCACCGGTCGGCGGGTGCCACGGCCGCGGCGGAGAAGTGGACGATGGGCAGCGTGGACGTGGGCGGCTGCGCCTTGAGCCGGCGGCACAGTTCGAAGCCGCTCATGTCCGGCAGGCCGACGTCGATGAGGGCCACGTCGGGCAGGGATCCCGCGCGCAGCCGTACGTCGAGTTCGGCGAGCGCCTCGTCGGCGGTGGCGACGGGCACGACCCGGTGACCGGCTCGGCGGAGCACCGCCCCCATGGCGTAGCGGCTGGCCGGCACGTCGTCGACGATCAGCACGGTCGTGCGTGTCCTGTTGGCGTTGCCGTCCATCTGCGCGGCCCCCGAGGCACGGTGGTGGGGCGGAACAGGGTTCGGGTTCCGCCCCACCAAATTAATGCCTTGTCAGGCGGTCCGGGTGAATACGGCCACGCTCCGCCCCGGAACGGCGAAACTGCCCGATTCCGGATCGTACGAAGAGGACTTCACGGTGGAGTCCGCGCCCGTCCGCTGCACCGGGTGCAGGCCGTACGCCGTCCCGGCCAGGGAGGCGATCCGCTGCTCCTGCTTCTCGGGGGTCGCGTTGAACACCACGACGAGATCGCCGAGTTCCATGGTGATCACCCCGGGTGTCTCGTCCTTGCCGGAGAGCGGGAAGGACAGCTCCGACTGCACCTGCTCGGCACTACCGAGCCCGAAGACGCTCTCGCCGGTACGGATCCTCAGCAGGTCCTGGTACGCGGCGGAGGCGCCCTCGATCTGCGGGCAGCCCACCTTGAGGTCGGCGGACGTCAACAGGGGCTTGGCGTAAGGCCACTTGGACTCGTTGTCGGCCGCCATCGGCAGCCCGCGCCCGAAGCCGTTGCCGTCCCGGCAGTCCCAGTGGATCGCGTTGAACCAGTCACCGCTGTCGTACGAGTTGCGGTCGAGCGACTTGGAACGCAGCAGGTCGGTGCCCGCCTGGGACAGCGCCGGGCCCTGGGAGAGAGCGGCCGTGGCCATCGCGAGGACCTGCATCCGGGCCCGGTCTGCGGCCGAGGTGCCCTTGGGCAGCTTGAACGCGAGCGCGTCGAACAGCGACTCGTTGTCGTGCGCGTCCACGTACGCGAGGGCATCCCCTGGCGCGTCCGCGTATCCGGCGGGCGCCCCGTTGTAGTCGACCTCGGAGCCCTTGACCTCCTTGCCCGCGGTGTCGGTGAAGGTGTACTTGGCGAGGTTGCCGGACAGTCCGACCTTGATCAGGTCCTGGTAGTGCAGGAGTCGGGCCTTCTGCTCGGCCGAAGTTTCGTTGCCGTCCGAGGAGTTGGGGTCGGTGTAGAGGCCGGACGCGAAGCCCTGGACGCCCGGGTCCTCGTCGAAGGGACCGCCGCCGCGTACGGCGTCACGGGCCCGGTCGGAGAAGGTGGCGATGCCGGTTCCGGCCATGTTCTTCTGGGTGGCCTGGACGAAACGGGCGTCGTCCGCGATCTCACCGAAGTTCCAGCCCTCCCCGTAGAGGATGATCTTCTTGCCGTCGACGCCGTCCTTGGCGGGGGTGAGGGCGTCGAGGGCCTTCCTGACCGCCAGGATGTTGGCCTTCGGGTGGTGGCCCATCAGGTCGAAGCGGAAGCCGTCGACCTTGTACTCCTTGGCCCAGGTGACGATCGAGTCGACCACCAGCTTGCCCATCATGGCGTTCTCGGGCGCCGTGTTGGCGCAGCAGGTGGAGGTGGCGACGCTGCCGTCGGCGAGAAGCCGCTGGTAGTAGCCGGGGACCACCTTGTCGAGCACGCTCGTGTCGGCCTGCCCGCTCGCGGTGGTGTGGTTGTAGACCACGTCCATGACGACCCGCAGACCGTCCTCGTTCAGCGACTTGACCATCTTCCGGAACTCGACCGTACGGCCCGTCCCGTCGGGATCGGTGGCGTACGAGCCCTCCGGCACCGTGTAGTGGTACGGGTCGTAGCCCCAGTTGTAAGCGTCCTTCGCGGCGACCTTGGCGACGCACTCCTGCTGCTTCTCGGAGTCGGCGGCGTAGGAGGAGAGGTCGCAGTCGGTCGTCGCCTGGTCCGCCTTCCTCTCCGGGATGGTGGCGATGTCGAAGGCGGGCAGGAGATGGACGTACGAAGTCCCGGACTCCGCAAGCTTCTTGAGGTGCTTGGAGCCCGCGCTGTCCTTGTCGGTGAAGGCGAGGTAGGTGCCCTTGTCCTTCGCCGGGACCGTCGGGTCGTCGACGGAGAAGTCCCGGATGTGCAGCTCCTGGATCTGCGCGTCCTTCAGCGGGACGGCCTCGGGCTTTCGCAGGCCCGACCAGCCGCTGGGGGCAAGGGACTTGGCGGCCAGGTCGACGACGAGACTGCGCTCGGAGTTCGCGGTGAGGGCGACCGAGTAGGGGTCGGTGACCTTGTTGGTGACGACCTCGCGGACGCTGGGCGCCCACACCTTCACGACATACCGATAGGCCTTGCCCTGCCAGGACTTGGGGCCGGACACGGACCAGACGCCGGTGGCGGAGTCCCGCTTCATCGGCACGGTCTTCGCCTGGGCGCTCTTCGTCGACGCGCCCGCGTCCCCGATCTCCAGTTTCACGTCCTGTGCGGTGGGCGCCCAGACGGAGAGCGTCGGCCGTCCCTTGTCGAACGTCGGCCCGAGGTCCGCCTTCGTGGCGCCGCCGTACAGGTCGTCGAGTACGCCCGCGATCTGTACGCCCGTGGCGGCCAACACGGCACCGTTGGCGGCCCGTTGGGAGGCGACGAGCTGGCCGTGCAGCGCCTCGCGCACCCGGTCGCGGTCACGTGGGTCGATGGACCAGGCCTGGTAGTCCTTGAGGTGCGGGAACTTCGCCGTCTGGGCGTCGGTGAGCGTGGCCTTGTCGAGCCGCAGCCAGCGCTCGTCGTCGCTCGTGAGTGCGCTGTCCTTCACCTTGATGGATCCGTCGCGCGAGTACAGCAACTGGGTGGACGCGGCGGCCTCGTTGCCGTTCCAGGCCACGGTGTTCCGGTCGATCCAGACCGCCTTGGAGGTGGTGAGGTCGAGCGCGGCGGCACTGCCCGCGGGCTGCGGGAGGAGGTACTTCTCCTGGCCGCTCAACAGCCACACCTCGTGGCCGTTCGCCGTGAGGTCGAGCGACTGGTCGGTGGGCAGGTCCTTCTCGTCGCCCTTGTGGATGATGTAACTGAGGCTGGTGGCACCCTCGGTGAGCGGCACCTCGAAGACAGCGCCATAGGCGTCAGTCTTCACCGGCTCCAGGGGCTTCGACCAGTCCGTGGGGTCCGCGGCACCGGTCCAGGTATGCAGTCCCCAGCCGTCGTACTTCCCGTCGGCCCGCTGGTAGTGCAGTACGGCCTTGGTCTTGTCCGGCGCCGGGTAGTCGGCGGCCGGCCGCTCGGTCCGTACGGCCTCCTTGCCCTGCTCGACCCAGATCTCGCCGGTCTTGGTGACGTCGATCGTGCGGTCGGCGGAGACGTCCTTGTTGCCGTCCTTGTCGATGACGAGGAAGCCCACGTTCGAGGCGCCCGGCTTCAGCTTCACGTAGGCGAAGGCCCCGTAGGCGTCCCGGCCGACGAAGTCGTGCCCCTCCGGCCACGTGGTCGCCTCGCCGTCGGCGATGTCGCCCCAGGCGTAGAGCCGCCAGTCCGTGTAATCGCCGGCCTCGCGCTTGTAGTGGACGACCGCGTACTCGCGCGAGGAGGCGCTCGGGACCTCCTCGGCGGGCGGGGTGCCGGTCGTGGAGGCGGCCGTCGTACTCGCCGTGCGTCCGGCGGAGTCGATCACAACTGCCTTGTAGCGCAAGGCGGTTCCGGCCGGAACGTCCTTGCCTACGACCTGGGTGACCTTGTACGGGGCGTGGTCGGCTGAGCCGAGCGTCTTCCACTTGCCGTTGCCGACCTGGGCGGCGAAGACAACGCGGTTGAGCTGTCCGCCGTCCACGTCGGCCGTCAGTTCAACGGTGCCGGTGGCGCCCTCGGCGGGGGCCTTCAGCGTGACGGCCGGCTTGGTCGCGGGCGGGGCGAGCCTGCCCGCCGCCTTGAACACGACCGAGGAACCGGCCGGGACGGTGACGGTGACCTTCTTGTCGGAGCCGCTCTTGAGGGACTCGCCCCCGTCGCCCGTACCGCCGGTGCCGTCCGTGCCGTAGATCCCGCGGAACGTCATGCCGGCCGAACCGGTCGCGAAGGTCGCCTCCTTCGCCGTGTCGGCGTTGTTCACGGCGACGACGTACTCGATGCCGGTCTTCGCGTCCGTGCGGGAGAAGGCGTAGACGCCGGCGCCGTCGGCCGCGTACCGCTCCGTCTGGACGCCGTCCGCGAGGGCCGGGTTGGCCTTGCGGAGCTTCGCGAGAGCACTGATCTGCTTGTAGAGCGGTGCACTCGTGTCGTACGCGTCCTCGGCGTGCGTGCGGTCCGTGCCCAGCTGGTCGTCGTCCAGGTAGTCGGCCGTCTTCGAGGCGAACATGGTCTGGCGGGCGTCCTTGTCGCCGCCCGCACCGGTGAAGCCCTGCTCGTCGCCGTAGTACACGACCGAGTTGCCGCGGCCGAGGAACATCAGCTCGTTGGCGAGCCTGTCCTTCTTCAGCAGCTCGGCGTCGGACGCGTTCGGGTTGTCCTGCTTGAGGAAGGTGCCGATGCGGCCCATGTCGTGGTTGCCGAGGAAGGTGACCTGCTCGTACGCGTTGGCCTTGTCGGTCGTGTACTTGTAGTCGTCCCCGAAGACCGAGGCCAGCCGCTTCGCGCTGCCGCCCTGGGAGGCGTACGCCCGTGCCGCGTCCTGGAAGGGGAAGTCCAGCGTGGAGTCGAGGCGGCCCTCGGTGACGTACGGGGAGGTGATCGACGTGTCGGCCGAGTACACCTCGCCGAACATGAAGAAGTCGTTACGCCCCCGCTCAGCCGCGTACGCGTCGAGGGCGGTGGCCCACTGGGTCCAGAACTCCGTGTTGACGTGCTTCACCGTGTCGATGCGGAAGCCGTCGATGTCGTAGTCCCTGACCCACCGCTGGTAGATCTTCTCCATACCGCTGACGACCTCGGGACGCTCGGTCCACAGGTCGTCGAGGCCGGAGAAGTCGCCGTAGGTGGAGTTCTCGCCGGCGAAGGTCGAGTCGCCGCGGTTGTGGTACATCGACGTGTCGTTGAGCCACGACGGCACCTTGACGTTCTTCTTCGCGGCGGGCACGACGGGCGTACGCGGGAAGGAACCGGTGCCGACGGACGGGAAGTCCGCCTCACCGGCTGCCCCGTCCGCGTAGTCGGCGTCGTCGAAGGGCTCGCCGTCCTTCGTCAGATAGGGGAAGGCGCCCTTGGAGAGGTACTCGTAGGACTTCTCCTCGTAGTCGACGACGTCGGCGGTGTGGTTGGTGATGACGTCGAAGAAGACCTTCATGCCCTTGTCGTGGGCCTTGTCGATCAGCCGCTCAAGGTCCGCGTTCGTGCCGAAGTGCGGGTCCACCTGCGTGAAGTCGGTGATCCAGTACCCGTGGTAGCCGGCCGAGGCGTCCTTGCCGGTGCCCTGCACGGGCTGGTTCTTGAAGATCGGCGCCATCCAGATGGCGGTGGTGCCGAGGTCCTTGATGTAGTCGAGCTTCTTCGTCAGGCCCTTGAGGTCGCCGCCCTGGTAGAAGCCCTTGTCGGTGGGGTCGTAGCCGGTTTCGAGGCGGGAGCCCGTGAGGCCGCCCTTGTCGTTCGACGTGTCGCCGTTGGCGAAACGGTCCGGCAGGACGAAGTAGAACTGCTCACGGGTGAGGTCGTTACGGGCGGGCGTCTTCGCCAGAGCCGCGTCCGACGGGGGTGCGGGCGGGGCCGCCGCGTGGGCGACGAGGGGCTGCACACACGCTGCGACGAGTGCGGCGGCGATGACGCCCGCGACGCTTCCTCGGTGCATGGTGCGGCGCGTGGTGCGGCGCGTCCGGGGCGCCGGCCATCTCGGTATCACAGGCGTGAACTCCTTGCGATTACGGCTCAATCGGGTCCGACCCCGGCGAGACCGTATCGCCGACGCAAGAGTTGCAGCAAGAGATCCGCAAGGAACGGAAAGAAATTTCAGCGGCAACAGCTCGCCGATCGTTCACACAGAGCCTGGAACCTGACGGCCGACCCCAGGCCCGTGGTCGGGGAGCTGCTCGGCTACGCGCGCTCCAACGGACAGGGCGAGCCGCAGTACGGACCGGTCCTGGACGCGCTGCGGAGCAATGGACTCGACGCGGCGATCGTGACCACCGGCGGGGGCTGTCACCAGATCTGCGCCTACCTCGCCGACGGCACCCGTCTCGCCGTCGGAGCCCCCGAGTCGCTCCCCTCCCGGCCGGCGCAGGTCACCGGCTGGCAGGTCCGGCACATGGGCCCCGGCGACAGGAGCACGGTCGTCTACCACTCGGTTCCGCAGGACCGTGACCCCGGGGCCGCGACCGGTGGGCCCGACATCAACCTGATGGCGAAGCACGTCGCCCGGTACCTCGCCGAGGCGGGTCTGCGCCACGACTGCCACCGCGCGTCGGCAGCACCGGCACCCGAACAGGAGGTCACCGCGGGGGCGGCGGCCCGGCTGATCGGGGAACTGTCCCGATTGCCGTGCCACCAGGGCGGGTTGGACGGCCCCGGCGGCGCGCTCATCACCATCGCCGGGCGGGACGGCGGCAACGCCACGACCACCGAGATCCCCGCCGAACTCGTGAGCCGGATCCACTCGGTCCTGCTGAGCATGGCCACCGTCATGCGGCCGTACGAGGAGTAGCGGCCGCCGCACCCCGCCCCCGTGCCGGATCTGGAAGACAACAGGACCCGGCGCGGGGCCCGCCGGGGCAGGGCGGGACGATGAACGGGATGACTGCAACGAGAAACCAGTTCGAGCAGCGGCTCGCCGCACTGGGCGATGCCTGGATCACCCGCAGGCAGCTGCGGGAGCTGGCCGGGGTCTCGGAGAAGACCGTCCGGAACTGGCTGGCCGAGGGGCCCCTCGACCCGTGCCGGATCCGCACGGGCCCGCACCGCACCCAGCTCGTCGAGCGCGAGGCCGCCGCGGCCCTGGCCAGGAGACACCTCTTCGGGCCCGAGGACGGCACCACCGTCGTACGGACCGGGCCGCGCCTGGCCGAAGAGCCCCGGCGGTTGAGCCATGTCGCCGGCGAGCAGTGGGGGTGGGCCGACATCGCCCGGCGGCGCGGCGTGACGCCCGGAGCCGTCAGCAACCTGGCGAAGTCGTACGAGAGCCACCCGGTCCGGCCGTTCCCCCCGGCCGTCGGACGCAAGCGCGACGCGGCGGCCGTGGCCGAGTGGTTCCACTGGTACGACAGCGAGCGTCCGGGATACGCGACGCGGCGCGCGGAAGGGCGTGTCCCTGAGGTCGTCGAACGGCTGGAGTCGGCGCTGGCCGGACCGGAGGACCTGACGACGGCGACTCTCGCCCATGAGCTGGGAGTCGCCCCCGCCGTGGCCCGGGCCTACCTCGCCCGGGCGGCCGGGCAGGTGATGGCCCGGCATCGGC
Source organism: Streptomyces sp. NPDC050988 (assembly GCF_044456225.1). NCBI lineage: Bacteria > Bacillati > Actinomycetota > Actinomycetes > Kitasatosporales > Streptomycetaceae > Streptomyces > Streptomyces sp. NPDC050988. The sequence goes on along the minus strand of NZ_JBITFQ010000015.1, from coordinate 84,168 downwards.
TCGTCCCCCGCAGCGCCATCGCGGAACTCCTGGAACGGGCCGGCCACGGCGGGAGCGCCGAGCAGCGGCGCGAGCGGGTCAGGACCCTGCTGCGCCGCGGGAACGCCCCGCGGAAGTACATCACCGTCGGTGGCACGGACTACTACGAGAAGGCCGCGATCGACCGTCTCCTGTCGTGGTCCCGCGACGGCTGACGCGGTCCGTGCCTCAGCAGCTCGACTTGCCCGAGTAGACCGCCAGCGCGGTGTTCGCGCCCAGCGTCGCCGTGAGCTGGCCCGAACTGTTCACCGTCACCGTCGTGTTGGCCTGCACGTTGCAGTACGTGCCCGCCGCGAGCGAGGTCTGGTAGGTGCGGGTCAGTGAGGACGACTCGTGGTTGATGGCCACGAAGCCCTTGCTGCCGCGGCCGAAGGCGATGGCGTCGCCCCCGTTGTCCCACCAGTTGGTGACGGACTCGCCCCTGGTGGTGTTGCGGAAGGCGACCATGGACTGGATCTCCGGCCAGGCGTGCTGGCACTTCCAGCCGTCCTGCCAACAGGCGTTGACCGTACCGCCGTTGGGCGGGCCCGCGTCCGCGGACGAGAACTCGTAGCCGGAGTTGATGTCGGGCGCGCCGTACGGGTAGGCCAGCATGAAGACGTTGGCCAGGGTGTAGTTGGCGTTGTCCTTGTAGCTGAGCGTGGAGCCGTTGCGCTCGGTGTCGTGGTTGTCGACGAAGACGCCCGAGACGCCGCTGCTCATGTAGCCCCAGCCCTCGCCGTAGTTCTTCAGGTAGGCGAGGTTCTCGTTGTTGAAGACTCGCTTGAGGTCGTACGCGTACCGGAACTCCTGGACGTCGCCCGTGCCGGTGTACTCGGTCGGCTGGACGGCCTCGCCGGCGCCGTAGATGGCCTCCTGCTTCCAGTACACGGACGAGTTGCTCAGCCTGCCCTTGATGTTGGCGAGGTCGGCGGCCGGGATGTGCTTGGCCGCGTCGATGCGGAAGCCGTCGACTCCCAGCGAGAGCAGGTCGTTCATGTACGTCGCGATGGCCCCGCGGACGTAGTCCTCGCCGGTGTCCAGGTCGGCGAGCCCGACGAGTTCGCAGTTCTGGACGTTGCCGCGGTCCTGGTAGTTGCTGATCTGCGAGGTGCAGTTGTCGAAGTCGGGCGAGGAGTACAGGCCCGGGTAGTCGTACTTCGTGTAGGACGAGCCGCCTGTCCCGGTGCCGCTGCCCGCCGACATGTGGTTGATCACCGCGTCGGCGACGACCTTCACACCGGCCGCGTGGCAGGTGCTGACCATGTTCTGGAAGGCCGTACGGTCCCCGAGCCGTCCGGCGATTCTGTAGCTGACGGGCTGGTACGAGGTCCACCACTGCGAGCCCTGTATGTGCTCGGCGGGCGGCGAGACCTGGACGTATCCGTACCCGGCGGGGCCCAGACGGTTGGTGCACTCCTTGGCGACCGAGGCGAAGTTCCACTCGAAGAGGACGGCGGTGACGTCCTTGGTGCCGGGCGGGGAGGCGTACGCCCTGCCCGCGGTGCTCGCGGGGACGACGAACGCGGCCGCGGCGAGGGCGAGCGCGCCGGACAGAGCTCTCTTGGCCATGTGGGGGTCCTTCTCCGTTGAAGGGAGGGCCGTTGACGTTTCTTGCTGCAAAATTCAACGGCCGTGCGGTGCGCCAGATAGTAGAAGCCCGCCTCCCGAAGCGGAAGGCGGGCTTCTGAAAATTCCGGAAAGTTCTTGCAGAACCCCCGAGTTGATGAACGGTCAGTCAGCGATCCACCACACTGTGGTGTCGGCCGGCAGCTTCGCCTCACCGTCGTCCGTCACGGTCACCTCACCGCTCGCGAGCAGCACCCGCCCGTGCGCAGGGACGGTCGCCGCCTCACCGCCGGTGTTGGTCGTGCAGACGAACGCCCCCCGGCGGAAGGCGAGTACGCCCTCGGGCGCCTTCAGCCACTCGACACGGTCGCCCGCGCCGAGGTCGGCCTGCTCGCTTCGTACGGCGAGCGCGGACCGGTACAGCTCAAGGGTCGAGCCCGCGACCCCGCTCTGCGCCTCGACGCTCAGCTCGCCCCAGCCGGACGGCTGCGGGAGCCAGCTGCCCCCACTGCCGAAGCCGTACGACGAGCCGTCCCGGGTCCACGGGATCGGCACCCGGCATCCGTCGCGGAACCCGTCCTGGCCCGCGCCCCGGAAGTACGCCGGGTCCTGGCGCACTTCGTCCGGCAGGTCTACGACGTCCGGCAGGCCCAGCTCCTCGCCCTGGTACAGGTAGGCGGACCCGGGCAGCGCGAGCATCAGCAGCGTGGCCGCCCGCGCCCGGCGCAGCCCCAGCTCGCGGTCTCCGGCGGTACGGATCTGGGTGCCGAGCCCGGCCGGGTTGGCGAACCGGGTCGCGTGCCGGGTCACGTCGTGGTTGGACAGCACCCAGGTGGCGGGCGCGCCCACCGGCCGCATCGCGTCGAGGGTCCGGTCGACACAGGACCGCAGCTCCTCGGCGTCCCAATGGGTGCTCAGGTACTGGAAGTTGAAGGCCTGGTGCAGCTCGTCGGGGCGCACGTAGTTGGCGGTGCGCTCGATGGTCGGCGTCCACGCCTCGGCAACGAAAATACGCTCGCCCGCGTACTCGTCGAGGACGATCCGCCAGGCCCGGTAGACCTCGTGGACCCCGTCCTGGTCGAAGAACGGCATGACATCGTTGCCCAGCAACTTCACCTGGTCGTGGGATCCCAGGTCCGGCAGTCCGTCCGCCTTGACCAGCCCGTGGGCCACGTCGATACGGAAGCCGTCGACGCCCATGTCGAGCCAGAACCGCAGGATCGAGCGGAACTCGTCGCCGACGGCCGGGTGGTCCCAGTTGAAGTCGGGCTGCTCGGGCGCGAAGAGATGGAGATACCACTCCCCCGGCGTGCCGTCCGGCTCGGTCACCCGCGTCCAGGCGGGGCCGCCGAAGATGGACTCCCAGTCGTTGGGCGGCAGTTCACCGCTCGCGCCCTTGCCCGCACGGAAGTGATAGCGCTCCCGAAGCGGCGAACCCGGCCCCTCCGCGAGGGCCCTCTTGAACCACTCGTGCTGGTCCGAGGAGTGGTTGGGCACGAGGTCGACGATGATCCGCAGGGCGAGGTCGTGGGCGTCCCGGATCAGCGCGTCGGCGTCGAGCAGGTTGCCGAACATGGGGTCCACGGCCCGGTAGTCCGCCACGTCGTAGCCGGCGTCCGCCTGCGGCGAGGCGTAGAAGGGGCTGAGCCACACGGCGTCCACGCCGAGGTCGCGCAGATACGGGAGTCGGGAACGTACGCCCTCCAGGTCGCCCATGCCGTCGCCGTTGCTGTCGGCGAAGCTGCGCGGATAGACCTGGTAGATCACCGCGTCGCGCCACCAGTCGCGACGGTCGGCGACAGTGGCGAGAGCGGAGGCCGGGGCCGGGTCGGCGGAGTGCTGGCTCATAACATCCTTGAGACGTAACTGAGTTCGGTCATTGAGTCGCCGTAGCGGCGCATGTCTTCTTCGATTGTGGGACTGCTGACGAGGCGGCCGCGGTGTCAGCGGGGTCGGATGGACACCGCGACCGCCACCCACGCCCTTTAGGGGCGCGGGGAACTGCGCGACAAGCCACGACGGCGCCGCAGCCGATCGACGGCGGACACATCACGGCCCTCGCAGCGGAGCGTCACCCCTTCGTACCGCCGGCGGTCAACCCGGTCACCAGGTTCTTCTGCACAAGGTAGAAGAACGCGGAGACCGGAATCGCCACCAACACCGCCGTGGCCGCCATGAGGTTGCGCTGCGCGTCGTGCTCGCTGACGAAGCTCTGCAGACCGACGGCGAAGGTGTACTTCGTGTCGGACAGCATGAACGTCGAGGCGAAGGCGACCTCGCCGAACGCGGTGATGAAGCTGTAGAACGCGGCGACGGCCAGGCCCGGCTTGGCGAGCGGCAGGATCAGCCGCGCGAAGGTGCCGAAGGGCGAGAGCCCGTCGACGCGCCCGGCCTCGTCGATCTCGAAGGGGATGGTGTCGAAGTATCCCTTGAGCAGCCAGGCGCAGTACGGCACGGCGGTCGAGCAGTAGACGAGGATCAGGCCCAAGTAGTTGTCGATGAGCTGGAGTTCCGAAAGGATCTCGTACATCGGGACCATCAGCACGGCGACCGGGAACATCTGGGTGACGAGCAGCACCCACATGAACTTCTTGTAGCCGGGGAAGCGCATGCGGGAGACCGCGTAACCCGTCGTGGCCGCGACCAGGACGCCGATGACGGTCGTGCCGAGCGACACGAGGAGCGTGCTCCACATCCAGTCGAAGAACGGCGTGTGCTGCAGCACGAACGAGTAGTTGTCGAACGTCATCTTGTCGAGGATGTCCCCGGGGTGCAGGTAGTCGTCCTTGTCCGGGCCGAGGGACAGGTAGATGAGCCAGGCGATCGGGAAGAGCGCGATCAGGCTCGCGACGGTGAGGATGCCGTGCGAGGTCAGGGAGCCGGCGAGACTGCGCTCGCCACGCCGCGGCCCCTTGCCCGCCGGGGCGGTGTCCGCGGGGACCTTGTCCGCCGGGGCGGAGGTCTTGACTGTCGTGGTGCTCATGGGGACTCCTGCCTCAGATCGCGAGCTGCTGCTCATTGCGGGCCAGCCAGCGGCGGTAGACGGAGGTGAAGACGATCAGGATGGAGAGCAGCAGCACGCCGTACGCGGCGGACTGCGCGTAGTCGCGTGGCTGCTGGCCGAAGCCCAGGTAGTAGGCCCAGGTCACGAGGATCTGCGCGTCCGGCGCGGTGTCGCCGAAGAGCAGGAAGATGATGGCGAACTGGTTGAACGTCCAGATGACGCCGAGCAGTACGACGGTGGAGCTGACCGACCGCAGCCCCGGCAGGGTCACGTGCCTGAAGCGCTGCCAGGCGTTGGCCCCGTCCATCTCGGCGGCCTCGTACAGGACGCCGTCGATTGACTGCAGGCCGCCGAGCAGCGAGACCATCATGAACGGCACACCGCACCAGGTGTTGACCATGATCGCGGCGAACCGCTGCCAGAAGGTGTCCTCCAGCCACAGCGGCGAGGGCAGATGCACCGCGTCGAGCATGGAGTTGATGACGCCGCCGTCGGCGAGCATGAAGCGCCAGCCGAAGACGGTGACGAAGGTCGGCACCGCCCACGGCAGGACCAGGACGAGCCGGTAGAAGGTCCGGCCGCGCAGCTTCTGGTTGAGCAGCAGCGCGAGGCCGAGACCGATGACGTAGTGGAGCAGCACGCACAGGGCCGTCCACACGATCGTCCAGATGAAGTGCGACCAGAAGCGGTCGTACGCGGTGGGGCCCCACAGGATGTCGGCGTAGTTGTCCAGGCCGATGAACTTGTAGGTGGCGTCGATGTGGTTGACGCCGATCGTGCGGGCCGAGTTGAGGCTCGTGGCGTCGGTGAACGTCAGGTAGATGCCCCGCGCCAGCGGATAGAGCACCAGCACACCGAGCACGACGACGACCGGGGCGATCATCGCGTACGCGTACCAGTACCGCTGGTACGAGTGCTTCATGCGCTGGAGCGGGCCGGGGCGCGGAGCCCGCTCACCGCGGCGCTTGCCGGTCGCGCGGTCGATGACGACTGTCATGGTTCGACACCTTCTGGAAATTCAGGGGTTGGGCGCACGTTCTGGAGACACGGCCGGTGGCCGCCGGATCCGTCCCCCCTGACCCCCGTCTCGCGGGGGCCCGGCGGATCCGACGGCCACACGGGTCACTTGCTGAAGTCGGGCACCAGCTTGGCGATCGCGGTCTCCGCGGTGCTCAGGCCCTTGTCCAGCGACTCCTTGCCACCGGCGATCTTGGGCAGTTCGGTGTCGAGCGGACCCCACAGCGAGCTGTACTCGGGGAGCGCCGGGCGCGGCTGGGCGGCGGAGAGCACGCCCTGGTAGCCGGCGATGCCCGGGTCGGCCTTGACCTCGGTGGTGTAGGCGTCGTCGCGCGTCGGCAGCGTGGAGTTCTTGAGGGCGATCGTCTCCTGGGACTTCGCCGAGGTCATGAACTTCACGAACTTGAGCGAGGCCTCCTGGTGGGCCTTGTCCGAGCCCGCGTACACCGAGAGGTTGTGGCCACCGGTCGGGGCGCCCGCCTCGCCGCTGGAGCCGGCCGGGACCTTGGCGATGCCGAGGTTGCCCTTGTCCTTGAAGGCCGATCCCTTGTAGAAGTTCGTGATCTCCCACGGGCCCTGGACGATCGCGGCGACCTTGCCGTTGACGAACGCGTCCTGGATGTGGGCGTACGCGTCCGCGGTGGTGTCGGCCTTGTGCAGGCCGTTGCCGTCGAAGAGGCCCTGCCAGGTCTTGTAGGCCTTCTTGGCCTCGGGCGAGGCGACGGTGATCTTCTTGGCGTCGGCGTCAACCGTGTCGGTGCCCTCGCCGTAGAGGAAGGACTGCGCGTAGTAGGCCTGGGTGGAGCCCCAGTAGCCGTCGACGCCGGTCTTCTTCTTGATGGTGCCGGCGTCGGTCTTGAGGTCGGCCCAGGTGGCGGGCGCCCCGTCGATGCCGGCCTTCTCGAAGAGGGCCTTGTTGTAGACGAGCGCGAGGGTGTCGGTGACCAGCGGCACACCGTACGTCTTGCCGTCGTACTTGGCCTGCTCGATCAGGCTGGGCTGGAACTTGCCCTGGTCCGCGAGGGCCTCGGTGCCGTCGAGCGGCAGGAAGAAGCCCTTCTTGGCGAACGCGGGGGTCCAGCCGACCTCGGAACGCAGGATGTCCGGGGCGCCCTTGGAACCGGCGGCGGTGTCGAACTTGTTCTGCGCCTGGTCGAACGGCACGTTGACGTACTTGACCTTGATGCCCGGGTTGGCCTTCTCGAATTCCTTCGCGAGGGCCTTGTAGACCGGTGCCTCGTTGGTGGCGTTGGACGTGTCCCACCACGTGATGGTGACCGGGCCGTCCGCCTTGCCACTGTCGTCGCTGTCGCCGCCGCAGGCCGTCGCCGCGAGGGCGAGGGACGCCACCAGTGCGGTGGCCGCTATGCCACGCCGCATGAGTTCTCCTTGAGGGTGAAAGCCCGTGTGCTTGAGGGAACGGCCCCGTCCGCCGTCCCCGCCGACTCTCCGACCGCACCGTTGCCGCCGCCGGGCGACGTGAACGTAACAGCGATGTAAGCGCCGCGAAAGACCTTGCAGCAAAAAAGTGCAAGAACGACAGACAGTTACCCGGGCGTGACCTCTTCCCGACCGTCCCGAGGCCTTGTTCACGGGCATTCACCGGGAACGGGACCACTGTGCAAGACTCTGCAAGCTCTTGCCATACCCGTCGGTCACGGGGATCATCGCCCCGGCGGCGCCTTGCAGGAACCACCCCTTCCCGCAGGCGCACACAGCGTGTACGCGACGGACACAGCCCGCAATGCCGACCGAAGTGCCGACCAGAATCACGAGGGAACGCGATGACGCAGCAGCCCCGAGCGGGCCGGTCAAGTGCCCGCATCCGTCGTTCGTTCGGTGGGCAGGGCGAGACCCGGCCGGTACAGTCCAGTCCTGTGACGACACGGCTTGCCGACATCGCAGCCCAGGCGGGGGTGAGCGAAGCGACCGTCAGCCGCGTCCTGAACGGGAAGCCTGGCGTCGCCGCGACCACCCGCCAGTCCGTACTGGCCGCGCTCGACGTACTGGGCTACGAGCGCCCGGTCCGTCTACGACAGCGCAGCGAGGGGCTCGTCGGGCTCATAACTCCCGAGTTGGAGAACCCGATATTCCCGGCCCTGGCCCAGGTCATCGGCCAGGCGCTGACGCGGCAGGGCTACACGCCGGTCCTCGCGACCCAGACTCCGGGCGGCTCCACCGAGGACGAGCTGACCGAGATGCTGGTCGACCGGGGCGTCGCCGGCATCATCTTCGTCTCCGGACTGCACGCGGACACCTCCGCGGACATGCAGCGCTACGAGCAGTTGCGCGGCCAGGGTGTGCCGTTCGTCCTCGTCGACGGTTTCTCGCCAAAGGTGCAGGCGCCCTTCATCTCGCCGGACGACCGGGCGGCGATGGCGCTCGCGGTCACCCACCTCGTCTCGCTGGGTCACACCAACATCGGTCTCGCGCTGGGCCCGAAGCGGTTCGTGCCGGTCCAGCGGAAGATCGAGGGCTTCGTCCGCACGATGCAGGACCTGCTCGGGCTGGCCACGACCGACATCGAAGAGCGACTGGTCCAGCACTCGCTGTACACGCTGGAGGGCGGCCAGGCGGCCACCGCCGCGCTCATCGACCGTGGCTGCACGGCCATCGTCTGCGCGAGCGACATGATGGCGCTCGGAGCGATACGGGCCGCACGACAGCGCGGCCTCGACGTCCCCAAGGACATCTCCGTCGTGGGCTTCGACGACTCCCCTCTCATCGCGTTCACGGACCCGCCCCTCACGACGGTCCGCAAGCCGGTCCCGGCCATGGGCCAGGCCGCGGTACGTACGTTGCTGGAGGAGATCGGCGGGACACCGGCGCCCCACAGCGAGTTCGTGTTCATGCCGGAACTGGTGGTGCGGGGTTCCACCGCTTCGGCTCCTGGGGACCGAAATCGTACGTAAGCAGTAGCGCCCCACCTACTCCGGGTGTAGAACGTGCGGCCAGGACCCACCCGAGGGATGATCGGTGGGGAAGGGCTTATCTGGCAGACTCTGTCTCTATGGGTGAGAGCACCGTGACGACACTGGAAGGCCAGGAGCAGGCCGCACACCAGCCCGTCGCGGACGAGGCGAACAGCCGCGCGGGGCAAGGTTTCCTGCGCCGCTTGCGTACGCCTCGCCGCCCCCGGCTCTGGTTCGAGATCCTGCTGATCGCGGTGAGTTACTGGACGTACTCACTGATCCGCAACGCGGTCCCCGAGCAGCGGACGAAGGCGCTGGAGAACGCCGACTGGATCTGGAAGGTGGAGCACCAGCTGGGCATCGCCGTGGAGGAGGCCGTCAACCACGGCGTGAACTCGGTGACTTGGCTGATCGTCGGCATGAACTACTACTACGCGACGCTGCACTTCGTGGTGACGCTGGGTGTCCTGGTGTGGCTCTTCCGCCGCCACCCGGGCCGTTACGCGGCGACGCGCATGGTTCTCTTCGCCACCACCGGGGTGGCCCTGGTCGGCTACTACCTGTATCCGCTGGCACCACCCCGCCTGATGAACGGCAACGACTTCATCGACACGGTCGTGGTCCACCAGACCTGGGGCTCCATGGCCTCCGGCGACCTGAAGAACATGTCGAACCAGTACGCCGCGATGCCGTCCATGCACATCGGCTGGTCCCTCTGGTGCGGCCTCACGATCTTCGCCCTGGCCTCGGTGCCGTGGGTCCGAGTCCTCGGCCTGCTCTACCCCACGCTGACCCTGGTGGTCATCGTCGCCACGGCCAACCACTTCTGGCTGGACGCGGTCGGCGGCATGATCTGCCTGGCCTTCGGCTACACGGTGGCAAGGCTCTGGTACGGATCACTCCCGTACGCGCTGCCGCAGCTGGTCCCGGGGACACCACCGAAACGCCGCTTGCTACCGACGAAGGCTTAGGGCTCCGGGGGCCCAAGCGCGGATCGGGTACGGCTCGGCGCGCCCCAAAGGGGCGCGGGGAACTGCGCGACAAGCCCCCACCGGCCGTCAGCCACGACCCGACCGCCAACCACCACCCACCTTCAGGCCGCGCCACCAGCCTCCCTCAACGCACCCAGAAAACTCCGCAGAGCCGGCGACCGCGGCGCCCCTTCCCTCACCACGGCAAAGATCGACCGCACCGGCTCCGGCCCCCGAACCTCCCGCACCACCACACCCGGATGCCGACTCCCCAGCCCCAGCCGAGGCACAAGACTGACACCCAACCCCGCCGCGACGAACCCCTGCGCGGTCGCGTAGTCCCCGCTGTCCACCACGACCCGCGGCCGGAACCCGGCGGCCTCGCAAGCCACGAGCTGCGCATCAAGACACGGCCCGGGCCACTCACTCCCCACCCACGGCTCCTCGGCGAGGTCGCCCAGCGCGACGGTCCGCCGCCCGGCCAGCGGATGCCCCTTGGGCAGCACGGCGAGGTAGGGATCGTCGAGCAGCCGCACGAGCCGCACACCGTCGGGCCCGGCCTCCTCCGAGGGCCGGACCACGAGCGCCAGATCCGCCCGCCCCTCCTTCACGTCCGGCAGTGAGTCCTCGAAATCCACAAGCTTCAACTCGACCTGCACACCAGGATGTTCGGCCCGCACCTTCGCCACGGCAGGAGCGACCAGCGCGGCCCCGGCGGTGGCGAAGTACCGCACGGCAAGCCGCCCCGTACGTCCCTCCAGCAGGTCGACAAGCGCGGTCTCGGCCTCGGCGACCTGCCGCCCGATGACATCCGCGTACTCGGTGAGCATCAGCCCCGCGGCGGTGGGCCGCACCCCGCGCCCGACCCGTTCGAGCAGAAGCGTACGAGCCTCCTTCTCCAGCACGGCGATCTGCTGGCTGACGGCGGACGGCGTATAACCGAGCCGCGCGGCAGCGGCCGTCACGGACCCACTGGTCACCACGGCCCGCAACATCTGCATGCGTCGCACATCAAGCATGCAGCAGAGCTTAACAGTGCATGCAAGATCCTTCACTTGTCCTTACACCACAGTGTGCCTCACCGTGGACGCATGCCGCTCACATCGACCCTCCGCATGGCCGCCCTGGCCCTCCTCTGGGGCTCCGGCTTCCTCTGGATCAAGCTGGCCCTGAACCACGGCCTGTCCCCCGCCCAGATCACGATCACCCGCTGCGCCCTGGGCACGGCGGTGCTCCTCCTCCTGGCCCGCTCGGCAGGCCAACGCCTCCCCCGCGACCGCGCGACCTGGACCCGCCTCGCCATCGCGGCCCTCTTCTGCAACGCGATCCCCTTCGCCCTCTTCAGCATCGGCGAGCAGACGGTCGACTCGGGCATCGCGGGCGTACTGAACGCGACAACTCCCCTGTGGTCCCTGCTGCTCGGCATCCTCCTGGGCACCGACCGCGGACTGGGCCGCATCCGCCTGACCGGCCTGTTCCTGGGCTTCGCGGGCACGCTCCTGATCTTCGCCCCCTGGCAGCGCTCGGCGGGCCTGCTGACCTGGGGCGCCCTGTCCCTCCTGGCCGCCGCGGCGAGCTACGCCATCGCCTTCGCGTACATGGCCCGCAAACTCACCGACAAGGGCGCCCCGATCGCCATGTCGGCGGCCCAACTCCTGGCCGCCACAGCCTGGACGACCCTCTCCGTCCCCACCGCCGGCCCCCTGCACACCGACGCCACGGGCCTCCTGGCGATCACGGCCCTGGGCATCCTCGGCACGGGCGTCACCTTCTACCTCAACTACCGCCTGATAGCGGACGAGGGCCCCACCAGCGCGGCAACGGTCGGCTACCTGCTCCCGGTCGTCTCCGTCGCCCTGGGCGCCCTGGTCCTCAACGAGTCCACGGGCCCCCGCATCTGGGCAGGCATGGCAATAGTCCTGACCGGAGTGGCGATGACCCGCACCCGCAGGACGTCAGAAGGGGACGCGGCGGGGTGTCCGCCCGCAGCGGCTGGCGCGTCCGCGCCGGGCTCCCATTCGAAGGCCCCCCAATCGCGCCTGACCGAGGACGGATACCCCGCCGCGTCACCGACCATCGTCATCGAGCAGGCGCACGACGACGACCCGCAGAATCCTGGGACGGCCCAAACCACATCAGGGGCGCGGGGAACTGCGCGCTGAGCCCCCACCAACCAGCACCCGCTGAACAACCGCCGCCACCCCCTACCCCGTACCCCCTACCGCTCAGCGGCCCCATAGAACAACTCCTCAACAACGGCCCGAGCCCGCCGAGTAGTACGCCGATAGTCATCGAGCATGTCCCCCACATGCCCCGGCCCATACCCCAAGTACCGCCCCACGGAAGCAAGTTCACGCCCGTCGGAAGGGAACGTATCCCCCGCCCGCCCCCGCACCAGCATCACCGCATTCCGCACCCGCGTAGCCAGAACCCACGCCTCGTCCAGCGTCGAAGCATCCTCACCAGAGATCAGCTCCGCCGCACAGGCCGCCGCAAGAGCCTCCCGCGTACGAGTGGTCCGCAGCCCCGGCTCCGCCCACCCGTGCCGCAACTGAAGCAACTGAACGGTCCACTCCACATCCGACAGCCCACCCCGCCCCAGCTTGGTGTGCAACGTCGGATCGGCCCCGCGAGGCATCCGCTCGGACTCCATCCGGGCCTTCAACCGCCGGATCTCCCGCACGGCATCCTCGCCGAGCCCCTCCGCCGGATACCGCAACGGATCGACCAGCTCGATGAACCTCTGCCCCAACTCCTCGTCCCCGGCGACGACTTCGGCCCGCAGCAACGCATGGGCCTCCCACACGAGAGACCACCGGCGGTAATACGCCTCGTACGACTTCAGCGTCCGCACCAGCGGCCCGGACTTCCCCTCGGGCCGCAGATCCGCGTCGATCAACAACGGCGGATCGGCGCTCGACACCTGCAACAGCCGCCGCATCTCGGAGACAACGGAATTAGCGGCCCGAGAGGCCTCCTGCTCATCGGCCCCTTCCCGGGGCTCGTGCACGAACAGAACATCGGCATCGGACCCGTAACCCAGCTCGTGCCCGCCGAAGCGCCCCATCCCGATGACCGCGAACCGGGTGGGCAGAGTGTCCCCCCACCGGTCCCGTACCACGGCCCGCAACGCGCCCGCGAGCGTCGCCGCCGTCAGATCCGAGACGGCACCGCCGACCAGATCCACCAGCGCACCCTGGTCGGCGTGGGCCGGCGTCTCCTCGGTCCCGTAGGAGTTCACGATGTCGATGGCGGCCGTACGGAACAACTCCCGGCGCCGCACGCCACGCGCGGCGGTGACCGCGGCCTCGCCGCCACTGGCGCGCCCGACGGCCGCGAGGATCTCCTGTTCCAGATGGGCCCGGCTGCGGGGTTCGAGCCCGCCGCCGTCCCCGTCACCGAGCAGTGCCACGGCTTCGGGCGCCCGCATCAGCAGATCGGGGGCGAGCCGCCCGGCGGACAGCACCCGGGCGAGATTCTCGGCAGCGGCCCCTTCGTCCCTCAACAGCCGCAGATACCAAGGGGTCTTGCCCAACGCGTCGGACACCTTGCGGAAGTTGAACAACCCGGCGTCGGGGTCGGCGGAATCCGCGAACCACCCCAACAGAACGGGCAGCAGGGTCCGCTGGATGGCGGCCTTCCGGGAAACCCCGGAGGCGAGCGCCTCCAGATGCCGCAACGCGGCGGCAGGATCGGCGTACCCCAACGCGACCAGCCGCTCCCGAGCCGCGTTCGTACTCAACCGGCTCTCGCCCGGCGCGAGTTGGGCGACGGCATCGAGCAACGGCCGGTAGAAGAGCTTCTCGTGCAGCCTCCGCACCACGGAGGCGTGCCGCTTCCACTCCCGGTTCAGCTCGGCGATGGGGTCGGTGCGCAGCCCCAACGACCGCCCGATACGCCGCAGATCGGCGTCCTCCTCGGGCACGAGATGCGTACGCCGCAGCCGGAAGAGCTGTATGCGGTGCTCCATGGAACGCAGGAACCGGTAGGCGTCCTCGAGCAGCACGGCGTCGACGCGCCCCACGTATCCGCCCGCGGCCAGCGCCTTCAAGGCGTCCAGCGTGGTCCCGCTGCGCAACGACGTGTCGGCCCGCCCGTGCACCAACTGCAGCAGCTGCACGGCGAATTCGACGTCCCGCAGACCGCCCGGCCCGAGCTTCAGCTCGCGCTCGATCTCGGCGACGGGGATGTTCTCGACCACCCGCCGCCGCATCTTCTGCACATCGGGGACGAAGTTGTCCCGCTCGGCGGCCTGCCAGACGAGCGGCGCGAGCGTGGCGACGTACGTCTCGCCCAGATCAAGATCCCCGGCAACGGGCCGAGCCTTCAACAGAGCCTGGAACTCCCAGGTCTTGGCCCACCGCTGGTAATAGGCGAGATGGCTGCTGAGGGTCCGAACAAGCGGCCCATTGCGCCCCTCGGGCCGGAGATTGGCGTCGACGGGCCAGATCGACCCCTCCACCGTGGTCTCGGAACAGACCCGCATCAGATGCGAGGCCAGCCGGGTGGCGGCCCGCAGCGCCTTCCCCTCGTCGGCCCCGTCGACGGCCTCGCCGACGAAGATGACATCGACGTCGGAGACGTAATTCAGCTCGTGTCCCCCGCACTTGCCCATGGCGATCACCGCGAGCCGGCACATCGCGGCGTCCTCGGGCGCGGCCGCCCGGGCGATGGCGAGCGCGGCCCGCAGGGTGGCGGTCGCGAGGTCGGCCAGCTCGGCGGCGGTCTGCGCGACGTCGGTCGTCCCGCACACGTCGCGCGCGGCGATGGACAGCAGACACCGCCGGTAGGCGACCCGCAGCGTCACGGGGTCGGATGCCTCGGCGAGCCCGCGCTCGAACTCCGCGGTGCCCGGGTGCAGGTCCTGCGGCTCGTACATCACGAGGGCCTGCCAGTCGAGCGGATGCCGCGCGAGGTGGTCGCCGAGCGCGGCGGACGCGCCGAGCACCCCGAGCAGCCGGTCGCGCAGCGGCTTGGCCGCGATCAGCGTGTCGAGCAGCTCGCGCTGGGCCGTGTGACCGTCCTGCGCCTCGACGAGCCGTACGAGACCGAGCAGTGCCAGGTCCGGATCGGCGGTGGCGCCGAGCGCGTCGAGCAGCACCGGATCGTTCCGTATCGGCGCGAGTTCCGCGCTCTCCATGAGCCGTTCCGCGGCGGACGGATCGGTGAAACCGTGCCGCAGCAGCCGCGAGAAGGTACTGCTCCTGCGCCCCGGCGCCATCATCCCCGGCCTCCTGTTCCTCCCACGGGATCAAGGTCGTACGGCCCTGAGCCTAACCGGAGACCCTGAGGGAAGCGCCTGGACGCGGGCCGACGGTTTCAGCGGGCCACGACCGTCGTGGCCGGTCGGCGCGGGTCGACGAGCGCGTCCGGCCGTCGGCGGCCTGATGTTCCCGGAGGCGGAGGTCCTGTGACCGGCCGGCGGCCCACGCGGTGGCCGCCTGACCGATGAGTTTCGTCGGCGGGCGGGGTCTGCCCTGGTGAGGAATCATCCAGACATCCGCCCGTCCAGCAGGAGGAGCACTCATGGAACCGCGGGCCGAAGTAGACACGCGCTACAGCGACGAGACCGCCACCGCACGCCCCTGGGCCGAGGCCGAGGCGCTGCTGGCAGAGTCCGAGCTGTTCTGGATCTCGACGGTACGCCCCGACGGACGGCCTCACGTCACCCCGCTGCCGACGGTGTGGTCGGACGGCGCGTTGCACTTCTGCACCGGGCCCGAGGAGCGCAAGGCTCGCAACCTCGCGCTGAACCCGAGCGTCGTACTGACCACAGGCACCAACACCTGGAACAAGGGGTACGACCTCGTGGTGGAGGGCGAGGCGGTCCGGGTGTCCGACGACGACAGGCTGCGCGAGCTGGCCGAGGCGTGGGAGCGCAAGTACGGCAGTTTCTGGCACTTCGAGGTCGGCGACGGGCACTTCCACCACGGCGCCGGAAAGGCCCTCGTTTTCTCGGTGGCGCCCGGGACCGTTTTCGGCTTCGGTAAGGGAGAGCCGTTCAGCCAGACCCGCTGGCGGTTCGACGGACGCACGACCTGAAGGCACAACGCACGCGACACCACCGACGACAACCGCCTTACAGCAACCGCCATACGGCAACCGCTTTACAGCAAACGCCTACGACAATGCGTACGACAAAGGAGTCGTTCCATGGACATGGCCCTTGAAGTGATCACGCTTCCCGTCACCGACATCGACCGGGCGAAGGCCTTCTACCAGGACAAGGTCGGATTCCACGTCGACATCGACACCGAGGTCATGCCGGGCGCCCGCGTGGTCCAGCTGACACCCCCCGGTTCCGGCTGTTCGATCGCGCTCGCCGAGGGCGTGCCGATCCCGACGGGAACACCGCAGCCGGGCACGTACCACGGCCTGCAGCTGGTCGTGGCGGACGCCAAGGCGGCCTACGAGGAACTGACCGCCCGCGGCCTGGAGGTCAGTGAGCCCGTCCAGTACGCCCCCCAGGACGGGGGCACCTTCATGCACTTCACCGACCCGGACGGCAACGGCTGGGCCATCCAGGAATTCCGCGAGCGCGCCACAAAGCCCCTCCACAAGCTGATGACAGACCTGGCCGAGCAGACCCCGTGACGGATCCCCTCACCGGCTGATCCCACGGTCAGAGATCGCCGTCCCTGGTGACTGGTCCGCCCAGGTCGAAGGTCTCCTCGTCGGCAGAGCCCAGTACGACAGCAAGGCCCGGACCGCACGTCGCGGTCCGGGCCCTGCCCCGTGCGGTGCCGCCCTGCGGCGGCGGTGCGTCAGCTCTTTGCGGTGTCGTCGTCCGTCTGCTCGGCGGCCTCGGCTGCGGCTGCCTTCTCGCGCATCTTGCGCACCAGCTCCGCCTTCTGGTCAGCTGCGCCCTGGCGGTCGAGGTTGCGGTACGGGCCGTTGTTCTGCCGTTCGGCGCGGGACAGCTTCTTGCGCTGGCCGCCGCCCATGCCCACGGGATTGTTGATGTTCTTGCTCACGGTCACGGGTTCTCCCGGTAATGATGCGTAGTGATCTACGGATTCGTCGGTGGGGGACGGGCGGTGACGTCGAAGGACGTCAGCGGGGGCCCGTCACGCTCTCACTCGTAAATCGGCGTCTGGAAGAACATGACAACGACGTTACCCGGTTCCGTCGGCCCCGCGCACCAACCTTTTCGCCGCCCGGTATCCCCCGTGCATCGCCCCCGCATCGGCCGGGCCGCCGGCGAGCGCCTGGGGTCGGCCGTTTCCTTCCGGGAGCAGAGGCGGCCCAGGGGCAGTAGAACACCTTGGGGCCGACGGTCCACGACCGTCGGCCCCAAGGTGTCGAATCAGCTGGATACCTCGCTGACCTGCCCTTACAGCACCGGCAGGTTCTTCCGCAGCTCGAAGGCCGTCACCTCGGAGCGGTACTCCTCCCACTCCTGGCGCTTGTTGCGGAGGAAGAAGTCGAAGACGTGTTCGCCGAGGGTCTCGGCGACGAGGTCGCTGCGCTCCATGAGGGTCAGAGCCTCGCCGAGGTTCTGGGGAAGGGGCTCGATGCCCATCGCGCGGCGTTCGGCGTCGGAGAGGGCCCAGACGTCGTCCTCGGCGCCCGGCGGGAGCTCGTAGCCCTCCTCGATGCCCTTGAGGCCGGCGGCGAGGAGCATCGCGTACGCCAGGTACGGGTTCGCGCCCGAGTCGAGGGAGCGGACCTCCACCCGTGCCGACCCCGTCTTGCCGGGCTTGTACATCGGGACGCGGACCAGGGCCGAGCGGTTGTTGTGGCCCCAGCAGATGTACGAGGGAGCCTCGCCGCCGGCGCCTGCGGTGCGCTCGGAGCCGCCCCAGATGCGCTTGTAGGAGTTGACCCACTGGTTCGTCACCGCCGCGATCTCCGCCGCGTGCTTCAGCAGGCCCGCGATGAAGGAGCGGCCGACCTTGGAGAGCTGGTACTCGGAGCCCGACTCGTAGAAGGCGTTGCGGTCGCCCTCGAAGAGCGAGAGGTGCGTGTGCATGCCGCTGCCCGGGTGCTCCGAGAACGGCTTCGGCATGAACGTCGCGTTCACGCCCTGCTCCAGCGCCACCTGCTTCATGACCAGGCGGAACGTCATGATGTTGTCCGCCGTCGAGAGCGCGTCCGCGTAGCGGAGGTCGATCTCCTGCTGGCCCGGGGCGCCCTCGTGGTGCGAGAACTCGACCGAGATGCCCATCGACTCCAGCATGGTGATCGCCTGGCGGCGGAAGTCCATGCCGACGTTCTGCGGGGTGTGGTCGAAGTAGCCGGAGTTGTCGGCGGGCGTCGGGCGCGAGCCGTCGACCGGCTTGTCCTTCAGCAGGAAGAACTCGATCTCGGGGTGGGTGTAGAAGGTGAAGCCCAGGTCGGAGGCCTTGGCCAGGGCCCTCTTCAGCACGTACCGCGGGTCCGCGAAGGACGGCGAGCCGTCCGGCATCAGGATGTCGCAGAACATCCGGGCCGTGCCGGGAGCCTCCGCACGCCACGGCAGGACCTGGAAGGTCGACGGGTCCGGCTTGGCGATCATGTCGGACTCGTAGACGCGTGCGAAGCCCTCGATGGCCGACCCGTCGAAGCCGATGCCCTCGTCGAAGGCCTGCTCCAGCTCGGCCGGGGCCACGGCCACCGACTTGAGGAAGCCCAGCACGTCCGTGAACCACAGGCGTACGAAACGGATGTCGCGCTCTTCCAAAGTACGGAGCACGAACTCCTGCTGCTTGTCCATCTTCCGCTTCCACCCAATCTTGCTGGTCAGGCCGCCTGCTCCCGTCCCAGGGAGGCGGTCGGGCACCTGCGCATCACACCACAACAGCATTTCATGCGCGTTGCGGACCCAGATCGCCCGGCCGACCTCCGCCTGAACGCCTGACGTACGGCAGGTGTACTGCTCTGACGCCTATCTTGCCCGCTGAGCGCCGCGCATGTAATGGCCGGCCGCCGCAGTCTCCGGGCAGGTGACGAAACCCTCATTTGGCCATTCCTCCGGCCTCCCCGCGTACATCCACTTCTCCCCCACTACGATCAGTCGACCACACGACTGTCCCTTTTCCCCAGAAGGACCACCCCATGGGTTCCGCCAAGAAGACAGAGTCCAAGTCGCGCAAGGCGCGGATAGAGGAGATGCGGCGTGCCGAGCAGGCACGTGAGCGCCGCGGCCGGATCCTCACGATCACCGCGAGCGTGATCGTCGTCGCCGGTCTCGTGGCCGGCGGTGCGTTCCTGATCAACTCGCAGTCCGACGACAAGGACAGTGCGTCGGGCGACTCGAAGTCGACGTCGGGGAAGTTCGTCACGGGCAAGGACGGGGTGAAGACGTGGAGCACCAAGCTCACGCAGAACCACGTCACCAAGGACGTGAAGTACCCGATGGAGCCCCCGGTGGGCGGTGACCACAACCAGGTGTGGATGAACTGCAACGGCGACGTCTACACCAAGGCGATCAAGAACGTGAACGCCGTGCACTCGCTCGAGCACGGCGCGGTCTGGGTGACGTACAACAGCAAGGCGTCGGACGCGGACGTGAAGGCGCTCTCGGAGAAGGTCAAGAAGACCCCCTACACGCTGATGAGCCCGGTCGAGGACCAGAAGGACCCGATCATGCTCTCCGCGTGGGGCCATCAGCGTACGGTGACGAGTGCGAGCGACCCGAACGTCGCCAAGTTCTTCGAGACGTACGTCCAGGGCAAGCAGACGCCCGAGCCGGGCGCCGCCTGCACCAACGGCCTGTCGCAGTGAGGAAGATGAAGTTCGCCGGCTGGATCTCCGGAGTCGCCGCGGCCGTGGTCGTGGCGGCCGGGGCGATCACGTACGCGGTCGCCGACGGCGACGACTCCGGCATGAAGGCCCCGGCGGCCGACTCCGCGGACGCCGGCTTCGCGCGGGACATGGCGGTGCACCACCAGCAGGCCGTCGAGATGTCGTACATCGTGCGCGACCGCACCAAGAACGAAGAGGTACGGCGTCTCGCGTACGACATCGCGCAGACGCAGGCCAACCAGCGCGGCATGATGCTCGGCTGGCTGGACCTGTGGGAGCTGCCCAAGGTGTCGGCCGAGGAGCCCATGGCCTGGATGGACATGAGTGGCATGCCGTCCGCCGGGGACGGCTCACTGATGCCGGGCATGGCGACGACGGCCCAGATGGAGTCGCTGGGCAAGCTGAACGGCGAGGCCGCCGAGATCCGCTATCTGCAGCTCATGTACGCCCACCACATGGGCGGGGTGCACATGGCCAAGGGCTGCGTGGAACGGTGCCAGGTCGGCGTCGAGCGACGGCTCGCGCAGGGGATGGTCCAGGCGCAGGAGTCGGAGATGCAGCTCATCACCGACCTGCTGAAGAAGCGCGGCGCGAAGCCGCAGGCCTGAGCCCAAGTCCGCAGGCCTGCTTTCCGAAGCCGCAGGCCTGCGCCGGCGCTGAGCCACTGAGCCACTGAGCCACTGAGCCACTGAGCCACTGAGCCACTGAGCCGAGCCTGGCGGGACACCTCCCGGCCGGTAGCCACTGGGGCGCGAGACCCGGTTCATCTCGGGCATCGCACCCCAAATCCCTTGCACATACGGTTCCTTGGGCGCTTCTTGGCCCAGCCATGCCCCCGCCATTCCCCTGGCATGAACGGTTCATCGCAAGAGTGACCCCCATCCAGAGATCCATTAGGGGGTTCTCCATGAGATCCAACCGAGCCGCGGTGCGTGCCGGAGTGAGCATGGCGGCGACACTGCCTCTGCTCGCCGGTGCGCTGGCACTCGGCATACCCGCGGCCCATGCGTCGACCGACCCGGACGGCCGTGACACGCTCCAGGGCACCAAACCGCTGTGGGCCACCGCCCAGACGGACAAGGGAGCCACGGCGGACGCCTCCCGGGTCTCGGCCCGGGTCTACCTCGCCGGCCGGGACGCGGCGGGCCTGAGCGCCTACGCCAAGGCCGTCTCCGACCCGTCGTCGCCCTCGTACGGGAAGTACCTGAGCGCGCGGCAGACCGAGGCCCGCTTCGGCGCGACCAAGGCCCAAGTGGCCAAGGTGACCGCGTGGTTGAAGTCGGCGGGCCTGACCGTCACCGGCACCACACGGCACTACCTCTCGGTGACGGGCGAAGTGGCCGACGCGGAGAAGGCGTTCGGCACCCAGCTGCACAACTACGCCAAGGGCAAGAAGACCTACCGGGCGCCCACGAAGACCGCCTCGGCGCCCGCGGGCCTGAACGGCGCCGTCCTGACCGTCACCGGCCTGGACAACGCCCCGCACAAGGCGAACCACTCCGACACGCTGCCGCCGCCGGACGCCGTGTTCCACAACGCCGGACCGTTCTCCTCATACTACGGCTCGAAGACCGCGACGACGCTCCCGAAGGCGTACGGCACGAAGATCCCGTACGCCGTCAAGGGTTACACCGGCAAGCAGCTGCGGGCCGCGTACGGGGCGGGCCGGGCGACCGGCAAGGGCGTGACCGTGGCGATCACGGACGCGTACGCCTCGCCGACCATCGCGGCGGACGCGGCCACGTACGCGGCGAAGCACGGCGACGCGGCGTACGGCGGCGGGCAGTTGAGCCAGGTGCTGCCGACCCAGTACACGCGGACCGAGGAGTGCGGGGCCGCGGGCTGGTACGGCGAGGAGACCCTCGACGTCGAGGCCGTGCACGCCGTCGCGCCCGCCTCGAACATCGTCTACGTGGGCGCCGAGTCCTGCTACGACGACGATCTGCTCGACTCGCTCGGCAAGATCGTCGACGGACATCTCGCCGACATCGTCTCCAACTCGTGGGGCGACATCGAGGCCAACCAGACGCCGGACCTCGCCGCCGCCTACGACCAGGTCTTCCAGCTGGGCGCGATCGAGGGCATCGGCTTCTACTTCTCGTCGGGCGACAACGGCGACGAGGTCGCGCACACCGGTACGAAGCAGGTCGACACCCCGGCCAACTCGGCGTGGGTGACGGCGGTCGGCGGCACCTCGCTGGCCGTCGGCAAGGGCGACACGTACAAGTGGGAGACCGGCTGGGGCACGCTCAGGGCCACTCTGTCGGACGACGGCAGGAGCTGGACGGACTTCCCGGGCGCGTACACCTCCGGCGCGGGCGGCGGCACCAGCGCGACGGTGAAGCAGCCGTTCTACCAGCAAGGCGTGGTCCCGTCCGCACTCGCGAAGGCGAACGGCACGCAACCCATGCGAACGGTGCCGGACATCGCCGCGATCGCCGACCCCAACACCGGGTTCCTGGTCGGACAGACGCAGACCTTCCCGGACGGGACGCAGAAGTACGACGAGTACCGCATCGGCGGCACCTCGCTCGCCTCGCCGGTCATCGCGGGTATCCAGGCACTCGCCCAGCAGCAGCGCGGCGGCCATCCGATCGGCTTCGCCAACCCGGCGATCTACGACCGGTACGGCTCGAAGCTCTACCACGACGTCACGGACCGCCCCACGGGCCGCGACCTCGCGGTGGCGCGCGTCGACTTCGTCAACTCCTTCGACGCGTCGGAGGGCCTGCTGACCTCCGTCCGCAGCCTCGGCAAGGACAGCTCGCTGAAGGCCGTGCGGGGGTACGACGATGTCACCGGGGTGGGTTCGCCCGCGCCGGGCTATGTGACTTCATACCGTCGCTGAGGCTTGTTCTGTGTGATGCGCACCCGTCTCTCGTCCCTCCTCGACGAGTGGCGGGCGCGCTCATGTCCGCAGGATCGCGTCCGCGACGTCCTGGGGGCGGTCGAGCATGACCAGATGACCCGCGGGCTCGGACACCCGGAAGGCGCCGCCGAGTCGTTCGGCGAGCGCTCTCTGCCGGTCCAGCCAGCGAGGTGAGCCACCCTCGTACGCGGCGAGCACGGTGACGGGCGCGTCGAGCGGAGACCGGCCTCTCAGGGAGTCCAGCTCGACCGCCTGGTCCCGGTAGCGCCCGTTCTCGGCGAGGACCGCGTGCAGGAAACGGCTGGTGGAGTAGGCACGGCGGACGAGGTCGTCCGGGGCCGGATCACCGCCACCGTGCCGCCCGGCCCGGACGGCGGTACGCCGCAGGAAGGGCCCCAGGAGCCGCGGGACACCCGCGGCGGCCAGCAACGTGCCGCACGCGCGCGTGCACGCGTCCGCGAACTCGGGGGCCCTCCTGGCCCGGGGTGCCTCCTCGACGCTGGCGTCGACCAGCACGAGCCCGGCCGTCCGCTCCGGAAACAACCGGGCGAACGCCTCGCAGTGGAACCCGGCGAGCGAGTGCCCCACCACGGTCACGGGCGCACCGACCCCGGCCGCGTCGAGCACGCGCGCGATACGCTCCGCCTCACCGGTGAGCGTGGGCCACGCGCGCGCGTGGCCGCTGAGCCCGAGCCCCGGGCGGTCGAAGCGGATGACGGTGCGGTACGGGGCGAGGAGCGGGACCACGGGGTCCCAGTCGAACCAGGCCATCCCCAGACCGGCGCTGAGGACGCAGACGGGCCCGGTGCCGTCGACGCGGATGTGGTGGGGGACTCCAAGGATGCGTACGAAGGTCATGGGCGCGTGTCTCCGGAACCGGACGGCACACGTTCCCTGCCGCGCACGTCCAGGACCCGGTCACCAAGAGGTACGCCAGGAGTCGTGGGGCGCACGAGCGAGACGGCCAGCACCCCCAGCCAGACCGCGATGACGCCCACCTGAAGGCGTTGGGCCACGCCGAGGCCCCAGCCGACGTGGCCCGCCTCCAGCGCGGCGACGGCGGCCAGCGTCCAGGCGGTGGCGGCCAGTTCGAGCGTCACCAGGGCGGGGCCGGAGCGGGCGAGGGGCGCCCGGGGCGCGTACCGGCGGGCGGTGAGGGTGAGGGCCACCATGGCGACGAGGATGCCGCACAGGGCGACGGTACTGCTCACGGAGTGCGCGGAATGGGCCACCGGCAGCAGGCCCGCGCGCTCCTGGGCGGCGCACGCGAGGTCCGCGGTGGGGGCGCAGCTGAGCGGCAGTCGGGAGTCGACGGCTGTGGCCGTACCGAACAGAACGAGTGCGATCCAGCCGACCCTTGTCCACCACCCCGGGGAGGGCAGCCGGAGCGATGCCAGCAGGCCGGCGGCCCACACCAGGACGCCTGCGACCAGGTCCGTCGTGCGGAACAGGGTGCCGTGCGGCTGGTTCCTGGCGGCCAGTTCGCTCACGTACGTGTGCGCGGGGGCGAGGTCTGTCGTCAGGACGACCTCGAGTGCCCAGGCGGTGTACGCGAGCGCGCCGAGGGCCAGGAGGGTGGCTGTGGTCGGGCGGGGCTTGATCATTGGTGCCCATGATCGAGGCGGGGGCCTTGTTCCGCATGTTCGCCGCCTGCGGCCCGGTGGGGGCTGATCGCGCAGTTCCCCGCGCCCCCGAGGTGAGTGGGGGTTCATGTCGTGCGTCGACCGCGGCCCGGCGGGGGCTGAGCGCGCAGTTCCCCGCGCCCCCGAGGTGAGTGGGGGTTCATGTCGTGTGTCCACTGCGGCCCGGCGGGGGCTGAGCGCGCAGTTCCCCGCGCCCCTTAAAAGCAGGGGCTGCCGCCCCCAAGGACAAGAGCCAGGGGCGCGGCCCCGCTCGGGTCAGGACGTCTGAGCGGGACGGGCGCCGGGCCGGCACCCGTCCCCGGGACGTGAGGGGACGTGCCGGGACGTGCGAGCGCCGCGCTTCCCGGCCCACCCGACTTCCCACAGAGCAAGCTCGGATGTCCCGGCGCGTCCCCGCCCCACCACGAACCCAAGGGGCGCGGGGAACTGCGCGACCAGCCCCCACCAACCCGCGGACAACCACCGGCGGTACCACCGGAGCTCACCGACGGACAGCAGTCTCCACCCGCCGCGGAACACCCCCGGCAACAACCCGTCCGGCACGAACCGTCACCCGCCGACGATCCACCACGTACGCGACCGCAGCCACCCCCAGCCCCAGAACCGCAAGCCCCGCACCCGCCAGCGCAGGCGACGTCGTACCGAAACCCGCCGCCAGCGTGAGCCCACCGATCCACGCCCCACCGGCATTGGCAAGGTTGAACGCGGCCTGGTTGGCGGACGAGGCCAGCGACGGCGCCGAGGACGCCTTCTCCATGACCATCAGCAGAAGCGGCGAGCTGGTGACGAACGCCGCCGTACCAAGCAGCACCACAGCCACGCCCGCACTCCAGGCCGTACCCATCAGCACAGGGAAGAGCACAAGAACCGCCACCAGCGAGACAAGCCCGCCGAACAACGTGCCCCGCATCCACCGGTCGGCCAGCCGGCCACCGAGCAGGTTGCCGATCGTCGCGCCCACCCCGAACAGCGCGAGCAGCAGCGTCACACTGGAGTCGGCGTACCCGGCGGAGTCCGTGAGCATCGGCGTGATGTAGCTGTACGCCGAGAAGAGCGCACCGAAGCCGGCGACGGTCGTAGCGAGGGCCAGCCAGACCGGCAGTGACTTGAGCGCGGCCAGTTCGCTGCGGAGTCCCGCGGCGGGCGCATGAGAGCCGTCACGCGGCAGCACCAGCGCCAGCGACGCGATGGCCACAAGACCGATCACGCTGACGCCCAGGAACGTGGCGCGCCAGCCGAAGTTCTGGCCGACCAGCGTCGCGGCGGGCACACCCGCGATGTTCGCGACGGTCAGTCCGAGGAACATCATCGAGACGGCGCGAGCCTTGCGCTCGGCGGGAACCAGACCGGTGGCGACAACGGCTCCGACGCCGAAGAACGCGCCGTGCGGCAGGCCGCTGAGAAAACGAGCGGCAAGCAGAGAGTGGTGGTCGGGGGCGAAGGCCGAGAGCGTGTTGCCCACGACGAACAGCACCATGAGACCGATCAGGACCTTGCGGCGGGACATCCGGGCGGTCACCGCGGCGAGCAGCGGGGCGCCGATGACGACACCGATCGCGTACGCCGAGACCAGGTGTCCCGCGCTGGGGATCGAGATGTTGAGGTCGTCCGCGACGTCGGGCAGCAGGCCCATCATCACGAACTCGGTGGTGCCGATGCCGAAGGCGCCCACGGCTAGGGCGAGCAGGGCCAGGGGCATGAGGGACCTTCCAAACGAGTGCGGTGTTCCGTACAGCTTATGTTCATCTCCGGAACAAAGCGTCTCAGGCCCAGTATTCCCAGGGGTTACGAGCCGGTTGCGGAAAGCTTCACGCGAGCGGCGATCGGAAGATGGTCGCTGCCCGTCTCCGGGAGCGTCCAGGAGGTGACCGGCTCGACGCCCTTGACCATGATCTGGTCGATCCGGGCCATCGGGAACGACGCCGGCCAGCTGAACCCGAAGCCGCTGCCCGCCGCGCCCTGTGTGGAGCGCAGCTGCGAGGTGACGGCGTTCAGCGCGCGGTCGTTCATCGTGCCGTTCAGGTCGCCGAGCAGGGCGACCTGCGGGAGCTTCTCGTCGGCGATGGCCTCACCGAGCGCGTCGGCGCTCTTGTCACGCTGGCGCGCGGTGAACCCGGCCTCCATCTTCACCCGCACGGAGGGGAGATGGGCCACATAGACCGCGAGCTTCCCCTCCGGCGCGGTGACCGTGGCCCGCATCGCGCGCGTCCAGCCGAGCTTGATGTCGACCGGCCGGGACTCGCTCAGCGGGTACTTGCTCCACAGGCCGACCGTGCCCTGCACGGAGTGGTACTTGTACGTCGAGTCCAGGGCCTGCTCGTACACCGGGACCGCCGAGGCCGTCAGCTCCTCCAGGGCCACCACGTCGGCGCCGGACGCGGCGACGTCGCGGGCCGTGCCGGCCGGGTCCGGGTTGTCGGCGTTGACGTTGTGCGTGGCGACGGTGAGATTTCCGCCACCGCCGGTGCGGTCGGCGAGCAGTCCGCCGAAGAGGTTGAGCCAGACGATCGCGGGCAGCAGTACGGCGATCAGCGCGGTCGCGGACCTGCGGACCAGCGCGAGGACCAGCAGCACCGGGATGAGGACGGCCAGCCAGGGCAGGAAGGTCTCCGTGAGGCTGCCGAGGTTGCCGATGGTGTTCGGGATCCGCGCGTGCAGCCCCATGACCAGGGACAGTACGAGGGCGAACGCGGCGAGGACGATGCCCCGGCGCCAGATGCCCCGGTCGTTGCGGAGGGTGGAGAGCAGGCGCCGAAGCCGGGGTTCTCTGCGGTCGGACCCCTGGTCACCGCTGCCCGTCTCCGTCTTGTACGCCTGCGCCATACCGTCGCCTCACCAAGTGCCGTGCACACCATCCCTGCGCCTAAGACCCTAGGGGATGATCGCGTTTGTTCTCGCCGTGCCATGACGGCCGTATGGGCACGAGGACGAAAGAGCCGACGTGAGGAGTTCCGGTTGCGGGCCCGGCAGGGGTGGTCTGTGACGAAACGCGCACATTGCCGCGGGGGTTGGCGGCCCTCTGCGGTGCCTTCATCGGTGCCTTCATCGGTGCGTTCAGGAGGCGGCGGGCCCAAGTCCCGCCAGGACCGTGTCGACGATCCGTTCGGGCAGGCCCTCCTCCAGCTCCGCGTCCGGGCGGACGACGGCGCGTACGAGCATGGGGCCCACGAAGAGGTCGTTGGCCAGTTCCACGTCGATGTCCGCGCGGAGTTCGCCGTTGAGCTGGCCGCGGCGCAGCACGTCGAACGTCTTGCGGCGGCGCGGTTCGATGACGGCCGAGTGGTAGACCTTCCACAGCTTGGGGCTGCTCTTCATCTGCGCGTGGACGTTGTGCATGATCGCCGAGGAGCGGTTGAGCAGACCCTGCTGCCGCAGCGATTCGAGCAGGATGATCAGGTCCTCGCGCATGGAGACGCCGGGCAGTTCGGGGTCGGGCGGTTCGGCGGTGCGCAGCACGTCGCAGAAGAGTTCCTCGCGACCGCTCCAGCGCCGGTAGATGGTGGCCTTTCCCACACCGGCGATGCGGGCGACCCGCTCGATGGAGATGTCCGCGAGCGGGATGCCCTCCTCCAGCAGCTTCATGACGCCCTCGATGATGGCGCGCTCGACGGCCTCGCTGCGCGGGCGCCCTCTGGCGGGTCCGCCCCCGCCGACCGCCCCCGCCTCCTTCTCCGCGACGCCCACGTCCTCGCTCCGCTCTCGAATCCCGTTGTTCCGCCGCCCGTGTCCGGCCGGCCGCCCCGTTGATTCTCCCCGGTGCGCGGGGAGTTCGGTCACTCGCCGTCCCGGGTGGCCGGATCCTTGCCGTACGGCTCAGTTGTCCGCGCTCACCAGCTCCGCTTCCTTGTCCGCCGGGGCCGGTGTGCGGCCCGGCAGCCACAGTCCGACGACCACGGCGCCGACGAGGGCGACACCCGCGCCGCACAGGGCCGTGACGTGCATCGCGTGCAGGAAGGCGTCGTTGGCCGGGCCGACGAGGGCGTCTCCCTCGGGGCCGAGCTTCGCGGCGAAGCCGAGCGTCGCCTCGATGGACTCGCCCGCGCTGTGCCGGGCCGCGGCCGGCAGCTTGTCCTCGATGCCCGAGCGGTACGCGGCGGACAGGACCGAGCCGAGTACGGCGATGCCGAGGGCGCCGCCGACCTGGCGGAACGTGTTGCTGAGCGCGGAGGCGGAGCCGGCCTTCTCGCGGGGCAGGGCCTGCATGATCACGACGCTGGTGGGCGTCATGATGTGCGCCATGCCGGTGCCCATGAGGAAGAAGACGACCTCCAGGATCCAGATCGGCGTGTCCGCCTCAAGACCGGCGAACGCGGCGAGCATGGCGGCGATGAGGAGCATGCCGCCGGTGGTGGTGGCCTTGTTGCCGAAGCGGTCCACGACCAGCCGGGCACGCGGCGCGAAGACGAGCTGCGCGACGGCCAGCGGCAGCATCAGCAGGCCGGTCTGCAGGGGCGAGTAGCCGCGCACGCTCTGGGTGTAGAAGACGGCGAAGAAGGTGACGCCCATCAGCGCGAAGAACACGAGCGCGATGGCGCTGATCGCCGACGAGAAGACCTTGTCCTTGAAGTACGTGACGTCGATCGACGGATGGCTGCTGCGCTTCTCGAACACCACGAAGCCGACGAGTACGGCGAGTCCGGCGCCGATGGTCGCGAGGACCGTGGGGTCCGTGAAGTCGGCGAGCTGGCCGCCCTTGATGATGCCGTAGACGAGCAGGACGAGCCCGATGACGGACAGCACCACGCCCACCGGGTCGATCCGGCCCGGCTTCGGGTCGCGGGAGTCGGGGACCAGCCAGATCATCAGGCCCAGGGCGAGGATCACGATCGGCACGTTGATCAGGAAGACCGAGCCCCACCAGAAGTGGTCGAGGAGTACGCCTCCGGTGATCGGGCCGATGGCGATGGCGAGGCCTACGCCGCCCGCCCAGATTCCGATGGCCTTCGGCTGCTCGTCGCGCTCGAAGACGTTCATGAGGACCGCGAGGGTGGCCGGCATCACAAAGGCGGCGCCGAGGCCCATCACCGCGCGGAACGAGATGAGCTCGACCGGCGTCCCGGAGGAGGCCGCGAGCGCCGAGCCGACACCGAAGACGAAGAGCCCGCCGAGCAGGACCTTCTTGCGTCCGAGCCGGTCACCGAGGAGGCCCGCGGAGAAGAGCAGGCCCGCGAAGACGAGGGTGTAGGCGTTGATGGCCCATTCCAGCTCGCTCTGGGTGGCCCCCAGGCCGGTCGGGGCGGGCGTCGAGATGGTCTTGATCGCGACGTTCAGGATCGAGTTGTCCAGGACGACGATCAGCAGGCTCAGCATCAGGACGCCGAGGATCGCCCAGCGGCGCCGGTGCACGGCTTCCGGTATGCGGGTGGCGGGGGCGGCGGGAGTTGTCATGCCGAAAAGCCTAGGGGGGATTCGATACGAGACCGTCTCGTATTTGAAATCCTTTACCGAGACCTTACGGGCCCGTGGGGAGCGGGTGCCCCCTCTCGTGGGGAGCGGGTGCCCCCTCTAGCCGTTCCCTGGCACGAGGTGCCACCATGGAGGGGATCCGGAGACGCCGTGAGGGCGCTTCGAGATGACAGAAGGAGCCGTTGCAATGACGCAGCTTTCGGCTGCCCGGGCGACCACCGACAGCAGCAGTAGGGCGCTGTACGGAGGCAAGGGCACACGCCGCATCACCGTCCGCGACATCACCACCGCCAAGGAACGCGGCGAGAAGTGGCCGATGCTCACCGCGTACGACGCGATGACCGCGTCCGTCTTCGACGAGGCCGGCATCCCGGTCATGCTCGTCGGCGACTCGGCGGGCAACTGCCACCTCGGGTACGAGTCGACCGTGCCCGTCACCCTCGACGAGATGACCATGCTCTCGGCCGCCGTCGTACGGGGCACCTCGCGCGCCCTGATCGTCGGTGACCTGCCCTTCGGGTCCTACCAGGAGGGACCGGTGCAGGCGCTGCGCTCGGCGACCCGGCTGGTGAAGGAGGCCGGGGTCGGGGCGGTGAAGCTGGAGGGCGGCGAGCGGTCGCACCGGCAGATCGAGCTGCTCGTGGAGTCCGGTATCCCGGTGATGGCGCACATCGGTCTCACCCCCCAGTCCGTGAACTCGATGGGCTACCGCGTCCAGGGGCGTGGCGAGGAGGCCGCCCAGCAGCTTCTGCGGGACGCCAAGGCCGTCCAGGACGCGGGCGCGTTCGCGGTCGTCCTGGAGCTGGTTCCCGCGGAGCTGGCCGCCGAGGTGACCCGGGTGCTGCACATCCCCACGGTGGGGATCGGGGCGGGGCCCGACACCGATGCGCAGGTTCTCGTCTGGACGGACATGCTCGGGCTCACCGGGGGCAAGATGCCTCGGTTCGTGAAGCAGTACGCCAATCTGCGTGAGGTCATGGGCGATGCCGCCAAGGCGTTCGCCGATGACGTCGTCGGCGGAACGTTCCCTCTGGAGGAGCACTCCGTCCACTAGTCCACTGTGGCACCAGGCAGCCCGCCGATCTTCCCCCGTCGGCGGGCTGCCCTTTTGCTCCGCGGGCCGGGCTGTGATCGGGTGCGGGCCCGGTGGGGGGGGGGGGGGGGGGGGGGGGGGGGGGGGGGGGGGGGGGGGCGGGGGGGCGGGGGGGCGCCGCCGCGGGGGGGGGGGGGCGGGGGGGCGG